>CAZBLU010000004.1:48066-70088 GCA_964493015.1 uncultured Caldimicrobium sp.
TCTATGCTGATTTATTACCTCAAAGAGATTAAATGTGCCAGAATATTGACAGAGGGGACAATTTTTTGGCTTGGGATAGTCCCTTTCACAGGCAAGCTCTGCGTCCTTTAGAGCAAGATAGACAACCTCTGAAGGGATGCTTTCAAGACAGGGGCTATAAAATTTCCCTTCAAGTTTAGCTTCTGGACAGGGCTCGCTTAAAGCGTGTATTCCACAGGGAGCTTTACAGGTTTTTCCCGTGTAGCTTGGTCTTAGGGGTATAACTGTAGGGTATGTCTCTGAGCGTAGAGAAGGCTCAATGGGTCCACTAAGGAGAACTGTAGGTTTCTTTAGCCCCCCTGCAATATGGAGAGTGGCTGTATCAGCGGTGATTACTGCTGAAGAGAGATAAACGGCTGCTATGAGATATCTTATATCCTTCATTAAATAAGAAAGATTAGCAGCCCTTATCCCATACACCTCAAGGGCAACCTCAACTGTTATATCCTCCTCTGGAAGACTACAGATTACAGGCACATACTCCTCCCAGACCTTTTCCTCAATCTCTTTGATAAGTTTTGGGGGAAGCGTGCGATGGATAGAGGAGGCAAGATAATGGAAAAGCAGAATCTTATCTTTGCCTGACAATTTTTTGACTTCTTCAAAATAGGGCTTTAGCTCTACTAAAACAGCTTGGTCCACATATATGTCAGGAGTTTCATCCTCAGCAAAGTAGAGCTTAAATTTCCAGAGAAACCATTTAACCATGTTGAGATAATCAAAGCCAGGGGTATTCACCATCTCTACTGCCTTAATCATGTAATTTGCTTTGACTACCTCTTTTACAGGAGTAGGATGGGGAAGGAGTTTATCAATGTAGGGGAGATTTTCAAGCACTGGCCTTGCCCTACCAGAGACCGCAACCCAAAGCCTACACTCTGGATAGCGCCTCTTTATCTCCCTTAGAGCGACAGTTGAGCAGAGCACATCTCCAATTGCCCCTTGCATAAACACAAAGAGGGTTTTTCCATTTAAGGGTTCTCCATCATAAAAGGGAGGAAGGGCTGAAGAGGTCTCCATAAAGGCTTGCTTGACTTGAGGGGGAAGTAATTCAAAGACATCATTGGCAAAGAGAAGCTTGTTTCCAGGTTTTAAATCAAAATGATAACCATTAAAGTCAAAGGACACAACTGCTCGTGCCTCCACAGTTTTCATAGCTCTCTCCTCCTTAGGTTTTATCTTAGAGATCATTATTCAAATTCTATTCCTGTATTGGATATGATAAAATTAGGCAATAGCTGCAAAGATTACAGGTTTCCGTAAACATCATGCTGTAGCCTACAAAAGATATCAAATAAAGAGGCTCTCTCATTGTTTTTTGGTTAGAAGGTGGTAGATTAAGGTTTATAAAAAACTTTTAATGGAGAGGCTTATGCTTGAGCCTATCAAAGCCTTTAAGAAGCCTGTCTTGCTTGAGGTAGAAAAACACCTTGGCTTAGGTGTAAAAAGGCCAGAGAACTATGCCTTTGCCCAAGAGGTTGAGGTTGTGCCCCTTACCTTTTCAGAGCTACTTCCCATCTCTATGTATTACCCAGTAGTGTTTGGTATCGCAGAGGGAAAAATCATATATCCCTTTGCTGTATTGGGGTTTAGGGGCAAAAACATTTACTTAAATGAGGAGGGGCATTTCAAAGTCCCCGAGATTCCTAAGATTATAAAACATTATCCCTTTGGGGTAATCCGTGAGACAGAAGAGAACAGGGAAGACTGGTTGATTTTGATAGATGAAGCGTGTCTGAGTGAAGATGCTGAGGAAAAGCTCTTTGAAGCCAATGGAGAGGAAAGTGAGTTTATGAAAAAAATAAAGGAAGAGCTTACAGAACTTGCTCTTGACTTTGCAAAGGCCTATCAATATGCCCAAGAATTAGCTGATTTGAGGCTGCTTAAGCTTCTTCCAGAATTTGTGGTCAACACGAAGTTAGGCATTCATCGTTTTAAAAATATCCTTATTGGTGACGCTGAGGCTTTAAAAAATATCTCTCCTGAGCGACTTTACTATCTTAACACTTCTGGCTATTTACCAATTCTTTATTCTATCTATCTTAGCGTAAGAAATTTTGTCCTCTTTGATTTCCTGATTTGCTAAGCCTTTATGAAAAGGCTTTTTTTAGTGGAATCCCCTACAAAGATCAAGACCTTAAAGAAGATCTTAGAAAAGCAAGTAGAGCAGTTTACCTTTTTAGCCACCTTAGGCCATATCAAAGATTTGCCAACCAACAACCTCGGGATTGATCTCAATTCCTTTGAGCCCAAACTTATTTTCTTACCATCAAAACTTAAGCTTCTGCATAAAATTAAAAAAATTCTTCCTCAAATTGAAGAGGTATTCTTAGCTACAGATCCAGACCGAGAGGGAGAAGCCATAAGCATGCATCTCTATGAATACCTTAGAGGAAAAAAGAAAAGTCTCGTTTTCAAGAGGCTTGAATTGAGGGAAATTACTCCCCATGGCTTAAAAGAAGCCCTCAAGAAAACAAGAGAAATTGATAAAAATCTCTACCAGTCTTGGAAAGCAAGAAGAGTGCTTGACAGACTGATTGGCTATTTGGTATCACCTAAACTATCGCAAAGCTTTAGGCAAAACCTATCTGCTGGTAGAGTCCAAAGCCCTGCCCTAAAACTAATTGTCGATAGGGAGAGAGAAATAGAAAACTTTGTTCCCCAGAAAAGTTTTTCTCTAAGTGTAGCTCTCTCTGGTGCTAATAATGAGATTTATATTTTTGAGCTTTTTTCAAAAAATAAACTATTTAGAACTAAAACTAAAGAAGAATTATTAACTTTTTTTGTAAACTTTTTGAGTCAAAGGGAAGTCACAATTTTTGACCTTATAGAAAAGGTAGTAAAGAAGCTACCACCCCAACCTCTTAAAACAAGCACCTTAATAGAACTTGGCGAGAGGCTATTAAATCTACAACCTAAGGAGACTATGTTCATTGCTCAGGGCTTATACGAAAAGGGTTACATAACTTATATGCGCACTGATTCTGTAAGGGTAAGTCCCTTAGCTAAGAATATGGCAAGGAAGTTTATTGAAAAAGTTTTTGGTAGCACCTATGTGGGAGGGGAGCGACGGTTAAAAGTTAAAGGAAGGATTCAGGATGCCCACGAGTGTATTCGTCCCACCAATTTAGAGACAGATTTGCGAGGGTTGAGCTCTAATGAGAGGGCCCTATACGGAGTGATTCACACCTACTTCCTTGCTTCTCAAATGAAAGAGGCCCTTTTTAGGGAGAGAAAATTTATAGCTAAATCTGAGGGACTACCTCAAGGTTTCACTCTTCAGCTGAAGGAGAGGGTAATGTTATTTGATGGTTTTCTTAAGGTGTTAAAAGAAAAGGAGCTTTCTTCCCAAAGTTATCCCCTTTATGTTGGATGCAAGCTTAGAGTTTGTGGTTATGAAATAAAGGAGCATGAGAGCAAACCTCCTGAGAGGTATACACCTCAGAGCCTTATCAAAAAACTTGAAGCCCTTGGGATCGGCAGACCCTCTACTTATCCAATTATTATTGACATCCTCCTAAAGAGGGGATATGTTGTCTTAGAAGGCAGATGGTTAAAACCAACCGAGCTCGGTAAAAAAGTTTGTGACTACTTAAGTCAGGAATTTTGCTGCCTTATGGAGTATTCACTCACCTCTGAGTTAGAAAATGCCCTTGATACCTTGGCCCAAGGCCAAGCTAATTATCAGTTAATAATTAAAAAATATTACAATCTTCTTAAGGAGTACCTCACCAAATGAAACTTTATGTAGTTGGAGTAGGACCTGGGGATCCTCAATTAGTAAGTTTGAAGGGCTTAAAGGTCTTAGAGGATACAAAGACTATTTTCTATCCCACAGGTGGGAGAGAAACCCTTGCCCTATCTATTATTAAAGAGTTAATTCCTTTAGAAGAGAAAACTCTTATTCCCCTCCATTTTCCCATGAAAAAAGGGGACTTAACTGATACCTGGGCTGAGCTTGCTCAAATTATATATGAAACCTTAAGCAGGGTAGGGGAGGGGGTCTTTATCACTTTGGGTGATCCAGCCTTCTATTGCACCTTTTATTATTTGAAGCCCTTTCTTTTGAATAAAGGCTTAGCCCTTGAAATTATCCCTGGCATAAGTTCCTTTTCCGCAGCCTCAGCAAAATTTGGCTTACCACTCACCCTTGGGGAAGAAGAGGTCCTTATAGCCCCAGCTGAAAAAGTTCTCTCAGCCCCTGAAAAATATATGCACTTTAAAAACCTTGTCTTTATGAAGCCACATAAATTTTTTTCCCAAATTGTAGATTTTGCCAAAAAAAATGGTTATAAAGGAGTTGTAGCTCAAAGAGTAGGTCAGAAAGAGGAAAACCTATGGTTTAACCTGGATGACCTTTCAGCTAACCAACTTGACTATTTCACCTTGATCATACTCAAAAGGGATGAATAAGGTATACTTTATTGGAATTGGACCAGGTGCCCCAGATTTGTTAACTTTAAGGGCTCTAAATCTTATTAGAAAGGCAGATCTCATTATCTATCCAGGAAGTCTTATCAATATGGATATGCTTACCTTCTTAAAAAAGGAAAATCCTTTAGCAAGGTTTATTGATGCCTATGGTAAGGACTTAGAGGAAATCCTTGAGGAAATGGAAAGGGCCTTAAAAGCAGGTAAGCTTCCTATAAGATTGGTAAGCGGTGATCCTGCTATCTTCTCTTCCATAATGGAACATATAGAAAGATTGAGGGAAAGGGGCTATGACTATGAAATTGTTCCAGGTATCTCTTCAGGCCTTGCCGCTGCTGCTTCCCTTGGCCTTGAATTTACCTATCCTGAACTTTCTAACACCGTCATCTTTACCCGTCTTGCAGGCAAGACTGGAGGAGCAACAGAAGAGGAAATTCTTAACTTTGCTGAGACTAACTCAACCCTCGTCTTCTTTTTAAGCTCTTCCCTTGTAGAAGAGCTCACAAATCTCTTACTAAAAGTCCTCCCTAAAGATACAAGGGTAGCTATTCTTCATCGTCTAACCCATAGCGGAGAAAAAATAATCCTCACTACCCTTAAAGAACTTCCCCAAAAGATGAAAGAAGAAAAGATCACCAAAACAGCCCTTATAGTCCTTGGTAAAATCTTGAACCTATTAGATAAAAATTATTACAGGAGATCAAAACTTTATGATAGAAAATAGAGAAATTTTCTTAATATGTTTATCAGCAAGGGGTAGTGAGCTTGCTGAGAGGATTAGGGCCTTTTTGGGAAGGGGGGAGATTCTCTCTTGGGATGAACTTCAGGAAAGAGGGCTTACTTCTCTGTGGAATGAGGGGAAGTTACTTATTTTTATCATGGCCTTAGGGATTGTGGTAAGAAAGTGTGCCCCCCTTATTAGTTCTAAGGGAAAAGACCCAGGAGTTATAGTTATAGATGAGTTGGGAAGGAATGTTATTCCCCTTTTGGGAGGACATTATGCCCAGGTAAACAGGCTTACCCAGGAGTTAGCCCTTTTTCTTGAAGCCCATCCCGCTATCACCACAGCTTCTGACCTCCTTGGGCTTACTCCCCTTGACTTGTGGATAAAGAGGAAAAATTTTCAACTTAAAAACCCTACCCTTTTAACTGCAACTATGGCTAAATTGAATGAAAAAGGGGCTCTCAACCTCTGGATCAAGGAGGATCTCCCTTGTCCCTCTCCTCCCCAAGAATTTCTTTTAACTGATAACCCTGAAGAGGCAGATCTTCTAATCACCTATGAAAAGCTTCCTCAAGTAAAGGGGCTCCAACTGATTCCCAAGTGTCTATGGCTTGGACTTGGCTTTCATGAAAAGCTTAGCGAAAATGATTTTGAGAAAATTATATTTTCAGCCCTTGAAGACCTTAGGATTGAGCCCTCAGCCATCAAAGGGGTGGCCACCTTAGATAAGAAAGCTAAATATCCTCCCCTTATTAATTTTCTTATTAAACATAATCTCAAATTGTTAAGCTTTTCAGCTGAAGAGTTATCTAACATTAATACAATAAGTTCTTCTATCTATGTAAAAAATCATTTTGGTATCAACAGTGTGTCAGAGGCCTGTGCTCTTAAGGCAAGTAGAGGAAAGCTAATTGTGCCCAAAAGGATTTTGCCAGATCTCACCTTAGCTATAGCCCTTGAACCCTTGCAAAGCCGAGGAAAGCTCTATGTAGTGGGTATAGGACCTGGAGCTAAAGAATTAATGACTGTTAAGGCTCTTAGGGCTTTGCTGTCTGTTGAGGCAGTTGTGGGATATAAAAGTTATCTTAAGCAAATTGAGGATCTAATTAAAGGTAAAGAGATTTATAGTTTTTCCATGACGGAAGAGATAAAAAGGGTCAAAAAGGCCATAGAACTTGCCCTTTCAGGAAAGGATACAGCCTTAGTTAGTGGGGGAGATCCTGGCATTTATGGTATGGCAGGCTTGACTTTAGAAGTTATTGCCCGAAATAATTTGTCTTTAGAAGTGGAGATTATTCCTGGCCTTTCTGCTCTCAATCTTGGAAATGCCCTACTTGGGGCTCCTCTTGGCAACGACTTTGCAGTAATCAGTCTTTCTGACAGACTTATTCCTTGGGAGACCATTGAGAGGCGTTTAAAGATTTTGGTTTCAACGGATCTTCCTTTAGTAATTTTTAATCCACGAAGTAAAGGGCGAAAGAGCCAGTTCCAGAGGGCTATGGAAATAATCAAGGAGGGTAGGGGAGAGGAAACCCTTGTGGGCATCGTAAATTCAGGGTCTCGTCCCGAAGAAGAGGTATTTATTTCAACTCTTAGGAGCCTTCCCGAAGATAAGGTAGGTATGCATAGTTTGGTTATTGTAGGGTCTGAGGCTATTAGGAGATTGGGAAGATACTTAATAGCTAAGCGGGGCTACGAGAGGAAGTATGAAGAAGACCTTGAAATTAGCTTTACTTGTCAGTGACTCACATCTTTGGGGTCTTTGGGCTTTTCAGGCCTTTAAAAGGGCAAACTTTGAGGTTGAGCCTTTGTTAGCAAGGGAAATAGACAGCTCTTTTAAAGAAAAATATATTGCCCTTGTTGTGCCTGGGGGCTGGTCCAAAAATAAACTTGAGGCTATGACCGAGGCCCAGAGAGAAATAGTCAGGGATTTTGTGAAGGAGGGAGGTATTTATCTTGGTATTTGTGGAGGGGCAAGCCTGGCAGGTGAAGAGGGGCTTAAACTTTGCTCAGTTTCTCGCAAAAAAGAGAGGGTGCCAAGCTATAGCGGCCCCTGTGAGGTAACTATAGAAAAAGAAAGCCCTCTGTGGAAAGGCATTAAGAGACCCGTTTTTTATCTCTGGTTTCCTCCAGAGCTTGAAGTAATAGACACTTCTACTCAGGTCTTAGCAAGATTTTCTAAAGCTCAAGATAAGGCCTATCTTGCCGATCTCTGTATAGCTGATCATAAAGATAGACTGAGTCATTATGAGAAAAAATACGCCATCTCTCTCAACTTACAATTAATGAAAGATAAACCTTTAGTCATTGAAAGTAATTTCGGAAAGGGAAAGGTTTTACTTTCACTTATACATTACGATACTCCTAATTGCCCCAATGGCCTTAAACTTTTAAAAAATTTAGGTAATTATTTCAATCTCCCCCAAAGAGAAGAAAAACACTTGAAGGATAAGGTCCTTATAGAGGGCTCTACCAGGAATCACTGGTTACAGAGATTAAAAACCTTAGTCAGCCATATGCAAAAGGAAACTACAAAGATATTACACCTGGGATTTAGAAATTTTCTTTTCCACCAGAGATATCCCTTTTTCTACCAATGGCAAAGGGGTATAAGAGGACTTGAATTACAAAATATATACTTCATGCTCGGAGAAATAAAGCAGAATTTACCTAAAGTTCCAAACAAAGATATTTATGAAAAGATTGAAAATCTTCTTTGGGAAGGCAAAAACCTTTTAGAGCCTATTTTAACATTATTTCAAAAGGATTTCATTCTTTTTAGAGAAAATTTCTCAAAAGTAAGGGACATAGAACTTGAGAGGGAAATTTTTGGACCAAACAAAAAGAGTTATGGAGGAAAGTATAGGAGATTTATTAATCTTTTAGAGGAAGTGTTGGTTTATCTCTGGAGGGTTAAGGAAGTTGATTAGTTTTGTTTTGGGTGGAGCTAAGAGTGGTAAAACAAGTTGGGCCCTTAAGTATGGTGAACATCTTTTAGGATTTAGAGAATTTTACTACCTTGCTACGGCTATACCTTTTGATACTGAGATGAAAAGGAAGATTGAAAAGCACAGAGAAGAGCGATCAAAGCTCTGGCAGCTTATTGAGGAGCCCTTAGAAATTGCTCAGGTCCTAAAGAGGCTCAAAGGTAGAGATGCTGTAATTTTAATAGATTGCCTCACCCTTTGGCTATCCAATCTTCTTTACTATAAAAAGCCAGTAGAAACCTTTATAGAGAACTTTCTTGAGGAGTTAAAGGCCTTTAAAGCCCATCTTAGAGGTTGGGTTATCCTTGTTTCTAACGAACTTGGCTTGGGGCTTGTGCCAGAAAGTGAGCTTGGTAGAGCCTTTAGAGAGCTTGCTGGAGTTCTTCATCAAAAGGTGGCAGAGATAGCTGATGAAGTATATTTTATTATAGCAGGACTACCCCTCACCCTTAAGGGAAAAAGTAATGGAATTGATACTGGCAACCTTCCTTAGGAGGATTAATCGATTTGTAGTTGAGGTAGAAATTGAAGGTAAACCTTGTCAAGCCTATCTCCCCAATCCTGGAAGGCTATGGGAACTTCTTTTACCTGGAAGATTACTCTATTTAACTCCCCAAAGGGATAAAAACTATCCCTATCTTCTTTTAGCGGCCATTAAAAAAGGAAAACCAGTTCTTTTACACACCCATTTGACCAATAGCTTAATAAAAAAGCTTCTCCTCAAGAAAGCTCTCCCTATGTTTTCAGAGTATGAACTTATCAAAGAAGAGCCAAAGATAGGGAGAAGCAGGTTTGATTTTCTGCTTGTCCACTCTAAAAACGAAGAAAAACTATTTCTTGAGGTAAAGACCTGTACTCTCTTTGGTGAAAGGCTTGCCCTGTTTCCTGATGCAGAGACGGAAAGAGGCACAAGGCATCTTCTTGAGCTTGCGCAACTTACAAAAGAAGGAAATAGAGGGGCCTGTCTATTTGTAGTTATGAATCCTAATGTAGAATACTTTTTGCCTGCCTATCACATAGACTTTGCTTTTACTGAGGTCTTTTTAAAAACCTTTTCTTGGGTAAATTACTGGGCTATAGCGATAGAGTTAGATCCTACCTTTTCGGAAATCAAAGCTTTTAGATCCCTCAAAATTCCCGTGGGGATCCTTCATAGGGAAAATCTAAATAGTGGTATCTATTTGTTGGTGATGTATCTGGAAAATAGCCATAATATAGCCATTGGATCAGCCCTCAATCCCCACTTTGACAGAGGTTATTATATTTATGTGGGTTCGGCAAAGAATAATCTTAGGCAAAGAATAAGGAGACATAAACACAAGCGAAAGACTAAGCACTGGCATATTGATTATTTTCTTGAGAGGGCAAAATTATTAACTACCATACCCATAGTAAGTAGGGAATCCCTTGAGTGTAGTTTTGCTAAAGCCCTAAGCCAAATAGCCGAAAGGTCTATCAAAGGCTTTGGTGCCTCAGATTGTCTCTGTCCAAGCCACCTTTTTTATTTTTCACATAATCCCCTTCTTCTTGAGCCCTTTATAGAACTTTTAAATTACTATAGACTGGAAAAACCTCTGCAAACCTGGGCTCTTTAAGTAATTACAAGGATCACACTTACACTAAAAAGCATAATCAGTTGCTTATACCACCATCCTGAGATTTTTTTCACATATAGCCCCAAAGGGGAAAGAAATTATTATTTTTTTTGTAAGTAAAATTTTTAGGGGAAAGAAATCATTTTTTTTTGGTAAGTAAAATTTTTTTAGGAGGGTGAGCAATGGAAAAGGAAAAATTGCTTATTAACAGGGTAAGGGCCTTTTATTTTATGGCAGGATTGCTTAAACTTCAGGGGACTGATCCTCGTTGCTCTGTCTGTAAGTCTCGCAAAGAGGTAGCTGAAGAAATTATCGACGATTTCCAGAGATTTAAATCGGAGGTAAAATTAGAGGAAATCCCTGAGATCTTTAGGTCCAAATTTGAGGCGGTTGAAGAGATTTTGAGTGCCTTGAAACTTCCAGAAAAGCCTATTCCTCAGAGAAAGGAAGGAGGATGTCATTTCCCCGACAAAACATGTTTAGTAAAGGAGTGCGAAGATATCTTCGAAGACCTAATTGAAGAAGAGGAGGATTAGAGTTATAATCGATTAAGTGTATCTCCCCACCCTAAACCTTAGCGAAGTTAAAAGACTTGTCCTTCTTTTACCACAGCCTGAATTTAATTATTTTAGTAAAAAATTAAAATTCCTTGAGAGCTTTAAATACTTAGGTTTTAATTTTAAGATCTATAAAGAGGGAGGGCTAATAGCGGGCCCTCTCTTCTCAGCCCCTCAGATTTCTTTTTTAATAGAAATTTTAAAAGAAAAAGGCCTTCGAGAGATTCTTGCCCTTGGCTGGGCAGGTAAGCTACCTTCTTCACCTCTTCAATTGGGTGATCTCTTTCTTCCTGTAAGGGCCATAAGCTTAGAAGGAACAAGTAGATTTTATTATAAGAGAAAGAAAAATTTTTCGTTAAATAAGAATATTAAAAAAAGAATAGAGGAAGAGCTCTTAAATTTTGGTTTAATTTGTAAGAGTGGGGGTATAATTTCTGTTGATGTGCCCTGGAGAGTAGAAAAAAGTCTAAATATGTTTAATTTTTACTTATCAGAGGGTTGGGCCCTGGATATGGAGACTTCAGCTCTTTATGCGGTTTCCCGATTTTTTGGCCTTAAGGCGGTTATGTTAACTTTTATTACCGATGAGATAGGAAGAAGCATTAATAGACGACCTGAGGATTTACTGCAAGAAAAAAGAGAAAAACTTCTCTATTTTATGGAAGACTTCTTAGATAGAGGTTTTATTTAAAGAAAAGATGAAACAATTAAAAAGGAATCCTTTTGAATATTTTGGTTTAACTCCACAGATTGTGAAAGAATTTGATGATGAGACCCTCTTTAAATTAATTAAGCATATTTACAGAGTCTTACAACTTAAGCATCATCCAGATAGAGGTGGAGATCCCAAGAGGGCTTTAGAATTAAACCTTGCCTTTGAAAGTATAAATTATGATAAAAATCCTCAGTCCTTTCAACAATTTAAAAAACAATATCTTGAGAGGCTTTCCCGAAAGACCCTTAAAAAACAATTAGAGGATTTAGAAACCCAATACAGGAAACTGACCTTTCAACATCAATTACTCAAAGAAAGGTTTTGGTATTACATAGAGAAAGGTAATTCTGATCTGAATGAGCTTTATAAAGAAGGATTAGTTATGAAAATAAAGGTTTTCGATATAATTTCTCACATAAACTTTTCAGATTATGTAAGTTTCAAAAAAAAGAATTATTTTTTTAAAGAGTTAATCCTTAGTGAGGGGGTAATCCTTCGTAAAAATCAGAGTGAGAAAAGATACACCTGTTTAAAGGGATATCGTTTTATAGGATCTATTAAGAGGGAGTATTTAGAGCCTTGGAACTTAATGCAGAGAGATTTACGAGAAGAGAGATTTTTTCTCAAAGACTTTCTCTTAAAGGATACCTTTATTAGAGAGGCCTTAATTTTTTTAACTCCTGAAGTTAGGGTAAACAGTTATCTCTTTTTCTTTCATACAGCAGAACCTGAAAAGGTCTTTTTGGAGGGTATTGCCCTTAAAATAGAGGAAATAACCAGATTAGAGTTCCTAAACCTTCTGAAAAATGAAACAGTTGAGCAGAGCTTAGATAAACCCCAACAGGAAATAAAAGAAGTAGCTGAACTTTAGACTAATTGTAAAGCTATTCCTTTTAAGTATTCTGTCTCTTTAACATAAGGATTTATGGGGTGATCTGGGGCCTGATGAAAGATTTTGAAAAGTCTTGCCCTTTTTTGTAGCTTATTAAGCAGAGTGTGGAAAATATTGCGCATTTCTTCTAAGCTCAAATAATGGGAGCAAGAGAAGGCAAGAAGAAGTCCTTCTTTTCCCCTGAACAAATTTAAGCCAAGAAAATATAACTCCTTATATTTTTGCATACCCTTTTCAAAGTCTCGTTTGCTCTTTATAAGGGCTGGGGGATCGAGGACCAAGATATCTGCGTCAGCAACTGGATTTTTGAGAAGGGTAAAGACATCTCCTTCAACGGGAATTAAGTGGTCAGTAAAGCCGTTTAATTTGGCTGTCTCGAGGGCAAGCTCTAAGGCGTAAGTAGAGCGATCTAAAAGAAAGGCCCTTTTTGCCCCTCCCTTCAAGGCATAAAGGGAAAAGGCTCCAGTATAGGAGAAGGCATCAATGAGGGTGAGGTTACTACTTATCTTGCCAAGAAATCTTCTATTCTCCCTCTGGTCAAGGAAAAAACCCGTTTTTTGTCCCTTTTTTATAGGGATCAAAAACTTGATATCATCCATGGCCACAAGGACGGTTTCAGGAGGCTCTTTAAGATAACTTTCCACATAGAGGGGGAGACCCTCCTCCTTTCGCTTTTCAAAGTCATTTTTGAGAAGGATGCTCTCTAAGGGATAAACAAGGGGCAAGGTCTCAACAAGTGTTTCCTTCAGTCTTTCCATGCCAAGAGTATGGATCTGAAGAACGGCCACTTTATCATAAATATCTACAACAAGGCCAGGTAAGAAATCCCCCTCGGCAAAGACCAGGCGAAAGGCCTTTTCCTGAGGATAAATCCTATTTCTAAAAGATAAGGCCCTGCTTAAGGTTTCTATAAAAAAATCCCTGTTAATAGCCCTTCTTTCATGGCTCACAATTTTTATAACATAACGTGAATAGGGATTATAAAAGGCCTGGGCTAAAAAATTATTTTCTGCATATAGGGAGATAATACTTCCTGGCTCCACCTCCCTTTTAACTCTTTCTGGATCATAAAGGTCTTCTTCAGTAAACCATTGGGCCCCTTTTAAATACTTCCTAAAACCTTTAGAATTCAATTTAATTGGGGGATACATAAGATTAATTCCCCAAATCCCTTAGAATTTTTAAAGTCCTATTGATGTCACTTCTTCCTAAACTATGTGAAGTTTTACAGGTTTTTAATTTACCAATAAGTTCTAAGCCATTACCTCTAAGGATAATCTCTTCTTCCCTTAAGAGGCAAAGTCTTCCTAAAGCATCTTTACCCAATATTAATTCATCAAATTTCCGTCCCTCTAAAGTGCAGATCCAGATTCCTGAAGAAACTTTATCACTAAGTTTATCTTTCATGACAGGCTCAACCTTTTTACCAGCATAATATTCAGCAAAAAGTGTCTCGATTTCCTTAGATTCTTGTATCATTAAATGCCCCCATTTTTCCTCATTAAGGTCGTATTCAAGATAACAAATTTTCCTCTTATCCTGCACAAGGAAATTGGCATGACATACCTCACATCTTACTTTTTGCAAAACCTTAGAGGAGTGGAAAAGTCTATCTTTCAGTCCCTCATGACAACTCATACAACTTTTCCCCTCTTTTCCTAACATTACCTCTTCTTTAGAATGACAGTCCATACAGGTCAAGCCCTTTTCTTTATGCACATCAGGCCTAAGTTTATAGGCCTCAATACCATAAGGTCTTTCTGGAAATTTCCCTTCAACAAAGGGAGATCGATAATCAGTTGCCCAATTATGAGGCACTAAACCCAGATAATCCCAGCCAATATATTTACCATAATGACAGGAGAGGCAGGTTTCTTCATCTGGCCTTTTCAATTGATGGGGCTTATGACAGCTAAAGCACCCCCTCTCTCTTTTCGTCTTAGCATACCCCTCTCCCTTACTCCAAATGTGACAGGTAAAACATCTTCGTCTTAAAAAATCCTCTAACAGGCCCTCTTTAGTCTCTATGTCTTGCCCTGTAGTTATAAACTGGGAAAGGCTCTCCTTCTTTAAGGATAGGCCAAATCCTCGGTAAATACTTTTCAATTCTCGGGAATAGTGATAATGGGTACTTTGACGAAAACCACTAACCTCTCTCTCATGACATTTCACACAGTGTGCTTCTACCTCTTGGCTGTTAAAAGAAACCTTTAGATTTTTATGGGCCTCCTCCTTATTTGCTGCAAGTTCTACCCCCTGGTGACAGTCCCCACACCTAAGGGAGGCATGTTTTTGAAAACTTTCTAATTTATGACAATCCACACAGGTATATCTTTGGGAAATTAACTTTCCTTGACAGCCTACAAGAATAAACACTAAAAAGAGGATTAAAGGGAGCATAATCTCTTGGCCACCCTATCCAATCTCTCTCTTAATTCTTCAGAACTTTTGAGAGAGAGCCCTAAAACTTCTTCCCAAACCCTTTCACTTTCCATACAAAAATAAAAGACTACTTGATCTGATACCCTTGAGATAATTTTTTTAAAGGACCTATAGAGTGCCTTTCTTGTCTCCAAAAAATATCTTGCCTTGTTATCCAGGCCCTGAATAAACTCCTCGGCATAAATTTTACTTTCAGGAAATCTTTTTTCTGCTATCTCCTTTAAAGCCCTGGGAAATCTTAAGGTTCCAAGGCTTATCCAGACAATTTTTGAGGGCTCAATGGTCTGGAGAATTTTTTCAAGGATTAGGGGATACTCTTCATGAGCTCCTTCATAGAGTATAATAGGATCAAAATGAAAGGCAACAGAAAAACCTTTTTGAATGGCAAGTTGAGCGCTTTTCAAGCGAGCTTCGAGAGATGCAGTGCCTCTCTCTTCCTCTCTTATAATTTTTTCCGTATTAACAGACCAAGCAAAAATTATGCGGGGATCTCCCTTCAAGCCTTGAAAAAACTCCTCTGACAGGGCTACTTTGGTCTTTAACTCCAAGAGAGCTAAGGGATCAAGGGCATGCCAGAGTTTGATCAATTTTTCGGAGATATGGGTAATTGACTCCAAGGCAAGGCTATCAGTAAATTCACCTGTCCCTAAGCGAACAACCTTACCTAACCTTTTTTGCGCGCTAAGATAGACTTTAAGCCTTGGAAAACCATCTTCCAAAAGATTTCCCCAAACCTTTATACCAGGACGATTGAGGTAGAGCTGGAGAATGCAATAGGAACAATCTAAAGGGCAACCCTCACCAATGTGAAAGATTTGGTAACCACAGCAGATATAATTTTGGGTTCCAGGACAAGGTTTTAAAAATTCTCCTTTAAAATCAAGAATAAAAAGTCTTCTCTTTCCCTGGTTAATAAGTTCCTCTTCAGGCAGTAATTCCCAACTAAACTCTTCATAAGAAGGTATGAGCTCATAAGGATATTTTGAGATAATCTCTTTAGTTAGGGCATAGCTAAGAGCCTTTTCTTCTACAAAAATCCTCAAGGTTTAAAGATATCTCTCTATTAAAAGTTCAGCTATCTGGACGGCATTTGTAGCAGCACCTTTCCTAAGATTATCAGCCACAATCCACATATTGAGACCTGCTTCCACAGAGAAATCCTCTCTGATTCTTCCTACAAAAACCTCATCTCTACCTGCCACATTTATCTGCAGTGGATAAAGTTTATTTTCTGGATCGTCTAAAACAACCACTCCTTTAGCCCTGCGCAAAATCTCCATAGCTTCTTCAGGGGAAAGTTTTTTCTCCATCTCAATGTTTACGGCTTCAGCATGGCCATAAAAAACAGGCACCCTAACTGTTGTGGCTGTAACTTTGATGTTAGGATCTTCCATAATTTTTTTGGTTTCCTCAACCATCTTCATCTCTTCCTTGGTATATCTATTAGGAAGAAAGACATCAATATGAGGTATACAATTGAAGGCTATAGTCTGGGGTAGATTTTTAGGAGGAGGCATGAGGTCTCCAGAACACCAGGCCTTAACCTGGCTCATAAGCTCGTCAATAGCCTTTTGTCCAGCACCAGAGACAGATTGATAAGTGGCTACAACAACCCTCTTAATCTTGGCAACATCGTGTATAGGTTTTAGAGCAACTACCATCTGAATGGTTGAACAATTTGGATTAGCGATTATTCCTTTATTTTTAAATTGAGCTATAGCCTGAGGATTAACCTCAGGAACAACTAAAGGAACCTCGGGGTCCATCCTCCAGGCACTGGAATTATCAATCACTACAGCACCATCTCTGGCAAATAGAGGAGCATATTCAAGACTCCTTGAGCCCCCAGCAGAGAAAAGGGCAATATCTATACCTTTAAAGCTCTTAGTATCCTCTAATACTTCAACAGAAATCTCCTCCCCCTTAAAGGGAATTTTAATACCCTTAGACTTAGGAGAGGCAAAGAGACGAAGCTCTTTCACAGGAAAGTTTCTCTCTTCCAAGACAGAGACCATCATTCTTCCTACAGCCCCAGTAGCTCCAACTACAGCTACCACATACTCTCTCATATCATTCTTCCTCCCAGTTTTTTACTAATGTATGAAAAGATACCATGTTTTAAAACTTTGACAATAAGGAAAGCCTTTTTAAGGATTTTTAAGAGTTAAGCCTTGTCCCTTAAAAGTATTCCTACCAGTTCCTGAATTCTTTTAGAGACCTCTAAAAGCTCTTCAGGGGGTATCTGTTTAATTAGTTCTCCAGTGTCTATTCTAAAGACTTGGACTACAAGAGTTTGAAAATCTCGGTTATAAACTAATTTAGCCTCTAAATTAAAAGACTTAAGAAACTCCTTGAGCTCCTTAGCAAGCTCTTTGAGTTTCTCTTCTCTCTTTGGAGGAGAAGTTTTTTCAGAGGTCTCAGTAGCCTTTTCTACTTTACTGGAATAAAAAGGAATTTCTTTGTTCAAATTAACATTGTCAATTATAAGGTTTCTGTAAAGTTCTACTTTCATAATGCCCTCCAAGAGTAGAGCTTTACAATAATTATTATCGGAAACTTGATGAAAAAACTTAAATAACTGGGTTGAGGGTGTTCTGTAATTGTCTGTAAGCACTACACACTTGACAAGTGTGCAAAAGGGGTCCTTTTCTCTTTGCCCACCCTTCATTAAATTTTGTTCTCAAGATAGCTGCAACCTCTCTACATATTGTCTTAAGTGTAAGTTCAGTTCTTCGCATTTCTATTTCTACCTCCTTTTTGTTTCCAGATTTTCCTTAAAATTTTTTATCATAGGAATTGTTTATCATAGGAATTGTTATTAAGAACACCCTCAATAACTGGGTTTGACAATGTGATTAGGAGTATTAAAATTATGCCCATATCATAGAGGAGGTGGTCTGTTCATGGCTATTGGAAAGGAAAAAAGTGTTATCTTGGATCAGCAGGATAAAAGAGTTAGGGAACAACTTTCCAAGATCAAACACAAAATTATGGTTATGTCAGGGAAGGGAGGGGTAGGTAAAAGCACTATTGCGGTAAATATTGCCGTAGGGCTATCTCTTCAGGATTTTATGGTGGGGCTTTTAGATGTGGACCTTCATGGGCCCAGTATCCCTCAAATGCTTGGAGCAAGAGACCTAAAGCTAACCAGACGTCCTGATGGAAGGCTTGGGGCCATAAAATATTCCCCCAATCTAAAATTTTTATCTATAGAACCCTTGCTTCCAAGTGAGGACTCCGCAGTAATTTGGAGAGGTCCTATTAAAATTTCAGCAATCAAACAATTCATTGGAGATATAGACTGGGGAGAGCTTGACTACCTCATTATTGATGCACCACCTGGAACTGGTGATGAACCCTTAACTGTGGCCAAAACCATTCCTGATGCCTATGCCCTTATCGTAACCACCCCCCAAGAGGTTTCCCTAATTGATGTAAGAAAATCTATTAGATTTTGCCAGAAAGTAAAAATGAGAATCCTTGGAATTGTGGAAAACATGAGTGGTTTTATCTGTCCTCACTGTGGTAAGCCCGTTGACTTGTTTAAAAGAGGAGGGGGCCAAAAACTTGCCGAAGAAATGGGCTTGAGATTCTTAGGAAAAATCCCCGTAGACCCACGGGTAGTTGACACGGGAGATAGAGGAAAACCTATAGTTGGGGCTTATCCCGAAAGCGTTACTGCTGAGGCCTTTGACAATCTCATTAGAAATATTATTTCTGCTACTGAGGAAATGGCTAAAGATGTGGCTGAAGAGAAGTATATGAGAATTGCCATTCCGGTCTCTTCTCCCCAAAAGTTTGAGTCTGACCCTGTAAAGTTTGAACTCTTCGCTCTCTATGATATAGAAAACAATAAAATTTTAGTTAAAGATGTAGTTAAAAAGCCCAAAGAGCAAGATCTGGCTGACTTTTTAAATGAGCAGGTGGTTACCCATATCTTCCTATATAATCCTCCTGAGGAACTGGCTAATAAAATTAACGAAAACAAAATTAAGCTACTGGTAACTGTAGCCCCTGAAGGCAATCCTGACCAAATGATCCAGGAATATCTAAATAAGAGGGACTAAATGGGAATAGAGGAGTCCTTTAAATGTCCCTTTTGTGGAGGAAAGGCTATTATTGAGGGGACCTGAGCCAGAGCTAAGGTAAGGTGCCTTACCTGTGGCCTTGAAAGACCAGCAAAAGAGTTTTCAGAAGAAATTGAAAGCTTAAAGGAACGCCTTTGGCTTGACTTTCTCCAAATTTGTGAGGTGGGGGTGAAGAATGGAAATTCTTAAAAAATTAGTAAAAAAAGATATAAAATCAAAAATAGTTTTAATTGTCCTTGATGGGGTAGGGGATCTTCCTGTTAAGGATGATAAAACCCCTTTAGAGCTTGCTAAAACCCCAAATCTTGACAAGCTTAGTCAAAGATCAGCTACAGGTCTTCATATCCCTGTAGATCTGGGCATAACTCCTGGAAGTGGACCCGGGCATTTGGGCCTTTTTGGCTACGAACCCCTCAAACTTGAGATTGGAAGAGGTATTTTAGAGGCCCTTGGTGTGGGCTTAGATGTAAGAGAAACTGATGTGGCTATAAGAGGAAATTTTGCCACTGTCAGATATGAGGGAGAAAGACCCATAGTTATAGATAGGCGTGCTGGCCGAATCCCAACGGAAGAGAATAAAAGAATTATAACTAAGATTGCGGAAAAAATTAAGAAAATTGATGAGGCAGAGGTCATTTTATGTTCTGGAAGAGAACACCGCTTTTCTCTAATACTCAGGTTCCCTCATAAGGTAACTCCTCATGCTGAAAGGGTAAATGATACTGATCCTCAGGCCACAGGGAAAAGCCCGCTTTTGCCTCAAGGTGAAACCCCTGAGGCAGAAAAGGTAGCAAGTATTGCTAAAAAGTTTATTGAAGTTACTGCAGATATACTAAGAGACGAACCTAAGGCAAATTATGTCCTTTTGAGAGGCTTTTCCGTGAAACCTGATATAGAACCTTTTCCTCTTAAATTTGGGCTCAGAAGTGCCTGTATTGCCGTGTATCCCATGTATAAAGGTTTAGCCAGATTGGTAGATATGGATGTAATTACCTTTGAAGGGGAAACTTTTGAAGATGAACTTAGGGTCCTCAGAGAGTGGTGGGAAAGCTATGACTTTTTCTTTATCCATGTAAAGAAAACAGACTCTTATGGAGAGGATGGCAACTTTGAAGGTAAAGTAAAGGTTATTGAAGACTTTGATGCTCATCTCCCAGAAGTCCTCGCTCTCAAGCCAGAAGTGCTTGCCATTACTGGTGACCATTCCACCCCCTGTGTAATGAAATCCCATTCTTGGCATCCTGTGCCTGTGTTAATTAACTCGCCCTATGTGCTTGGAGGTTTATCTCAAAGATTTACTGAAAGAGAGTGCTTCAAGGGAGAGCTTGGGCTTTTTCCATCCTATAAACTTATGCCCCTACTTCTTGCCCATGCCTTAAGGCTCCAAAAATATGGAGCTTAAGAATTGAGTAATTCTTCACAGGCTGAACTTACCCATTGATACACTATTTTGGCCCATTCCAAGGCTTGTTCGGCCTCATTAAGGGTGTATTCTTCAGAGGGAATCCAATCTAAAGCTCCATAAAAGGAAAGCTCCCTTTCTTTTCTCAGGTTTCTTGAAATTTTCTTAATAGTTTCAAGATTCTCTCTGATCACTTTCGGAAAAAAGGACTCATGCTTTTCCAAGAACTTTGAAAGATCATGCACCTTCGGAACTTCTAACCCCACAGACATGATCAATGCCTTAAGTAGGAGCTCAACAACTTCTTGAGCTTCTCTAACAACATCAGGGTAGTCTTCAAGTTCCATAAGATATTGGAGCATCAAAAGTCTTTTTTGAGCTCTCTTTAAATAATCTTGAATAAGGAGTACCTTAGAGTTCATAGTGATAATAGATTATGCCATCTAAGCTCTCTCTTTTTATCTTACCAGAATTTAGGTAATCTTGAAGCCTCTTTAAGATCTCTGAAAAGGTGCCTTCTCTCTCATAGAGAACTTCAAAAGCCTCAAGAAAATTTAGGAAGAAGGGATTAAAAGGTTTGATTTCTTCTGAAGTAAAGATTAAGGGAGACAGGGCTAAGGAATAACCAAGAAGCACCACATCTTCTGCAATATGTTCAAAAAACTCCTGGATCCGTTCCCTTGGTGATAGATTGGAATTCTTTAGAATAATTATCAAATCTATGTCAGATGAGACAGTAAGATCACCCCTTGCTGCTGAACCGTATATGGCAAGACCAAGAAGGTTTTCTCCATAATAGTCACTAATTTTTTTTAAAAGCTCTGGCTTTAATTTTTCAAATTCTTTGTAGAAGGGGGTTTTCATTAATTTTAAAGATAGGCTCAAAAAATTAGTTCGTCAACGGTAAATCTCTCACTCTCTTCTTTAACTTTACTTCTGATAATTAATATTATGTAAAATAGAATATGAATTTTCCTTCTTAAATAAAATCGCCTTAACCATCTTTTATTTTCTTGCAGAATTAGAAGGAGAATTATACTGATCGGGGGGCAAAAGCCCCCTGGATTAATGAGTATCTACTTCTTATAGACTTCGTAAACTTTTCCTGCGATCTCAATGCCAGGTTTTAAAGTAGGCTTCCCAGGTTGCCACTTAGCTGGACAAACTTCCTTTCCACCTGTTGCTCTAACAAACTGAAAGGCCTGGATCTTCCTTACAAGCTCATCGGCGTTTCTTCCCACAGGGGCATTATTAATTTCAACGGACTGCAAAACCCCGTCAGGGTCAATAATAAAAGTTCCTCTCAAATCAAGCCCGAGAGACTCATCATAAACCCCATAGAGTTGGCCAATTTTCCCGCCAAGATCAGAGGCAAGTGGGAAAGGAACTCCACCCTCTCTCATCTTAGAAAGCTCAACTTCCTGCCAAACCTTGTGCACGAATACTGTATCAATACTAATTCCCACAACCTCTGTATTAAGCCCCTTAAGCTCCTCATACTTATCAGCAAGATCAATCAATTCTGTAGGACAAACAAAAGTAAAATCAGCTGGGTAAAAGAAAAGCACTACCCATTTACCTCTCAAATTGGAAAGCTTAATTTTCTTAACTTCCCCATTTGGATAATAAGCATCCGTCTCAAAATCTGGAGCCAAAGCACCTACCTTGCAACACATATCCCCACCTCCTTTAAAGATTTTTAATTTAAAACTTAGTCTAAAAGTTAAATTTGTCAAGATACTTTTAAAAATAATTTTAACTATGGACTCTTCAAATGATTGAAGACTTCTCCATAAATCACGATAAAAATTCTAAGTGGACTAAAATCAAATATTGTGATACGAAAACCTTAAAAATTTGTTAAGAAAACAAAAAATCAAACTTAAGTAGTGAAATTTGATGTTTTTCGGCACTCGACAATTTGTTCTGATTTAATAAATATGGCTTATTAGTATAAAATTATGTCATATTAATTTGGGAAGGGGATTATGTCTTTATCAAGAATGAATTTTTTGAAATTTAGTGTATTAACTGGCGGTGCCCTGGCTGGGGGCTACAAATTTACGGAACAAATTTACGGAATCTGTGGCGGACATATATCTAATTTTGTGTAAGACCAAAATTAACTTTACTATATTAAAATACATTTT
>CAZBLU010000005.1:0-66302 GCA_964493015.1 uncultured Caldimicrobium sp.
AGTTAGGCTATAAGCTGGGTTAAGAGAAGAAGGAAGAAGATTTGGGAAAAGTCCATTCCAAAACCTCCCTTTAATCCTGGTATTTAAATCAAAAGTAAACCAACAAATAAATTATTTTAGATATGTAACTTCCTTGAGGGTGACCTCACTTTGTGCTAAAATTCCCAAACATTTCCTTGCAATAACCTATTTTTAAGGCTATTTTATATTTTAACCTCTTCAAATAAATTGTTTGACAAACCTCAAAAAGAGATTATATTAATTAAGCAAAATGGATAAAAAGGGATCTCTTTATTTTTTTTCGATTACTATTTTTTTATTCTTAATGATCGTTGGCACGGTTTTATCTTTAAAACACTCTCAGGAAATCTCTGCTGAAGATTTTAAATGTCTCAAATGCCATAAAGGAAAGGATAGTTTGGAAAAATATGTCAAAGAAAGGAATATCAAAACTGGAGAAGAGCTCAGAAATCTCCTTAAAAAGGGGCCCAAAGCTGGCTTGCATCTAACCAGTACCGAAGAAGATCTGGAAAAGGCTATTAAGTACCTAAATTTACCTTAATTTAATGTCTAAAAAAAAGAAAAAAGGCACTCCCCAAGCGAAAAGAGAAATTTCCTTAAATGAGGAAACTCTTCTAAGTCTATTTAAGAAAGCTAAAAAAGCCCTTTTATTGAGGGAGATCTATCATTATTTATCCATACCTTCCCATCTTCGTGAGGAAGTAAGAAAACTCGTCAAAAATCTTGTTTCTCAAGGTAAGCTTGTCCAAATTAGGAAAAGGCGCTTTGCCCTACCTGAAAGACTATCCCTCCTCAAGGGTAAACTTAGAGTTCACCCTGATGGTTTCGGTTTTGTGGAAACCATGGATGGGCAAACTGTCTTTATTCCTCCAAGATACCTCAACAAGGCATTAGACGGCGATCTTGTATTAGTAAGGATAGAAAGATTTGCTAAAAAGGGCCCTGAAGGAAGGGTTATCAGTATCTTAGAGAGGCCAAGAAAAAATATCGTAGGCTATTTAGTTAAAAAAGATAGATTTTTCTTTGTGGAGCCTGAAGATAGAAGGCTTCCCTTTGAGGTCTTTATCCCTAAAAAGAGGCGACAAAAGGCTAAGGAAGGTCACTTAGTGGTTGCCAGAATTCTCCAGCCCACTTCTGAATTTGGTGTGCCTTTGGGAGAGATAATTAAAGATCTTGGGGATCCTCAAAGGCTTGAGACCCATACCTGGGCAACTATCTTTACCCATGATCTTCCCCATGAATTTAGCGAAAAAGTGGAAGAAGAGTTAGAAAAAATACCGCAGGAAGTAGAGGAGGAAGATAAGATAGGGAGAGTTGATCTAAGGGCCCTTCCTTTAGTAACTATTGATGGTGAAAATGCCAGAGATTTTGATGATGCCATATGTGTGAAGAAACACTCTAAAGGGTATAAACTTTGGGTGGCTATAGCTGATGTGGCCCACTATGTAAAAAAAGATAGCCCTCTTGATAAAGAGGCCTATCTGAGGGGAACAAGTGTTTACTTTCCCAACATGGTTATTCCCATGTTCCCTAAGAAACTTTCTAACCACCTTTGCAGTCTCAACCCTGGTGTAGATAGGCTTGCCATGGTAGTGGAAATTGATTACACTCCTAAGGGGAAAGTAAGAAATAAGAAATTTTATGAAGCTGTCATTAAATCCCATGCCCGCTTAACTTATACAGAAGTCAAAGAGATGATAGTAGATAAAAAGGAAGAAGTCATAAAAAAGTATAAAAATTTATATCCTATGCTTCTTGAGGCAGCTCAGCTTGCTCAAGTATTGAGAGAAAAAAGGCTCTCTCGGGGTAGTTTAGACTTTGATCTTCCCGAACCAGAAATAATCATGAACTTAGAGGGCAAAATTGAAAATATCATTAAGCGAGAGAGAAATCTGGCCCATATGCTTATAGAAGATTTTATGATTGCTGCCAATGAAGCGGTAGCTGAATTCTTAACCGAACTTGGATATCCTCTACTTTACCGTATTCATGAAACACCAGAAATTAACAAAATAAAAGAGCTTTTAGATTTTTTGCCCCTTGAAGGAATTAGATTAAAGATACCTGAAGAAGCAACTCCTAAGTTTTTTCAGGACCTCCTCGAACTGTTTAAAGACCATCCTTTAAGTTATCTGTATCATCACATGCTCCTAAGGTCTTTAAAACAGGCTAAATATGCCCCCACTAATGTAGGACACTTTGGCCTTGCTTCCTCCTGTTACTGCCACTTTACCTCACCTATAAGGAGATTCCCTGATCTTGTAGTTCACAGGGCCCTAAAAAGGGCCTTAAGGAAGAAAAAGCCCCCCTATACAGAGGAAGAACTTGAGGAAATGGGAAAACATCTATCTATCCGCGAGAGAGCTGCAGAGGAAGCAGAGAGAGAGGTTCTAAAAAAATTTCAGGCCTTCTTTATGAAGGATAAAATCGGAGAAGTCTTCTCAGGTATAATTGCTGGGGTTACAGCCTTTGGCCTTTTTGTAGATTTAGAGGAATATTTAGTAAGTGGTGTTGTAAGATTGGCTGATCTATTAGATGACTATTATATCCTTGACGAAAAAGGTATATGCCTCATAGGAAAGCATAGAGGAAAAATCTTTCAGATCGGTCAAAAGGTAAAAGTCAGAGTAAAAGAGGTTGATCTAAGGAGATTTCAGATAAATTTTCTCCTTGAGAATAGCTAAATGTTCCATTCAATTTCCCATTCAACTTCCCTTTTGTTTTCCTCTTCTTTGTATTTAAGTTCTAACTCAAATTCCTCAGGAAGATCTATTTTTTTCTCCCCAATCATTACATAACCTTGTTCTACCTGTGCTACAAGGTTTCTCAAATACTCTACAAATTCAGCTTTGGTTAGCTTTCTTTCGATCTTTTCCTTTCCTGCCATAAGACCCCTCCTTTATGCTGGTATTTGTTTTCCTAAGGTGGTTAGGGCCAAGTTTAGATGAAGAACCCCTTTTAGGGCTTGAATTTTATCGGCAAGCTCTTTAATCTCATTAGCCTTTCCTTTAACTAAGATTATTTCTAAGCACCTTTCATGATCTACATGAAGGTGCTGTGTAGTGATAATCTTATCATAATAGTCATGCTGGATATCTAAAAGTTTATCTGCAAGCTCTCTCTTGTGATGATCATAGAGATAAGTAATAACTCCAGCTACTTCTTCCTTGGATTCTCGCCATTCTTCTTCCACCAGTTTTTGCCTAATAAGATCTCTTATGGCCTCTGAACGATTGGCATAATGTTTTCTCTCAATGTACTCGTCAAAAGCCTTAAGTAACTCTCTTGGTATAGAAATTCCAAATCTGGCTAATTCCTCCATAGTTAGCTCCAAAATTTTTTTATATTTATTATCTCAAATCTTAAAAAAATTTCAACTTCAGGAGAGAACCTCCTATCTCCATTTTTGATCTCCTTAACCTTAGCTCGTATCTATCTTAATTTGGTCAAATATTCAGGGCCCTTTGAACACTAAAAGCTTGTTTTAAAAATAATAGGTGTTATCATAAATAAATAAAAAAGGAAATATGAAATTCTCCTTATGGATAAGGCTCCAGAAAAAATATTTAAAGCCCAAATTCGTAAGCTTAGTTGTATCTTTACTGGCAAGTGTTTTTTTATTTCTTTCAGCCTATCTAACCCATCAAAGTATGCAAAAAAATATAGAAAACAGCCTCACTTTACAGGCCTTAGGGATAGAAGTTGTGCTTCGCAGTCTTCTACAAAACTTTAACTTAGATCTCCTCATTAAACAAAAAGATTTTCTCTCAAACCTAATTCTCAATGAAAGATGGGAAGGTGTAGCCTTTATTGCCCTTTATCTTGAAAACGGGACCATAGTCCTTCATTCTAACCCCAACTTGATAGGCAAGATTGTTGAAGAAAGCCCCTTGCTTCTTTACCGAAAAAATACCTCCTATTTTAAATTAAAAACTGGAGAGAGAGTATTTCTGTATGAGCAATATGTGCCTTTTCAAAATTTTAAAGGCATCTTACGTATTGCCCTCCACATAGGCCCGATTGCAGAAAGCCTATCTTATGCAAGGCTTCATCTCACTTTAGAACTTATCTTTGCCTGTTTTTTATTATTTGGGAGTATCCTTGCCTCCATAACTATCCATAAAATGGAAAAAAAATTAGAAAAAATGACTGAATTAGAAAAATGGCAGTTTATTACCAAAATTCTCCTGCATGAAATCAAAAATCCCTTGGCTACTATCAAAGGTTTCACCCAGTATCTGCGAAAAAAATTAGACCTAAATGGAGGTCATGCACAGGCTTTAGATCTCATGCTTAAAGAAACCCTTAGAATAGAAAAACTTCTTCAAGAATTATCCCTTTACAGCTTTCCCCTCTCTCCTGAGTTAGAAGAAGTAGATCTGGATAAACTTTTGGACGAAATTGCCCTCTCCTTGAAAATAATTTATCCTGAAGGTAAACTGATCCTTCATACAGAAAAAAAGAATATAAAAATGATGAGTGATCCTCGCATGTTAAAAAGTATCCTGTTAAATCTCCTTGATAATGCCTTTTATGCTACAATAGAAGCTGGGGAAAGGGAAGTTTTTCTAACACTTAGAGAGGAAAATGGGCATATCTGCTTAGAGATTAAAGATAAGGGAAGGGGGATTGAAGAAAAAAACCTACCTCATATTTTTGAACCCTTTTATACTACCAAACCTCGGGGATCAGGCCTTGGCTTAGCGGTAGTAAAAAAGCTCTGTGAGGCTTTAAACATAGAAATATCCTTGCATAGCACCCCTAAGGTTGGGACCTTGGTAAGGCTTAAATTTCCTCAACAAAAGGGATAAAGGATCTTGGCTATGAATGGGTCAGTCGTCATCATAGAGGATGATACTTCTTTTGCTACCTTTTTAAAAACACTTCTTGAGGAAGAGGGTTTTGAGATCCTCATCTTTAAAGATGCTGAAAGTGCCCTATTACAGCTTCCTGACCTTAAGCCAGATGTGGTCATAAGTGATTTAAAACTTCCTGGAATGGATGGGATAACCTTAGTGGAGAAGGCTAAAAAGGTACTTCCTGAAACGGAATTCCTGGTAATCACTGCCTTTGGAAGTATTCCTTCAGCTGTTGCTGCCCTTAAAAAGGGTGCCTTTGACTACTTAACCAAGCCTCTTCCCTCTCCAGAGGAATTTGTAGAAAAAATAAAGAGTTTGATGAGAAGAAAAGAGTCAAAGATTCTTTATCAAGATTTTAGCCTTCCTCCCTTTGAGATACTCTTTGCAGGGATGGAAGATTTATATGAAAAGCTCCTTGAAGTAGCCCCAACCTCAGCAACTATACTTCTACTTGGTGAAACAGGCACAGGAAAATCAGCTATTGCTCGCGCTATTCATCTATTGAGCAAGAGAAAGGGACCCTTTGTTGAGATAAACTGTGCGAGTCTTCCAGAGAATTTGGTTGAGGCAGAGCTTTTTGGTTTTGAAAAAGGGGCTTTTACAGGGGCCCTTAAAACTAAACCTGGAAAGCTTGAGCTGGCTAAAGGTGGAACTCTCTTTCTGGATGAGATCTCTGAAATGAGCCCCACTGTTCAAGCCAAATTTTTACGCCTCCTTCAAGATAGATGCTTTGAAAGGCTTGGGGGGCTTGAAACCCTAAAAACAGATGCCCGCTTCATTACAGCCACTAACAAAGACTTAGCTAAACTTGTTGCAGAAGGCAAATTCAGAGAAGATCTCTATTACCGCATCAATGTCTTAGCCTTTACTATCCCTCCCTTAAGAGAGAGAAGAGCTCATCTCCTCAAAATAGCTAATTTTATCATCCAAAAAAAGGCAAGAGAACTTGGCAGAGAAGCTAAACCCTTAAGTCAAAGACTTATTGAATTTTTCCACAATTACTCCTTTCCTGGGAATATTAGAGAACTTGAAAATCTCTTAGAAAGGTCACTCCTCCTTAGTAAAGGAGAATATCTGGATATTTTTCCTGAGGCATCCCGAGAAAGTGCATCCCTTCCTCATAGCAGTGTCAAGAATTTAAGAGAACTGGAAAAAGAGGCTATCTTAAAAGCCCTTAAGGAGTGTAAAGGGAACAAAAAAGAAGCTGCCCAGAAGTTAGGTATCTCTCTACGAACCCTTTACAACAAGTTAAAAGAATTTGATCTTACCTAAAGGGCCTACACTTGCCCCTCCCCTTCCAAAGGGGAGAAAAATCCTCTCTCCTAAAAATATACTCCTTACCAGTGCGCACTACTCTCAGGGATTTAACTACAAAAACAATCCCATGCCTGGGTGTATAAATTTTAGCCCCTTTTATTTCTACTATATCATTAAGCAAAATATCAGGATTAAGCTCCTGATAATACCAACTGGGGCATAAAAATACCCTATAGGCTTTCCCCTTTAAGAAAATATTGAAGGTTACAATACCTCTCTCAGGAATATTTAGCTGAACTATCTCCCCTTTAATGGAAATCTCCGTATTAGGGTCATAGCCTTCTACCAGGGAATCGAAATCTTGAGCAGATAGGGGAGAAGTTTTATATAAAAGTAAAAAGATAAAAAAGAAAAGCTTCCAAGGAAATTTTATTGAAAATTTATATCTCTTAAGAGCTCTCTCTCTTGGGATCGGCAAAGCCTAATCCCTCACCATAAAATCATAACATCTCCACTGGTAAAAATTTTTCTTCCTTAATAGGCTCTAAAGCGTTAAGAGAAAGGGGGCTAAAGAAAGCCCCCAACATAAGGCTACCAGCCACAATATTTTCGGATATTACCATGTAGAGGTCTAAAGAATAGGCCTTTTTCTTGAGCCTTTTTCATCATTTCCACTCTTAACTTAGCAGCCTCTATCTCCTTATCTAACACAAGATCCCAATTAGGAGAAGTTGACCACACTTGTGCTCTGATTTCACTCTTCAATTGAAGCTCTTTCTGATAGAGAGGTTGTATTTCCTTACAAAACTCTTGGATCTTGGCTGGATCAGCAGGAGGCATCATACCACTCCTCTTTTGGGCTAAACAATCACCTACCATCAAAAGGCTAAGAATTACCAAGCCTCCGATTAAACTTTTAATTCCTCTCATAGCCCTCACCTCCTTGTAATTTTTAGTTTTAAAACATCATACCACAGCCACAGCCCTTTCCCATTCCTCTCATGGGAGAAAAAGGGATGCCCATTTCAAAGGCCTTTTTTTGAAGTTCCGTCACCAAGCCTATTAACTCAGACCTCTTTTGGGAGATAGCCTTCCAGTCTGGAGTTGCTTGAAGATAAAGCATTCTAAGCTCATCTTTGATTTGCCAGATCTTTGCTCTTAACTGCTGTGTATCTTGATAAAATTTTTGCATTTTTGCATGATCAAAGGGCAGTTGACCACCTGGGGCAGCCATTCCCATCATCGGAGAACAGGGCCTTCCCATAGAACCTCCTCCCATACCAGGACCCATAGCCTTAGCATTAAGTGTGAGACCCATTAATAAAAAGGTAAACCCTACAATTTTAACCCATCTTCCTTTCATGACCTCCACCTCCTCAATAGTATTTTTACCACACCTTTTCCTCCTTTGCTCAATCAATCCCTCTTACGTATTAATAATCAAAAAACATGCCATTAAAAAAAATTACTACTAACTTCAAAGCTAAGATCCTTGGGTTCTCTCTCACCTTGAAATGATAGCTTTTGTAAAAATTTCAAATCAAGATAATGAAACTTTGCAATTTTTGCACTATATTATAAAAATATGGAACATAGAAAGTTTATTCTAATTGGTATCTTCTGGCTTTTTATCTTGCTAACGGGGGGAACTTTAGGTTATATGCTACTTGAGGGGGCAAAATTTTTAGATGCCCTCTTTATGACGGTGATCACCATTACTACCATTGGATATGAAGAATATGTTCCACTTTCAGATCTGGGGAGAATCTTCACTATATTTCTTGCCCTTGGAGGAGCTGGTTTTTTCTTCTATATACTTGCCCTTTTTAGCGAGGTGATGGTAAGTAAGACCATTGAAAATCTGTGGGGTAAAAAGATTATGAAACAAATTTCTCAATTAAAAGACCACTGTATTCTCTGTGGATTCGGTCGTATAGGGAGATACATATACGAATTTATCAAAGAGGAATTACCTGTGGTAGTTATTGAAAAAAATCCTGAGATTCTCAAAGAGCTTGAGGAAAAAAGGGTTTTACACCTGGAAGGTGATGCCACCTCTGAGGAGACCCTCATCAAAGCAGGAATTGAGAGGGCTAAATATCTGGTAGCTGTCTTAGGAGAGGATGCTGAAAATGTTTACATAGTGCTAACTGCAAGAAATCTCAATCCTAATCTCTACATTGTAGCCAGAGCGGATAATCCTAAGGTAGAGAAAAAACTTTATCAAGCTGGGGCAAACAGGGTTCTCTTGCCTTATATCATCGGTGCCCGTAAAATGGCCCTTTCTCTTTTGAAGCCAAATGTTATGGATTTCATGGAAATTGCCTCACCAGAGCTCCAAATGGACCTACAAATTGAAGAGATTTATGTGGAAGAAGGCTCAACCTTAGCTAATAAAAGCTTGGCTGAGAGCAAAATAAGAGAACTAACTAACGCTATCATTCTTGCTATTAAAAGGGCTTCAGGGGAGATGGTCTTTAACCCAAGCTCGCAGGAAACAATTCTTGGCGGTGATATTCTTATTGCCCTTGGAGAGAGAAAAAAATTAGAAATACTTAGCGATCTTGCCAAAAAATTAAGACACTAACGTTTCTACGTATCTCCCTTTAAGGGAATGTTTCCCAGGCTCTTCAATTAAGACCTTGACCAGTGCACCCATTAGATCAAGCCTTGGAGCGGTAAAATTTACTATAAGATTGGTTGTAGTTCTACCTGTAAGCTTGGTCTTGTCTTTCTCACTTACCCCTTCTACCAAGACTTCTACCTCTTTTCCTACATAACTCCCATAGACTTCTTCAGTAATTCTCCTCTGCACTTCATGAACCTTTTTAAGTCTCCTTTCTTTCTCTTCCTCAGGTATCTTATCTTTAAATTTTGTAGCTGCAGCAAATGGTCTATCGGAATACTTAAAGGAAAAGATTTCTTGGAATCTCACCTTTTCTAGCATTTCCAAGGTCTCCTTAAAGTCCTCTTCTCTCTCTCCTGGGAACCCCACAATGATGTCTGAAGTAATTCCTATCTCTGGACATTGCTCTCTTAATTTAGTTACTTTGTCCAAGTATTCCTCTTTAGTGTATTTCCTATTCATCCTTTGCAAAATACGATTGGAACCAGCCTGGAGAGGCAGATGAATATGCTTACAGACCTTTGGATTTTCTGCTATAACTCTAATTAGTTTTGCAGATAAATCCTTAGGATGACTGGTAGTAAACCTAATTCTTAAAAGGCCTTCAATCTGGGAGATAAGTTCCAAAAGCTCAGCAAAATCTGGATATCCCCTTTCTTTTTGCCCATAAGAATTAACATTTTGCCCCAATAATATAACTTCCCTAACACCTTCTTCTTTCACTAAAGTTTCAATCTCAGTAAGTATCTCTTCAGCAGGCCTACTAATTTCTCTTCCCCTCACATAGGGCACAACACAATAGGTACAAAAATTATCACAACCTTGCATAATAGTCACAAAGGCCTTGACCCGCTTTTGAGGGCTCCCCTTAGAAAGCACAAGTGGTATAGTGAAATCTTCCCTAAGTTCTGTTAATACTACAGGTTTACCCTCAAGCTTGACTCTTTTCAAGGCCTCTCTAATATTGTAAAATCCCTGAGTTCCAAGAACAAGATCGATAAAGGGAAATCTTCTAATTAAGGCCTCACCCTCTTGTTGGGCTACACATCCCATAACCCCTACTAACAAGTCAGGTCTTTTCTCTTTAATATCTCTAAATCTCCCTATCTCACTATAGAGCTTGTGCTCTGGTTTTTCCCTAACAGAACAAGTATTAATAAGGATCAAATCAGCCTCTTCAGCTCTATCAACTGGCTCATATTCCCCACTTAGTAAAAGGAGAACCTTCTCAGAGTCATTTTCATTCATCTGACAGCCAAAAGTTTTGATATAGACTTTCTTCATAGCAACCATATAATATAAAACTTAGAATATTAATTGACAAGTGAAACAGATTAAAAAGGACCTAACTTAAAAAAGAAAAAAACTTATTGTATATCACCTTTTGGTTCGGAAGCCTTATCCTCTTTAGCTTCTGTTACTGCCTCTCCAGTTTCTGTAGCTGTCAACTCTTCTCTGGCTTCACTTTTGGCCTCTAACTCTGATGTTTTTTCCTTTTCTTCAGGCTCGCTACATACCAATCCCAATTCCTTCTTTTTCTTAAGGATAAATTCGTTAATCTTTTTTAGTCTCTCAGCATGGCTTTTTGATTTTTTAAAGGACAATTTTTCTTCAACAAGTTCAACAATAGCTAAGGGAGCAGCATCGCCCCGCCTAACTCCCAACTTGATAACTCTGGTATAACCCCCATTTCTATCTAAATATTTTTCTCTAAGCTCGGTAAAAAGCTTTTTAACTACCAACTTATCCTGAATAAAAGCTAAGGCCCTTCTTCTTGCAGCTAAATCACCCTTTTTAGCCAAGGTAATCATTTTGTCAGCAAAGCGGCGCAATTCCTTGGCTTTAGCTACCGTGGTCGTGATCCTACCATATTTAAAAAGATCCCTTACTTGATTTCTCATTAAAGCAAGTCTATGCTCACTTGTTGATGTCAATCTTCTGCTAACTTTTCTATGTCTCATCTTTTCCTCCTATCTTTAGTTAGACTATTCTATGAAATCACCTTAGGCGGTTTCCATTCAATATCTTTCATACCTAAGTGAAGATTAAATTGTTGCAACTTCTCTATAATTTCATCGAGCGATTTTTTACCAAAACTTCTCAATTTGAGCAACTCCGTTTCAGTTTTTTGAACCAGTTCCCCCACATAATTTATACCTGCTGCTTTAAGACAATTCAAAGCCCTTCCTGAAAGTTCAAGCTCCTCAACTGTCATATTTAAATAGTTACAAATGGATATAGGTTCCTTCTTTGGTTTTTCTGCTTTGAATACCTCCTCACCTATGAATACAGTTAATTGATCGGCTAATATTCTTGCTGAGGTCAAGAGAGCCTCTTTAGGATCAATAGTGCCATCTGTCCATATCTCTATAGTTAAACTATCATAGTCACTACTTTTCCCTACACGGGCCTGCCCAACCGTGAAATTTACCCTGGTAATAGGAGAAAACAGCCCATCCACCAAAATTACTCCAATTTCATTATTCTTCGTATACTCAGCAGGTGCATATCCTCTTCCTTTTTCCACCTTTACTTCCAGATGAAATTTGACATCCTGAGTTAATGTAGCTATAAGATGTTCTGGATTAACAACTCCACCAAGTTCCTTTGGTATGTCAAAATCTCCTGCCTTAATCTCACAGGGTCCTATCTTTTCGATTTTAAAAGTATAAGGGCCTTCCCCTGTCAGTTTAAATCTAACCCCTTTTAGATTTAAGATAATATCAGTCACATCCTCTAAAACACCAGGCAAACTGGTAAACTCATGTGGAGCCCCTTCAATTCTTGCCTCAGTTATAGCATATCCTGGTATAGAGGATAATAAGATCCTTCTAAAGGCATTCCCAAGGGTATATCCAAATCCACGCTCTAAAGGTTCTATGATGAATTTTCCATAATAGGGAAACTCACTATCCTTATGTGTCTTTATACCCTCTGGTTTGATTAACTCTACAGGTTTCTTCATATAGGACTTCCCTCTTTGCAGATTTTACTTAGAATAAAATTCTATTATGTAGGATTCATGAATTGGCATAGTTATATCCTCACGGGATGGTAAGGCTCTCACTCTCCCCCTGAAATTCTCTGGCTCCAGTTCAAGCCAAGAAGGGATTCCCTTTCGTACTCTAACCTCAAGATTTTCCTGTATCTGAGGCAGATTCCTATATTTTTCTTTTAATTCTATCACCTCTCCAGGCTTCACCAAATAAGATGGGATATCTACTGGATGTCCATTTACTAAGAAAAATCCATGATTTACCATCTGCCTTGCCTGTGCTCGGGATTGTGCAAACCCTAAACGATAAACCACATTATCAAGTCTTCTTTCTAATAGCTGTAAAAGATTATGACCTGCCTGTCCAGGCATATTTATAGCCATATCATAGTATTTTCTCATCTGTTTCTCAGAAATCCCATAAATCCTCTTAACCTTTTGCTTCTCCCTTAAACGAATTCCATAATCTGAAAGCTTTACCCTCATTTGCATGGGACCATGCTGCCCAGGAGGATAACTCCTCCTCTCAAAGGCACACTTATCCGTATAACACCTTTCCCCCTTTAAAAATAGCTTCATGCCTTCCCTTCTACAAAGCCTACAACGAGGGCCTACATATCTTGCCATTTCTATTTCCTCCTAATCCAAAAATTAGACTCTTCTCCTCTTGGGTGGTCTACAACCATCGTGAGGTATAGGAGTTACATCCTTGATCAGGGTAACCTTTACACCAGCTCCCTGAAGAGCTCTAAGAGCTGCTTCACGCCCAGGCCCTGGTCCCTTCACGTAAACCCAGACCTCCTTCAAACCATGAGCCTGTGCCTTTTTGAGAGCACTCTGCATGGCAAGTTGAGCTGCAAAAGGAGTCCCTTTCCTGGTCCCCTTAAATCCCTCTGTCCCACCACTTGCCCAGGCAATAGTATTCCCCTGCCTATCAGTAATGGTTACTATAGTATTATTAAAAGTGGAATGAATATGAACTATACCTTCACTGACAGTCTTCTTAACCTTTTTTTTCTTTACCTTGGCCACCTCAATACCCCCCTTAATTCCTTATTTCTTCTTCCTTAACGATCCAGGCCTTGGCCCCTTTCTGGTGCGAGCATTGGACCTGGTCCTCTGACCTCTAACAGGAAGCCCCATCTTGTGCCTTAAACCTCTATAACAGCCAATATCCATCAGTCTCTTAATATTGGCCCTTACTTCCTTCCTCAAATCCCCTTCAACCTTATACTCTTTTTCAATAATCTGTCTTAACCTGTTTATCTCATCTTCTGTCAAGTCTTTGACCTTCTTGAACCAATCAATTCCTGCCTTTGTGCAAACAATTTGAGCAAGGGTCCGCCCAATGCCATATATATAAGTTAAAGCTATCTCTACTGGCTTTTTCTCGGGTATGTCGACTCCAGCTATCTTAGGCATCCCTTTACCCCCTTAGCCCTGTCTCTGCTTATGCTTTGGATTTTCACAAATAATTCTCACAACCCCCTTTCTCCTAACCACCTTACACTTTCTACACCTTCTCTTAACCGAAGGGCTTACTTTCATAAGATTACCTCCCCTTTTCCATATCGGCTTTTGTGCCCCTATAGATAATTCTACCCCGAGTTAAATCATAAGGTGATAATTCTACCACAACCGTATCACCTGGCAAGATCCTAATATAGTGGACTCTCATTCTACCAGAAAGATGTGCAAGCACCATGTGTCCTGTCTCTAATTCTACCCTAAACATTGCATTTGGTAAAGCCTCAACAACTTTCCCCTCTAAGTGAATAACATCTTCTTTAACCATGGAACACCCTTTAAATCTTGGATAATATTATAGGGCCTGCTGGAGTTACTGCCACTGAATGCTCAAAATGAGCTGCGAGACTCCCATCCTTCGTGACCGCTGTCCAACCATCTTCAAGAATTTTGACCTCGTAGCTCCCTGCTGAAACCATCGGCTCAATTGCTAGTACCATCCCCAAGTCTATTTTCGGTCCCCTACCTGGCTTTCCATAATTAGGAACCTCTGGAGGCTCATGAAGAGCCCTACCAATACCATGGCCAACAAAATCTCTAATAACATTAAAACCCTCCTCTTCTACCTTTTTCTGAATAGCATAAGAAACATCACCTATCCTATTACCTATACGGACCTTTTCAATTGCTAAATAGAGCGCCTCCTCAGTAACCCTTAATAATTTCTCAGCCTCCTCAGAAATCTTTCCTACACCTACAGACAAAGCCGCATCCCCTACATAACCTTCATAAATAACCCCAAAATCAAAACTAACAATATCTCCCTCCTTCAAAATCTTTTCTTTTTTAGGCATACCATGAACAATCTCCTCATTAACAGATACACACAAGGCAAAAGGATAACCTCTATACCCCTTAAAAGCTGGTTTTACCCCCTTCTTATGGCATAGCTCTAAGGCAAGCTCCTCAAATTCATAAGTACTAACTCCAGGTTTAACTCGATCCTTCAATGTATATAATATTTCCATAACTATAGCATTAGCCTTTCTTAAAAGTTCAATCTCCTTTTGATTCTTGAGAATAGGATGCCCCTTTACTCCCAATAACTACTTTCCCTCCAGAATACTAATTAGCTGAGCAGTGATTTCCTCTATACTCTTACTTCCATCTATCTCCTTCAATATTCCTTTCTTCTTATAATAATCTATCAACGGAGCTGTGCTCTCATGATAAACCTTTAACCTATTTCTTACGGTCTCTTCATTGTCATCTGGTCTTTGATATAATTCACCACCGCATACATCACATTTGCCTTCAACCTTTGGAGGTTTATACTTCACATGAAACATCATACCACAATTCTTACAAGTCCTTCTCCCAGTAAGCCTTTCCACAAGTAATTCATCTGGAACAACTAAAGCTAAAGCATAGTCAAGCTTTTTATTCATTTCCGAAAGAATTTTATCCAGTGCTTCAGCTTGAGCCACCGTCCTTGGGAACCCATCAAGGATAAAACCTTTAGCACAGTCTGGCTGAGCTAATCTTTCTTTCACCATATCAAGAATAATTTCGTCTGGGACCAGTTGCCCCTTATCCATATATTCTTGAGCCCTTTTACCAAGTTCTGTCCCCTTGGCCCGATGTTCCCTAAGCATGTCACCAGTAGAAATTTGAGGAATCCCATATTTTTCAATTAAAATCTTAGCCTGTGTACCCTTCCCAGCCCCTGGAGGTCCTAAAAAAACTATGTTCATAACTAACCTCCACTATGAATTTATTTATTAATCTCAATATTATCGGCCTTTAAGGCGCGAGTGTTTAATAAAGGCTTCATATTGCCTGGTCAAGAGATGGGCTTCAATTTGCCCAACCAAATCCATAGCCACACCCACTACAATCAAAAGAGAGGTTCCGCCAAAATAAAAAGGTAAATTCAACTTATAAACCAAAAAATTTGGCAAAACACAAATAAAAGCCACATATAGAGCACCTATAAAGGTAATACGCATTAAAACTTTTTCAAGAAACTCCTCTGTAGATCTGCCTGGTCTTATCCCTGGGATAAAACCACCCCATTTTTTAAGGTTATCTGCAACCTCCTTGGGATTAAAAATAACCGCCGTATAGAAATAACAAAAAAAGATAATTAAGCCAGCAAAAAGGAGATTATAAAGAAGACCTGAGGGAGTTAACCACTGAGAGAGAGATTGGAAAAAGGTCAAGGGAATAAAACTGGCAATAGTTGCAGGAAACATAAGCACTGAAGAGGCAAAAATAGGTGGTATGACCCCTGCAGAATTAATTTTCAAAGGTAAATAACTGGTTTGCCCTCCTACGATTTGTCTTCCTACCTGTCTTTTTGCATAATATACCGGAATCCTTCTTTGCGATAACTCCATAAAACAAGTAAAAGCAAGAATCCCAAATAACAATAGTAAAAGCAAAAGCAGAGCAAACAGTGAAAACTCTCCTGTTCCTATGAATTTTAGAGACCTACTAATGGCAGGAAATACTCCTGCAACAATTCCAGCAAAAATAATCATAGATATACCATTACCTATACCATGTTCTGTCATCTGTTCTCCAAGCCAGACAAGAAATAGAGTACCAGCAGTTAAAGTGAGCATGGTTTGTATTCTAAAAGTCCATCCAGGATCAGCTACAATGGGTATACCTGATGGTGAAACCATCTTTTCCAGACCGATTGCTATTCCAAATCCTTGTATAAGACATATCAAAATCGTCAAATAGCGAGTATAATAGGCAATCTTTCTCCTCCCTTCAGGGCCTTCTTTATAATATTCCTTGATGTTAGGAAATACGACCGTCATAAGTTGCATGATAATAGAAGCACTTATATAGGGCATAACTCCAAGGGCACAGATAGAAAAACGCCTCAAAGCTCCACCAGAAAATATGTCTAAAAAACCAAAAAGGGTTCCCCCAACCCTCTGAAAAAATTCCAAAAAAGCCTCAGCATTGATGCCTGGAGAGGGTATATGAATTGCAAATCGATAAATAGCAAGCCCTAAAAAGAGATAAAATAATCTCCTCTTTAACTCGGGGATATTAGCTAACCCTAATAATCCTTCCCTTCCCTTCACTATTCAAAGATCTCCTTTATTTGGATAAAAGCTCTATGCTTCCACCTGCCCTCTCAATTTTTTCCTTAGCACTCTTTGAAATAGCATGGACTTTAACTACAAGAGGTATATCAATCTCCCCATCTCCTAATATCTTCACTAACCTATTTTTCCCCTTTAACAACCCTTTAAGTTTAAGGGTCTCTGGATCAACTAAATCACCAGGTTTAAATCTCTTTGCTAACTCTTTAACATTAACTACCTCATACTCAATTTTAAATATGTTGTTAAAACCTCTTTTGGGCACTCTACGAATAATAGGAGTTTGTCCTCCTTCAAAAGTAGGCCTAATATCTAACCCCTCTCTTGCCTTTTGTCCTTTGTGCCCTCTACAAGATGTCTTCCCATGACCAGAACCATGACCTCTGCCTACTCTCTTAGGCCTGTGTTTCGAGCCTGGATCGGGCCGTAAATTATTAAGTCCAATCTGCTTAACCATCTACTTCCTCCACCTTAAGTAAATGTTTAACCTTTTCAATCATCCCCCGTATACTGGGATTATCATCCTTAATAACTACCTGTCCACGCCTTTTTAAACCCAAACTATTAATAGTTGCCCTTTGGTCTGGGCTCCACCCATATTTACTTCTCACAAGAGTAATCTTAAGCTTCTTCATGCCCTCACCCTCTCTAAAATCTCCTCAACAGTTTTCCCCCTCTTTTTAGCTACATACTCGAGACTTTGAAGCTGTGACAGAGCTTTAAACGTAGCCTTAACAAGATTATGTGGATTTGTGCTCCCTATGGACTTAGTAACCACATCTGTTATTCCTGCTGCCTCCATAATCGCACGCACAGTTCCACCAGCTATAACTCCTGTTCCTGCAGGTGCAGGTTTTAATATAATAGAAGAGGCGCCAAACTTTACATTAATACTATGAGGTATTGTTCCCCTAACTATAGGAACGACAATCATGCTCTTTTTCGCTCTCTCTATAGCCTTTCTTATAGCATCAGGAACCTCAGGAGCCTTACCAAGGCCAAAACCTACTCTACCCTTGCCATCTCCTACAACAACAAGGGCTGCGAATCTTAATTTTTTTCCGCCCTTGGTTACCTTCGTAACTCTCCTTATCTGAATTATTTTCTCTATCAATTCCTCACCTATTCTCGCCACGTCAACGCCTCCTCTCAAACTTGTTAAAATTCCAAGCCACCTTTCCTGGCTCCCTCAGCTAAAGCCTTCACTCTTCCATGATACTTATACCCACCCCTGTCAAAACAAACCTTAGTAATTCCCTTAGCACGAGCCCTTTGAGCCAAAACTTCACCTACTAAAAAGGCAATATCTATCTTGCTCATCTTCTCCCCTCTCTCCCTTGCCTCTCTGATTCTGTCTCTAATCTCAGGTGTTAGAGATGAACAAGCAACTAAAGTGTGCCCCACTGTATCATCAATAATCTGTGCATAAATCTGCTTCTTACTCCTAAATACACATAGCCTGGGTCTTTCTCTTGTTCCAAAAATCTTTTTTCTAATTCTCTGATGTCTCCTGATTCTCTTTTGAACTTTAACCTCCGGTCTCATCTTTACTCCCTCTTATTTTTTACCTTTTCCACCTTTACCTGATTTTCCCGCCTTTCTCAAGATAACTTCGCCAGTATATCGAATCCCTTTACCTTTATAAGGCTCAGGTGGCCTCAAAGCTCTAATATCTGCGGCAACTTGTCCTAATAGCTCTTTGTCAATCCCCTCTAATATTAACCTCATTTGCACCTGCTCTGTTCCCCTCTCAGTCTTAGCAGTTATTCCTGGTGGTAATGGAAAAACTATAGGATGAGAATAACCAAGAGAAAAATGTATCTCCTGCCCCTTTACCTCAGCCTTATATCCTAAACCTACAATATCAAGAGATTTCGTAAACCCCTGCGTTACCCCTAAAACCATATTATTAATTAAAGCCCTTGCTAAACCTTGGAATGCCTTAGCTTTTTTATTTAACTTCTTCTGCACTGCAGCCTTTTCCACAATAATCTGATTACCATTTATTTTAACTTCTACGAGCGGTGGAAGCTTTTTCTCTAATGTGCCTTTGGGCCCTATTACCTTGATAGTCTTGCCCTCTTTATCAAACTCCACCTTTACATTAGTAGGAATAATCACTGGCTTCCTACCTAAGCGAGATACTTCGCCCATCGCCTATCACCCCTCTACCAAATTTCACAAATTACTTCTCCACCAATCTTTCTCTTGCGGGCCTCATAATCTGTCATTATCCCCTGAGAAGTAGAAACTATAGCAATGCCTAACCCATCCAAAACCTTAGGTAGCCTCCGATAACCTAAATAAATCCTTCTTCCTGGCTTACTCACCCTTCTTAAACCAGCTATAACAGGCCTCTTGTGCTCATCATATTTTAAAGTGATCTCAATTTTTGCCTGAGGCTTCTCTTCGATATATTTATAATCCTCAATATATCCCTCTTCTTTTAATATCCTGATAATTTCCAATTTAAGTTTAGAAGCAGGCACAGTGACTACCCTCTTTCTCGCCATCAAGGCATTTCTAATCCTTGCCAACATATCAGCTATTGGATCTGTTAACATCTTCCCTACTCCTCCTTACCAGCTTGCTTTTCTAACTCCAGGAAGTCTGCCCTCAGATGCCAGTTTCCTAAAACACATTCTACATAACCCAAATCTCCTAATATAAGCCCTTGCCCTACCACAAATATTACACCTATTCCTTACCCGCACCTTAAACTTAGGTTCTCTTTTTGCCTTTTCAATTTGCGCTTTTCTCGGCATTATCCTTACCTCCTAAAAGGCATACCCATCTCTTTTAAAAGCTCATATGCTTCTTCATCATTCTTTGCCGTGGTCACTATGGTCACACTCAACCCTTTAACCTTCTCTACCTTTGAAAGATCAAGCTCTGGAAAAATAGTATGATCTGCCAAACCAAGCGTATAATTACCTCTTCCATCAAACCCAGATCTCGGTAAACCCTTAAAATCTCTAACCCTGGGTAGAGCTACATGTATAAGCCTGGCTAAAAAATCATACATCCTCTTTCCCCTTAATGTTACCATAACTCCGATAGGCATCCCCTTTCTTAACTTAAAGCCTGCAATGGACTTTCTGGCTTTACAAATCTTAGGCTTTTGCCCCGTAATTTGAGCAAGTTCCACTAAAGCCTGATCAATTATCTTCGGATTAGCTACAGCTTCTCCCAAACCCATATTTACAGCTATCTTCTCAATCTTAGGAACTTGGTGAATGTTTTTATATTTAAACCTCTCAAGTAATTTAGCCCTTACATCCTTATAATACTTCTCTCTAAGATCCATCGCCCCTTACTCCTTTGGCTCAATAATTTCTCCACACTTCTTACAAACCCTAACTTTGGTGCCATCCTCTAAAAACTTCTTAGCAACTTTAACACCCCTTTTACACTTGGGACAATAAAGCATCAAATTGGAAATGTGTATAGGAGCGGGTTTCTCCACTATACCGCCACTACTATAGGGTGTAGGCTTCATATGCCTCTTTACCAGATTAACACCTTCAACTATAGCTCTATTCTTTCGTGGAAAAACCTGTAAAACCTTCCCCATCTTTCCTCTGTCCTTACCTGCAATAACCACTACCATATCATTCTTCTTAATATGAACCTTTGCTTCATGTGGCTTAGGTAGATTTTTAGCTGTTCCTCTCCTAATCATATTTATCTCTCCTTCTATATCACTTCAGGAGCTAAAGAAATTATTTTCATAAAACCTTTGGCCCTTAATTCTCTAGCTACAGGTCCAAATATACGAGTCCCCACTGGCTCCTTGTATTGATTAATTAAAACAGCAGCATTTTCATCAAATCTAATAGCCGAACCATCAGGCCTCTGAATCTCCTTTTTTGTCCTCACTATTACCGCTTTTACTACATCACCCTTCTTAACCTTAGAATTAGGTAAGGCATCTTTCACTGTAGCCACTATAATATCGCCTACAGTGCCATACTTTCTACCAGATCCACCTAATACTCGAATACACATTATTTCCTTAGCACCTGAATTGTCTGCCACATTTAAATAAGTCTGCTGCTGAATCATAAAACACTACCCCCCTATTCTTGAGCTTCTCCCTCTAAAACCTTAGCCCTCTCAAGAATTTCCTTTACCCGCCATCTTTTCCTCTTCGATAAAGGCCTTGTCTCTTCAATCAATACTCTATCACCAATTTTACAGGCATTTTCTTCATCATGAGCCATAAATTTTTTTCTTCTTTTTATATACTTCCCATAAAGGGGATGTTTAACTAATTCCTCTACTTGAACTACTACAGTTTTATCCATCTTATCACTAACTACAGTTCCAACAAACTCCTTCCTTTTTCCCATTCTTTTCTACCCCTTGTTAATTTTTAATTCCTTCTCTCTTATAACCGTCAATACTCTGGCTATGTCTCTACGTAAAAGCCTGATCTTCATAGGATTTTCTAATCTATGGATAGATTTTTGAAACCTTAAATTAAAAAGCTCCTCTCTGAGACTTTTTAGTTTCTCTTTTAACTCTGGTAAAGATAACTCTCTAAGCTCTGAAGCTTTCATGCAGTTTCCTCCCTACTTACAATCTTACACTTAAAAGGTAATTTTGAAGCAGCTAAACGGAGAGCTTCGCGTGCTACCTCTTCAGGTACCCCAGATATTTCGTAAATTATCTTCCCTGGCTTCACAACAGCTACATAACCCTCAACAGGACCTTTACCCTTCCCCATACGAGTCTCCGCTGGCTTTTTCGTAATAGGTTTATCAGGAAAAACCCTAATCCAAAGTTTTGCCCCCTTTCTGGCTGTCCTCACTATAGCCACGCGCCCTGCCTCAAGCTGTTGCGCAGTTAAATATCCGCCTTCAAGAACTTTCAAACCATAATCACCAAAGGCAAGACTATTCCCTTTAGTGGCTATACCTCTAACCCTTCCTTTCTGAGCTTTCCTATATTTGGTTTTCTTCGGTTGAAGTAACATACTCCCACTCTCCCTCTAATTAAAAAGTTTTAAATAACCACCCTTTCTAATCCTGCCTTTTCAGGCAAAACTTCTCCCTTAAAAATCCAAACCTTGACTCCAATGCTACCATATTTAGTAATAGCCGTTGCAAAACCATAATCTATATCCGCTCTTAGAGTTGATAAAGGAACCCTCCCTACCCTATACCACTCACTCCTTGCAATCTCCGCACCACCAAGACGCCCAGAACACTGAATCTTCACACCTTGAGCACCATAGCGCAACACCAAAGCCACCGCCCTTTTCATAGCCCTTCTAAAAGAAACCCTTTTTTCAATCTGCTGGGCCACATTTTCCGCAACCAGTTGAGCCTCTAATTCTGGCCTCCTAATTTCCTCCACTGTTACCTCAATCTCTCTGTCCTTAAATCTCTTAGAAAGTTCCTGTTTTATTTTCTCAATCTCAGCTCCCTTTTTTCCAATAACAATCCCAGGTCTCGCTGAGTGAATAATAACCTTAGCTGTATTCCCAGCTCTCTCAATCTCTATCTTAGATATCCCCGCATGATAATACTTCTCTTTTATAAATTTTCTTATTAGATAGTCCTCATAAACAAACTTTGGTAATTCCCTTGACTTAGCTACATAACGCGATTCCCATGTCCTGGTAATACCTATCCTTAAACCTCTTGGATCTACCTTTTGCCCCAAGGCTTACCTCCTTACAAAATTTTCATTTTTCTTCCACTTCTATAGTTATATGGCTCATCCGTTTCATGATCCTACTCGCCCTACCCCAAGCCCTGGGCCAAATCCTCTTCAATCTTGGCCCTTCATTAACTATAGCCTTAGATACAACAAGCCTGTCTACATCCATCCCATAGTTATTCTCAGCGTTAGCTACAGCACTTAACAATACCTTTTTAATTAATCGTGAAGCCTTCTTTGGAGTAGTGTCTAATATATTTAGAGCTTCCCCTACACTCTTACCTCTTATCAAATCAATAACGAGTCTTGCCTTGTAAGGCGATATCAAAATATACTTTGCTGTAGCCCTTGCTCTCAACTCTAACCTCCTTATTTCTTCTTAACCCCTGAAACCTTACCTTTGTCTGCTGGGTGCCCCTTATAGGTCCGTGTGGGAGCAAATTCCCCGAGTTTATGGCCTACCATATTTTCTGTCACATATACTGGTATAAATTTATGACCATTGTGCACGGCAAAAGTTAAACCTACCATCTCTGGAATAATAGTTGATCTCCTACTCCAAGTCTTAATAGGCCTCTTATCTCCACTCTCCTTTGCTCTCAAAACTTTTTTGAGTAAATGCTCATCAACAAATGGCCCTTTCTTCTTTGATCTTGGCATAGCCTACTCTCCCTCAAAACTTATCCTTTTCGTCTCTTTAAAATAAATTTATCTGAAGCCTTTTTCTTTCGGGTCTTAAGCCCCTTAGCTAATTGACCCCAAGGTGAACAGGGATGTCTACCACCATGGGTCCTACCTTCTCCACCTCCCAGAGGATGATCTACAGGATTTTGGGCTACTCCTCTTACATGGGGTCTTCTACCCCTCCATCTCATTCTACCCGCTTTACCCCATACAATATTCTCCCACTCTAAATTCCCAACTTGCCCAATTGTTGCTTTGCAGTTTCCATGAACCTTACGAATCTCTCCAGAAGGCAGTCTTAATATAACATAATCTTTCTCTTTTCCAAGTATTTGGGCAAATGCCCCTGCAGACCGAGCAAGTTGACCTCCCTTACCTGGCCTCAATTCAACATTATGAACCATAGTTCCTACTGGAATATTCTTAAGAGGTAGGGCATTCCCTATACGTATATCCACATTGTCCCCACTTTCTACAATATCTCCAACTTTAAGTCCATGAGGTGCAAGGATATATCTTTTTTCACCATCAACATACTGAAGAAGCGCTATATTTGCTGAGCGATTAGGATCGTATTCTAAAGCTATAACCTTAGCTGGCACTCCGTCTTTATCTCTCTTAAAGTCAATAATTCTGTATAACCTCTTATGCCCTCCACCTCTAAATCTAACAGTTACTCTTCCATAGTTATTACGACCACCAGACTTCTTTAAAGGCTCTGTCAGAGCCTTCTCTGGTTCTTTTGGTGTCAAATCAGGATCTATTAAGAAACTCTGAAACCTTCTACCAGGTGATGTGGGTTTTGCCTTTTTAATTGGCATAACTTATACACCCTCCTAAATAGTCTCAAAAAATTCTATGCTTTGCCCTTCAGCTAATCTTACAATTGCTTTTTTTCTCAAACTGGTTCTACCTGGGTTTCTATAGCTTCCTTTGGGCTTACCCTTAACCCTCATAGTTTGCACATCAATCACTTTTACCTTAAAAAGCTCTTCTACAGCCCTTTTTATATCAATTTTATTAGCCCTCGGATCTACCCAAAAGCATACTTGATTATTTTGTTCCTTAAGCATCAAGGACTTTTCCGTAATAACTGGTGCTATAATTATTTCCCTTGGATCCTTCATCTTTATCTCCTTAACCTTTCTTCAATTTTATTTAAAGCCTCTTTATCTATAATTAAATGCTCATGATTCAATATGTCATACACATTTAATCCCTCTACAGCCAACACTTTGACCTTGGGTAAATTATCTGCACTCTTCTCTAATACAAGATCTCTTGCTGGAACTACAATTAAAGCAGAAATAGCTCCTGCATTCTCCAAATAACTTTTTATAACCTTAGTCTTGGGCCTCTCGAGCTTAGGAAGAGCCTCTGCTATAAAAACTTTATCAGTAAGGGCTCTACTGGATAAGGCCATTTTTAAACCAAGCCTTCTAACCTTTTTATTTAATTTAAATTCATAATCCCTTGGCTTAGGACCATGAACTACCCCACCACCTACCCATTGGGGTGCTCTTATGGAGCCCTGCCTTGCCCTACCTGTATGTTTTTGCCTCCACGGTTTTCTACCACCACCTCTAACCTCACCTCTTGTCTTAGTTGAAGCAGTTCCTGCCCTCCATCTCGCCCTTTGCCATCTAATAATTTCATGAAGCAGGCCTTCCCTTGGAGCAACGCCAAAAATATCTGAAGGTAAACTAACTTCTCCTGTAATCCTACCCTCACTGTCTAAAAGCCTCGCCTTTAACTCCGTCATAGGTCTTTCTCCTTATTTAAAATAAACCATAACATAACTGTTGGGAGCCCCAGGAACTCCTCCCTTAACTAAAAGCAAATTCTTGTCAGGAATGACATCAACAACGGTCAAATTCTTAATCGTCACTCTCTCCGCTCCATAATGACCAGGCATCCTCTTTCCTTTAATCACTCTACCAGGAAAAGTATTGGCCCCGCTTGAACCCCTTTTTCTATGAACCTTCTTAGCACCATGACTCATAGGCTGACGCTGAAAATTCCAACGTTTAATTCCACCTGTAAAACCTCTTCCCTTCGTTGTCCCAGCCACATCTACCTTAATTCCCTTGGAAATTCCAAGATCTGCTAAACTAATGGTCTGCCCAGGTCTAAAAAGATTAGGATCGTCTACACCAAACTCTCGAAGAATATAAAAACCTGTATCTAAACCCGCCTTCAAAAAGTGTCCAATCATAGGAAGAGTGCATTTAGTTAGCTTCCTTGGAGAAAAACCAAGTTGAACAGCATTATATCCATCTCTCTCTTTAGTCTTCACCTGAACCACTGCACAAGGTCCTACCTCTAAAACAGTAACAGGAATCCTATTTCCTTCACTATCAAAGATCTGAGTCATCCCCAGTTTTTTGCCAAGAAGACCCTCTATTTTCATACCCATCACTCCCGTCTACTTATGTCTTAATTTCTACTTCCACACCAGCAGGTAACTCTAATTGCATAAGGGCATCTATTGTCTGCTGGGTGGGTTCTAAAATCTCAATTAGCCTCTTATGTAATCTAACCTCAAATTGCTCACGAGAATTTTTATCTATATGAGGAGACCTTAACACGGTCCATCTACTTATCTTGGTCGGAAGAGGTATAGGGCCTACAATCTTAGCCCCTGTTTCACGAGCCGTATTAACAATATCGACTACTGACTTATCCAGTATTCTATGGTCGTAACTCTTCAGTTTAATACGAATCTTCGGTGATATCATTTCTGAAACTCCTCACCTCTTTTATTCTATTATTTTAGTCACAACCCCAGCACCAACCGTCCTTCCACCTTCCCTAATGGCAAACCTCAACCCCTCCTCCAACGCTACAGGCTTGATCAACTCAACCTCTAACTCCACATTGTCCCCTGGCATCACCATCTCCACACCACTCGGCAACCCCACCACACCCGTCACATCCGTAGTCCTAAAATAAAACTGAGGCCTATATCCATTAAAAAAGGGCGTATGCCTTCCTCCCTCCTCCTTCTTCAACACATATACCTCAGCCTTAAACTTCGTATGCGGCTTTATACTCCCAGGTTTCGCTAATACCTGCCCCCTCTCCACATCATCCTTCCCTACTCCCCTCAATAACACCCCTATATTGTCCCCAGGTAAAGCCTCATCCAATATCTTCCTAAACATCTCAAGACTCGTCGCCACCGTCTTTATCGTAGGCCTAAGCCCTACCACCTCCACCTCCTCTCCAGGCCTCAATACTCCCCTCTCTACCTTCCCTGTCACCACCGTCCCCCTTCCACTTATACTAAATACATCCTCTATCGGCATCAAAAATGGCTTGTCCACATCCCTCACAGGCTCAGGTATATACTCATCCATCGCCTTCATCAACTGCCATATCGCCCCACACCACTGACAATCCTCCTTACCACAACCACACTCAAGCGCCTTAAGCGCACTACCCCTAATCACTGGCACCTCATCCCCAGGAAATCCATACTTGCTCAATAACTCCCTCACCTCAAGCTCAACTAAATCCAATAACTCCGCATCATCCACCATGTCCACCTTGTTCATAAATACCACCATGGCTGGCACATTAACCTGACGCGCAAGCAATACATGCTCCCTCGTCTGAGGCATAGGCCCATCCGTTGCCGCTACCACCAATATGGCCCCATCCATCTGCGCTGCCCCCGTAATCATGTTCTTAATATAATCCGCATGCCCAGGACAATCTATATGCGCATAATGCCTCTTCTCACTCTCATACTCCACATGCGCAAGCTGTATCGTTATACCCCTCGCCTTCTCCTCAGGAGCCTTGTCTATCTGATCAAAAGGCACCCACTGCGCTAACCCCTTCGTCGACAATACCCTCGTTATCGCACTCGTAAGCGTCGTCTTCCCATGGTCAATATGCCCAATCGTCCCCACATTTAAATGTGGCTTCTTACGCTCAAATTTCTGCTTAGCCATGGCCCTTTCCTCCTTAAAATTTTATCCCTTTGCTTTCTTTATAATAGCTTCAGCTAAATGGGCAGGGACTTTCTCATAATGATCAAACTGCATAGTAAAGGTTCCCCTACCCTGGGTAAGAGACCTCAAAGTTGTAGCATAACCAAACATCTCTCCAAGAGGAACATAGGCCCTAATCACTCTCACATTACCCCTCATATCCATTCCCTCAACCCTACCCCTTCGCGCAGAGAGATCTCCAAGAACCTCCCCAAGATACTCTTCTGGTAGAACTACCTCCACTTTCATTATGGGTTCCAATAACACAGGATTGGCCTTCTTACAAGCCTCTTTAAATCCAATAGAACCTGCTATGGCAAAAGCAAGGTCCGAAGAGTCTACCTCGTGATAACTTCCATCAACAAGCCTTACCTTCACATCAATTACAGGATAACCTGCAAGGATACCTTCTTGAGCTGCCTCCCTAACTCCTTTTTCTACTGCAGGTATAAACTCTTTGGGAATAACTCCTCCCACGATCTCTGAAACAAATTCTATACCTTTTCCTGTATTAGGCTCCACAATGAGTTTAACATGCCCATATTGACCCCGACCGCCAGTTTGACGTATATACTTCCCTTCAGCCTCAGCTCTTGTGGTAATTGTTTCTTTATAAGCTACTTCTGGCTTACCTACATTTACACCCACCTTAAATTCACGGATTAACCTATCTACAATAATCTCTAAGTGGAGCTCTCCCATACCCCAAATGAGCGTTTGCCCAGTTTCATGGTTAATTGTCACCCTGAAAGAGGGATCCTCGAGGGCAATCTTTTGAAGAGCAAGGGAAAGCTTTTCCTGATCTGCCTTAGTTTTGGGCTCTACAGCTACTGAAATAACAGGCTCAGGAATATCAAGTTTTTCAAGTTCAATAGGATGGGCCTCATCGCAAAGCGTATCACCAGTTGTAGTAACCCTTAAACCAAGGGCCGCCACTATATCTCCTGCTGCAGCCCCAGTGATCTCCTCTCTCTGATTAGCATGCATTCTTACCAGCCTTCCAATCCTCTCTTTTTTGCGCTTGGTGGCATTGTAAACATTCATTCCAGATTCTAACCGCCCAGAATAGATCCTCAAAAAGGTAAGAGTTCCCACAAAGGGATCAGTCATTATCTTAAATGCAAGGGCTGAGAGAGGCGCATCTGGATCGGTCTTCCTCTCCTCTACCTCACCAGTGTTTGGATTAATACCCTTTACAGGAGGAATATCAAGAGGCGAAGGTAAATAATCTACAATAGCATCAAGTAAAGGCTGAACCCCTTTATTCTTAAAGGCTGCCCCACATAGGACAGGAACAAGCTTAAATTGACAAGTGGCTTCTCTAATCGCGGCCTTAATCTCCTCAGGGGTTATATCCTTACCTTCTAAATACTTTTCCATGATCTCATCATTTACATCAGCAAGCTTTTCAAGCATCATAACCCTATACTCTTCAGCCTGATCCTTAAGATGGGCAGGTATCTCCTCATAGTGAAACTTTGCCCCAAGGGTCTCCTCTTCCCAAACAATAGCCTTCATTTCAATAAGATCTATAACCCCTACGAAAGAATCTTCAGCTCCATAAGGAATCTGCACTGGCAAAGGGTTCGCCCCAAGCCTTGTCTTCATCTCCTCAAGAACTCTATAAAAATTAGCGCCAAGCCTGTCCATCTTGTTGACAAAAGTTATACGAGGAACACGATATTTATCAGCTTGCCGCCACACAGTCTCAGACTGAGGCTCTACTCCGCCTACAGCACAAAAGATAACTACTGCTCCATCAAGAACCCTTAAACTTCTCTCCACTTCAATAGTAAAATCCACATGACCCGGCGTGTCTATAATATTGATCCTGTGATTTCTCCAAAAAGTTGTCGTGCAGGCAGAGGTTATAGTAATTCCCCTCTCCTGCTCCTGGATCATAAAATCCATTACTGCTGTCCCTTCATGGACCTCCCCAATCTTGTAGGTCTTCCCCGTATAATAAAGGATCCTCTCCGTAGTCGTGGTTTTCCCAGCATCAATATGGGCCACAATGCCAATGTTCCTCGTGGTTTTAAGAATCTTTAACTCCTCAGGCGTCATACATTCACCCTTTCTTTTAATCTTATTATTTAAAAATTTTAAAAAATAATACTCCTCTTCTTAGAAATTTAATTCATGCCAACAAATATCTATTTACTACTTACCAACGAAAATGAGCAAATACTCGGTTAGATTCAGCCATGCGATGGGTATCTTCTTTTTTCTTTATCGCTGCCCCTCTTTCGTTATAGGCATCCCAGAGCTCATTAGCAAGCCTTTCTATCATAGTTTTCTCACTTCTTGCCCTGGCAGCATTAATAATCCATTTTATAGCTAATGAGATCTGACGCTCTGGCCTTACCTCCACAGGCACCTGATAGTTCGCACCTCCAATTCTCCGGGAGCGAGTCTCCAACCAAGGCTTCACCTTTTCCACTGCCCCCTCAAAGATCTTCAAAGGATCCTCTCCTCCAGACTTTTCCCTCAATATTTCCAGAGCAGAATAAAATATCTTTCTTGCAGTATTCTTTTTTCCATCCCTCATCAAGTTATTAATAAACTTACTTACTAAAACACTTCCATACTTAGGATCTGGAGCAATCTCTCTCTTTGGCACTGGTCCTTTTCGTGGCATATCTCTATTCCCTCACTTACTTAGATGTTTTTGGTCGTGGCGTACCATATTTAGAACGAGATTTCTTTCTATTCTGAACTCCAGCTGCATCAAGTGCACCTCTAATGATTTTATACCTCACCCCAGGAAGGTCCCGCACACGCCCCCCTCTAACTAAAACCACTGAATGTTCCTGTAAATTATGACCTATTCCAGGTATATAGGCAGTTACCTCAATACCATTCGTGAGCCTTACCCTGGCTACCTTTCGCAAAGCAGAATTGGGCTTCTTGGGGGTCACCGTATAAACCCTCACACATACTCCTCTTTTCTGAGGATTACCTTGTAAGGCAGGTGCCTTTGATTTTTTAACTTTTTTCTTCCTGCCAAGCCTAACTAATTGATTAATTGTAGGCATCTCTTTCTACCTCTCCTTTTTCTCCTAAAATTAACAAGCCCTTTATATACAACTTTTTTAAATTCTGTCAAGTGGTAACCGCAAAAATTAGAAGGCTACCTCTTTAAGAATATCTGTGGCTGATATAATTCCTACAGGCATGTATCTCCCTATAGCTGAGGGACTGACCACTAATAAGCGATGCACTTTATGGGCTAACATTTTCTGGGCTGCCTCTTTTATTGTTGCATTGCCCTCAATAGTATAAGGCTTGGGACAAAGTAAGTCCTCAGCATTTTTGGAAAAAACCTGAGCTCCATATTTTTTTAAGGCACTAAGGATATCTGTTTTACTAACAATACCCATAAATTCACCATTTGGGGCCAAAACTATCACTGCAGAAACCCTACTCTCTATCATGGTCTGCAGGATCTCTTCAAAGGAGGCATCCATGGATACCGTGTAAAGGGATCTACTCATTACCTCTGCCACTTTCTTCTCTTCAAAAGCCATATATTTCCCCTATCCATAGAATTTTTTCTAATAATAACCAATCTTTAAAAAAAATAAAGAGGGCAAAGAAAGAGGGCCTAATCCTTGAAAATTTAAAAAGTGGTATTTTTATTTTTAAAAGATGCCTACCCTTTCGGAAAGACTAAGACCCTCAGATTTAACGGAATTTGTCGGTCAAAGGCACCTTTTTGAAGATAAGGGCCTTATTAATCTTTTATTAAAAAGAAGAAAACCCTTTTCTCTTATTTTTTGGGGACCTCCTGGCACGGGGAAAACCACCTTGGCCTATCTCTTGGGTAAGGAATTCCAATGTGAATTTTATGCCGTGAGTGCGGTAGATACTACTCTTAAAGAGCTAAAAGAGATCTTAAAACAGACAGAGAAATTAAAGAATTTGGGGAAAAGATCTATCCTCTTTATAGATGAGATCCATCGCTTCAACAAGGCTCAACAGGCCTTTCTCCTTCCCTATGTAGAGAGAGAAGATATTTATCTCTTTGGCGCTACTACGGAAAACCCTTCCTTTGAAGTCATCCCTCCATTGCTCTCCCGTGTTAAGGTCTTACGCTTTAATCCCTTAACGGAAGAGGAATTACTTCACCTTTTAAATAGGGCCTTAAAGGATCCTTATAGAGGATATGGTAAAGAGGAAATACAAGTAGAAGAGGGAGTTTTAGAGGCTATTTCGAGGGCTTCAGAGGGTGATGCCCGTTTTGCCCTTAACACTTTAGAGATTTTAGTGGAAAGTGCCTTAGCTCAAGGTCAAAAAAGGCTTAGCCTACAGGATCTTTCGGAAAGCCTTCTTAGCAAGCCCCTACTCTATGATAAAAGTGGAGAAGAGCACTATAATCTCATCTCTGCCTTTCACAAAAGTCTACGGGGAAGTGATCCCGATGCAGCCATATACTGGATGGTAAGGATGTTGAAGGCTGGGGAAGATCCTCTCTACATTGCCAGAAGGATCCTTATCTGTGCTGCTGAGGATGTAGGACTTGCTGATCCCATGGCCTTAACCATAGCTTTATCGGCCTTTCAGGCCTATGAAGTCCTTGGTTCTCCTGAGGGGGAAATAGCCTTAGCTATGGCTGCGCTATATGTGGCCTTAGCCCCAAAGAGTAACTCGGCTTATCAGGCTCTTAAAGCTGCTGAAGAGGAAATAGAAAGATCTGGATACCAGCCTGTGCCCCTCCATCTCAGAAATCCTGTAACAACTTTTATGGCCAAAATGGGCTATGGTAAAGGATATAAGTATCCTCATAACTATGAAGGAGCCTTTGTCTTAGAAGACTATTTACCTCCAAAATTAAAAAATAAACGCTTTTATTTTCCCAAACCCCATGGAAAGGAAAAACTCTTTAGGGAAAGCTATTTTAATCTATGGAAGGGGTTTAAGTCTTTAGATGAGTAGTTTCAAGCTCTGGAGAGATCGCCGTCCCTTAAAACTCTTAACTTTCCTTTTTATAGTTATTATCAGCTTCTTTACGATCTTTCAGGTATCCTATTTTAAAGTCTACTTAGACAATACTGTAGAAACAAAAGTTTACAATAGCCTCAACCTCATAGAAACAAGACTCTTTGATTATGTCAAATTTTTAGAAAATTACTATAAAATTCCCTTCCTTCCTGAATTTGCTGAACTCCCGGAGAGTAAAGGATGGTTGCTCGACCTGATTGATTTTCTTCAAGATATCTTTAAAAGGGAAAGGTTAGAGGCCTTAGCAATCTTCTATCAAAAAGAACTCTTTTTATCTTGGAATTTCAAAGAAACTGCCTTTCCCTTCAAAAGGTGTGAAGATAAAATCAGAAGAGAAGGAAATCAACTCTTTGCCCTCAAGATCTCTAAAATTGAAGGTAGAGAATATTGTATTTTTCTTAACTTAGATGTATCCTATTATCAACATACCTTTTTAAAATATTTACTTTTAATATTATTTTTTTATGTCTTCGTTATTGTAATAATATTATATCTCTTTCACTATGCCTCTAAAAGTGAGGAGAGGCAAAGGGAAATTGAGAGAAAACTACAGGCAGAACGAGAGCTTGCCCTTCTTGGTCGTATGGCTGGAACTATTGCCCATGAATTAAGAAATAGTCTAAATAATCTCTTTTTGCTCTTGCAGACAGGCTGTGAGAGTGGGACCAAAAGCCCGAGTTATCAAGAAACCCTCTCGAAGGAGATTAAGAGAATCCTTGAATGGACGCAGGATGTGCTTCTCTTTCACAAAAGCATTCAGTTACAGCCAACCTATTTTGAGGTAGAGCCCCTCCTATATGAACTGAGACTCTTAGCTGCAACCCTACAGACAAATAAAGCCTTTACCTTTGAGTTAGATTGCCAAGTAGAGAAACTGTGGGGAGATGCTTTCTGGCTAAAAAAGGCCTTAGAAAACCTCTTAAAAAATGCCCATCAGGCCATTGAGTTAAATGGGGTCATAAGGTTAACTCTCAAGCAAAGAAAGGAAACTTTCTACATAGAGCTCTTTGACAATGGACCTCCCATACCTTTAGAGCTCCAAAATCAAATTTTTGAGCCCTTCTTTACCACCAAAAAAGAGGGCTTTGGGCTTGGGCTCTATTTGGTGAAAAAAATAATAGAAGCCCACCATGGCCAAATTGAAATAGAAAATTTAGCTACTGGTGGTAAAATTTTTCGTTTAAGCTGGAAGGCCCTATGAAAAGAGAAAGCCTACTAATTGTTGAGGATGAAAAACTTCAGAGGGAGATCTTAGAGGAATTTCTTACTAAACGGGGTTATCATCTTTTTTTAGCTGAAAACCTACAAAAAGCTAAGGAGCTCCTGCAACAAAAGGAAATCAATTTAGTTCTCCTTGACTGGAGACTTCCAGATGGTGACGGGCTTGATCTGCTTGACCATATAAAGCAGAATTATCCCCATGTGCCAGTAATCATGATTACTGCCTTTGCCAGTATTGAACATGCGGTTGTCTCCATGAAAAAAGGGGCCTATCACTATCTACCCAAACCCATAAATCTTGAAGAACTTGCTCTTCTTGTGGAGAGGGCACTTAAAGAATTCAAACTGACTAAGGAAGTTTATCTACTTAAAGAGAGATTAAAATATCTGGCTAAAGACGAATTTGCTGCTATTGAGGGGTTAATTGCGGAAAGTCCAGCCATGAAAAAGGTGCTCTCCTTGGTTAACAAGGTAGCTGAGACACAGGCTCCTGTCCTCATCACTGGAGAATCAGGAACTGGAAAGGAGGTCATTGCTAAGCTTCTACATCAGCTAAGCCCAAGAAAGGAGGGGCCTTTTATTAAGATCAATTGTGCAGCCATTCCTGAAACCCTTCTTGAGGCAGAGCTCTTTGGTTATGAAAAGGGTGCCTTTACTGGTGCTGTGCATGCCAAACCAGGTCTTTTTGAGCTTGCTGAAGGTGGGACTTTACTTCTTGATGAAATAGGGGAAATGCCCCTTCCTTTACAGTCCAAGTTACTTCGTGTCCTACAGGATAATGCCTTCAGAAGATTGGGAAGTGTTCGAGAATTAAAGGTAAACTTCCGCCTGCTTACAGCCACAAATAGAGATCTTCAGAAAATGATTGAAGAAGGAACCTTTAGAGAAGACCTCTTCTGGAGGCTAAATGTCATAAACATTCACCTCCCCCCTTTAAGGGAGAGAAAGGAAGACATTCTCCCCTTAGCCAAATTTTTTATGGAAAAATTTAATCAAAAATATGGAAAAAGGGTAAAAGGTCTATCTCAGGAGGCTATTACAGCCTTACTTAATCACAGCTTCCCTGGAAATGTGAGAGAACTGGAAAACCGTATAGAAAGAGGTATAATCTTAGCAGAGGGAGAAATTTTAACACGGGAAGACCTGGGGCTTGGAGAGGGAAGTCCCAAAAAGGAAGGCCTATTTGAGGCCTTAATGAAACTACCTTTAGAAGAGGCTGTGGAGACCTTAGAAAAACATCGTATTACCGAGGCTTTGGAAAAGACTAAGGGGGTAAAGGTAAAGGCAGCAGAACTTTTAGGAATTACGGAGAGAATGCTTCGCTATAAAATAGAGAAATACGGATTAGGAGGTTAAGTGGAATGGCTCTCAAAGAGGTAGATCCTGAAGTGGCTGAACTGATTCAAAGAGAGGTTGAGAGGCAAGAATACCAACTGGAAATGATTGCCTCAGAAAATCTGGCCTCTTTGGCTGTTATGGAAGCTGAAGGCTCAGTCCTTATGAATAAATATGCCGAAGGCTATCCTGAAGCACGCTATTATGGAGGTTGTGAGTTCGTAGATGCTATAGAGAAATTGGCTTTAGAGAGACTTAAACTCCTTTTTGGAGCCGAATATGCTAATGTCCAGCCTCATTCTGGGACCCAGGCCAACATGGCTGTTTTTTTCGCTGTCCTTAACCCTGGGGACACCATTCTCTCTATGAATCTTGCCCATGGAGGACACCTTTCACATGGATCCCCTGTTAATTTCTCTGGTAAGCTTTATAAGGTAGTGCATTATGGTGTCTCCAAAGAGACGGAAACACTCGACTATGAAGAAATAAGAAGGATAGCCCTTGCTGAAAGACCTAAACTAATAATTGCTGGTGCAAGCGCCTACCCTCGGATCATTGACTTTGAAGCCTTTTATCATATTGCTCAAGAGGTCAAGGCCTATCTCCTTGTGGATATGGCTCATATAGCAGGGCTTGTAGCTGCAGGGATTCATCCCTCTCCAGTGCCTTATGCTGACTTTGTGACCTCAACTACCCATAAAACTCTTCGTGGCCCAAGAGGTGGCTTTATCCTTTGTAAAGAGAGATATGGAAAACTGATTGACAAAATTGTTTTTCCAGGAATTCAAGGTGGACCTCACATGAATATTATCGCCGCAAAGGCTGTATGTTTTAAAGAGGCCTTAGAGCCAAGTTTTAAGGCCTATCAGCAACAGGTGGTGCTCAATGCAAAAGTTATGGCTAAGGTCTTTGCCGAGAGGGGATTTAGGGTAGTATCTGGGGGAACGGATAATCATCTCCTTTTAATTGATGTCTCCTCCCAGGGACTCACAGGAGCCCAGGCAGAGAAAATCCTGGAAGAGGCAGGTATCACAGTTAATAAAAATGCCATCCCCTTTGACCCCTTACCTCCCAAGATCACCAGCGGAATCCGTATCGGCACACCTGCCATAACTACTCGTGGCTTAAAGGAGAAAGAGGTAGAGGAGGTGGCAAATTACATGTGCGAGGTCTTAAAAAATCCAGAAAATCAAGCTCTTAGAAGAGAAATTAGGGAAAAGGTGCGAGAGATCTGTTTAAAATTTCCCTTTTACAGGTAGAGCACCATGAGTCGCCCAGACTGGCATGAATATTTTATGCTAATAGCCAAACTGGTGGCTATACGCTCTGGATGTAACTCCAGACCTACAGGGGCTGTGGTGGTGAAGGATAAGAGAATCCTTGCCACAGGCTACAATGGGCCTATGCCAGGAGCATGGCACTGCACTGACAAAGGCCCAACCTACTGTTTTCGCCGAGACAAGGGTATTCCCGATATCGACAAATACAATTACTGTAGGGCCAGCCATGCAGAGGCTAATGCCATAGCCCAAGCTGCCCGCTTTGGTATATCCCTTGAAGGTGCAAGCCTTTATTGCACCCTTGCCCCCTGTTATGTCTGCCTTAAGCTGATTGCCAGTGCAGGAATAAAGGAAGTCTACTATGAATATGACTATGAGAGTAGAGATTTCGCAAGGGATGCCTTTTGGAAGGAGGCTATTAAAGAAGCAGGGCTTAGGGTGTTCCAGCAAATAAGAGTTTCAGAAGAAACCCTTAAGACTGTAGAGGAGATCCTCAAGTTCCCTACCTCTCAGAGAAGACTTCCACCAACACTTTAAGGCCATTTAATATGAGGGTTCAAGAGCCCCTTGGGATCAAAGATAGCCTTAAGTTTTTTCATAATCTCCAATTGTAAAGGATTAAGCTCCCAGGCTACATAGGGCCTCTTTGTATAGCCAATTCCATGTTCTCCAGAAATAGTTCCATAAAGCTCAAGCACCTTTTTCAACACACTTTCTCGCACCTTTTGGGCTACATCCTTTTTTTCCTCTTCAAAGAGTAAATTGACATGAAAATTTCCATCCCCTACATGACCAAAGGCAGCGATATAGATCCCGCTTTCCTTTTCCCACTCTCTGAGAAATTTTAGAAACTCTCTCATTTTTTTCCTTGGCACTACCACATCATCGGCAATTTTTTTAGGCCCAAGTTTCTTCAGAGAGGGCGCTATAATACGCCTAATCTCCCAGAGTTGCTCAATTTCCTCTTCCATTTCAGCCTTCTCAAAGGAGTAACCCTTAGCCTTAAGAAATTTTTCTAAAAATTGCCCATCTTCCCTAACCTCTGTTTCTTTTCCATCAAGCTCCAAAAAGAGAAGGGCTTCAGTAGAAGCTGGAAGGCCTTCTAAGTTCTCTCTTATAGCTACTAAGGAAGTTTTATCTACAAATTCAGCGGAAGCAGGAGTTAAGCCCTGCAAAAGGATTTCTCCGATCAGAGAAAGCCCCTCTTCTTCCTTAGGCAGATATAGGAGAAAAAGAGTCCTTTGGGGAGGCAAGGGAATAACCTTGAGGTAGATCTCTAAGAAAACTCCTAAGGTCCCCTCAGAGCCTACAAAGAGAGGAGTCAAATTATAGGAGACTACTCCCTTTAGGGTAGTAGGACCAGTTTTAAAAGAATTTCCACCGGGAAGCCCAACGAGAAGAGAGAGGACATAATCCTTGGTTGTGCCATACTTTAATCCCCTTGGGCCGCCAGCACCTGTGGCTACATTACCTCCAATAGTTGAGAAGGCATAGCTTGCTGGGTCTGGTGGATAAAAGAGACCATATTTTTTTAAGTATTCTTTAAGGTCTCCATTTAGAACACCAGGCTCAACTACGACAATTCTTTCTTCGGGATTGACCTCTAAAATCCGATTCATTCTGGTAAAGGAAACTACTAAACCACCCTCTATAGGCAAAGAACTCCCTGTTGTAGCTGTCCCACTTCCGCGAGAGACAATAGGAAATTGGTAAAGATCGGCAAGCCTCAAGATCTCCAGAACCTCTTCCTTGGTTTCGGGTAGAACTACGGCCTGTGGCCTAAAGCAAAGTTGAGAAGCATCAACTCCATAAGGTAAGGCCTCAGACCCAGTTAAAAGTCTGTTGGGGAAGAGATCTTCAAGTATTTTCAGGGCCTTAGAACTAATAGCTACCAAGGAAGGCCTCTTGGGATGTTTCCTCTAAATCTTGGGTCTCAGTCTGGGTAAGGGTAATCTCCTGTGAGAGCTCTTTAACTAAGAATTCGAATTGAAACTTAAAGGCCCTATCTTCAGAGAGTTTCTTTTCAAAACTTCTAAGATGATGAATAACAGTAGAGTGTTCCTTCTTTAGGATCTGAGCAATCTCTTTCAAATTTTTGTGAGCCAGGGTCTTAAGTAGATAAATCAAGGTCTTTCTTGCTAAAACAATATTTTTCTTCCTTGAGGAAGAAAGAATCTCTTCTCTGTTTATTCCATAAAACCGGGAGAGGGAATCTAAAAAGATTTCAAGTTCTGAATTTTCTTCCCGATCAAGAGAGATTTCAGCTATCAAATCTCTGGCTAAGGAGAGAGAGATAGGCTCTTTGAGTAAAGTGACTCGAGCAAGGAGCCCTATGACGGCACTTTCAATTTGTCTGATATCCCCCCGCAAATTTTTGGCCAGAAAATCTACTACCTCTGAGGGAAGTTTATAGCCCTCCTTCTTGGCCTTAAAACGAATTATCTTCTTTCGGGTTTCCAGATCAGGTTGATTTAACCTTATAATAAGACTGGCATTAAGTCTTGACCGAAGAGAACTGTCTACCTCTTCGAGTTCTTGAGGAAGCTTTAAAGAGGTGAAGATTACGGTCTTCCCCTGTTCAAGCAGGTAATCGAGGAGAAAGGCAAGCTCACTTTGAGTAAATTCCTTACCAGAAAAAAAGTGAACCCCATCTAAGAGAAAGATATCGCATTGCTCCTGAATCTTCCTTTTAAAACTCTCAATTTGACCAGACCTTAGGTATTTTAGGAGATAATTTAAAAAGTCTTGGGCAGTGAAATAGTAAACCCTGTCAAAACCCTGGCTAAGAAGATCGTTACCCACTCCTTGAACTAAGTGGGTCTTTCCTAATCCATAATTTCCATAGAGATATATAAAATAACCCTTTGGTTTATCTTCAACTAATTTATGACAAACCTTATAGGCCAATTCATTACACCTTCCTACCACAAATTCTCTAAGAGTATATTTAGGAGATAACCTTCTTCCAATGAGTTCCACGGGATTATAGGGGAGAAGCATTTGTTCTGCCTTAGGGGCAGAAAGGACACGCAATTCATAACTTGTAAGTCCTACTTCTTTGATAATCCTTTGTAAAAGGGAATGATAATTCTCTTTAAGCCAGCTACGAGCAAATTCATTGGGAACCTTTAATACCAGTTTATGTTCAAGGACTTCACCCTCTAACTGAGAAAACCAGACCTGGTAAATTGTTTGAGGCAACTCCTCTTTAATCCTTCCCTTTATGTATTCCCAACTCAGGCCCTTTTTGTTCATCATAGATAATGGCCTCCAAAAAGTTTTATCCCCCGAGAGATAATATATTTATAACCAAAAAAGTGAAAATGCCAACCTATAGTGCTTCCCTAAAAAGAGTCGATATTCATTTCCCTCTTTGTCTACAAAAATTTCATTATTTCAAAGAGCTATAAATAAAGGGGCTTTAAAATAAGACGATGCGTAATCTATAAAGCAAGGAAATACAACCTTGATAGGTCTTTTACTTTCAAAGGGCCTTTTTTTGTTATTTTTCTTTAATTTTCTTTTATTTTCTCTTTACAAACAAAATTCATTAAATTAAAAACTTAGGTTATCCCCGCTTGAAGCAAGCAATTTGAACATATGGATCAAAAGACCTAAGGGTAGGTCTTTCTTTTTGGCAAATGGTAGAGGCCTCAGGGCACCTCGGATAAAAATCACAGCCTTTAGGCCTCTGAAGAGGACTTATTGGTTCTCCCCTTAAGGTTGTTACTTCTGGAGGTCTTTCTGCAAAAGGATTAGGATTGGAGTTTATGAGAAGTTTGGTATAGGGGTGGTGTTCAATCTTTTGAAAAAGGGCCTTAGGGAAAATCTCCACAATTCGCCCTAAGTACATGACAGTGATAAAATCAGCCATTTCTAAGGCTGTAGAGAGATTATGGGTAATAAAAAGATAACTTAGGTGATATTGTTCCCTAAGATCTTTCAAAAGAGCAAGTATCTGACTTTGAATGGTCATATCAAGGGCTGAGGTAGGCTCATCTAAAACGATAAGGGAGGGTTTGGTAATCAGGGCTCGAGCTAAGGCTACCCTTTGTCTTTCGCCACCACTTAGTTCATGGGGATACCTATCTAAATAATCCTCTGAGAGGCCTACGCTCTGAAGCTCATTTTTCACGACCTCAAGGGCTTCTTTTTCTTCTGAGGGGAAATTTAATAAATAGGGCTCAAGAAGAATCTTTTTAATTTTGAAGCGGGGATTTAGAGAGGCAAAACTATCTTGGAAAACCGCTTGGATCTTAGGACGGAGCCTCTTGTAAGTAGCTTTATCTATTTTGCTCAGAGGATGACTAAACCAATAAACCTCTCCTACCGTGGGTTTTTCTATGTCCAGAAGGATTTTCCCTAAGGTGCTCTTTCCACAACCACTTTCTCCTAAGATGGCAATGACCTCACCCTTTCTAATCGAGAGATTTATATCAAGAAGGGCCCAAAAAGACAGCTTCTTGTAAAGAAAGGCTCTTATTTTATAAAGTTTGGAGACCCCCTTAAGTTCAGCGATAAAATCATTAGGCATAGAGATGACACCTCACATAATGGCCAGGTTCAGCCTCAATTAATGGGGGTTCCCTTTCGGACACTTCCTTACAAGGATGGGGGCATCTATAGGCAAAGTCACAATAGGCGGGCATATACCTCTTTTTTATAAATTTTTCTTTTAGGAAGGGCTTCTCCCTACCTGGATAAGAGGCAAAGAGAACCTGTGTATAAGGATGTAAAGGCCTGGCAAAGAGTTTCTCTGTAGGTGCAGACTCTAAAATTTGTCCCTGATAATATACAAGTATTCTGTGGGCAAACCATCTCAATACTCCCAGGTCGTGAGTTATAAAAAGTATACTTAGCTCTCTTTCTCTATTTAAATTTTTTAAAAGTTCAATAATCTGCATTTGAATGGTTAGATCGAGAGCTGTAGTAGGTTCATCGGCAATGAGGAGGCGAGGAGAACAAAGGATACTCATGGCAATCATAACCCTTTGTCGCATGCCCCCTGACAATTCATGAGGATAGGATCTAAGCCTAAGTTCAGGATCACTAATTCCCACCTCTTTGAGAGTTTTTATAATGAGTTCCTTGGCTTGTGATCCCTTGAGACCAAGGTGATAGTAAACAACCTCTCCCAATTGTTCTCCTATGTTTAAGACAGGATTAAGAGTACTAAGAGGGTCTTGAAAGATTATAGAAATCTCTTTTCCTCTTATTTTGGGCCAATCCTTAGGATTCAATTTCAGTAAATCCTGTTGAGCGAAGCGAATTTGCCCAGAGACAATCCTTAGGTTTGAAGGTAACAAATTTAAAATAGAAAGTGCTGTAAGGGACTTACCACTTCCACTTTCCCCAAGAACTCCCAGAATTTCTCCTTTCTTGAGAGAAAAAGTAATAGCCTTAAGAATAGTTTGAGAATTATGACTATTAATGAGCGTAAGGTTTGAAACTTCTAATAGGGTCATTTAGGGATAATTTTTTAGGCTTCCAAGCCTATACTTTTTACCTTCAGCCACCACCACAGGCCCTAAGTTCGGCAGCCATGATTTCATAAGCTGTGGCTGGGCGGGCTTCAAGGATTTCAATCTTCATGATTACCTCTTTACCAGCTGCGGGATGGTTGAAATCGGCAATCACTTTACCCTCTTTAACTTCTAAGACCTTAAAAAATGTTCTGGAACCGTGTGGAGAAACCTCTTCATACCATTCTCCAGGTATAACCTTTTCAGGATGTTTTAACGAAGAGAGATCTACCTCTTTAACCAAATAAGAAAGATGGGGCCCGTAAGCAGATTGAGGAGGAATGGTCACTTCAACCATTTCACCAACCTCTTTTCCTTCAATGGCTCTCTCAATAATAGCAGGAATAGCTTCTCTCCCCAAAATAAAGGCAACCTCTAAGGGCCTGGAAAACCAGCTTGGAGCCTTTTCTCCAGCAATCTCCATGTAATACTTTAGCCTCACGTAATAGTCTCGATCAATTCCCATATTATTACCCCCTCCCTTATAAAATGCATATAAATCTAATCATAGTTTACTCTTTCTTCAACAAAAATTCAAGAAGGGCCATATGAAGCCACATTTTGTTTTCAGCCTGATCCCAGACAACCGACTGAGGCCCCTCTAAGACCTCTTCAGTTATTTCTTCACCTCGATGCGCAGGAAGACAGTGCAACACAATAGCTTCTTTATCAGCAACTTGCAGGAGTTCCTTGCTAAGGGTAAAGCCTTGAAAGGCCTTTTTTCTTTGCTCTGTTTCCTCTTCCTGCCCCATACTTATCCAAACATCAGTATTGATAACTTTCGCCCCCATAAGGGCCTTCTCTGGGGAATGGGAGATCTCAAGCTGAGCCTTATATTTTTCTTTGGCCTCTTTAATCAAGTCTGGATCAGGCTCATATCCCTTGGGACAGCAAATAGTTAAAGGAAAACCTAACAAGGCAGAGGCCTCAATCCAAGATTGGGCCACATTATTACCATCTCCAAGCCATACTATTTTATCTCTGTAGAGATCTTTCCCCATTTGGATAACAGTCATTATATCGGAGAGCACCTGGCAGGGATGAAACTTATTTGAAAGCCCATTGATAACGGGAATAGAGGCGTATCTGGCAAATTCCTCAATAGTTTCTTGGGCATAAGTTCTTAGCACCACAGCATCCACATAACGAGAAAGAACCCTTGCCGTATCTTTAATCGGCTCTCCACGGGAAAGCTGTAAGTCCTGAGTAGAAAGAAATAAGGTGCCACCACCCAATTTTAACATAGCTGCCTGAAAGGATACTCTGGTGCGAGTAGAGGCCTTTTCAAAGATGAGGGCGAGGATTTTGCCCTCTAAAATCCTTTCAAAAGTGTAACCTCCTCTGAGAGCTAAGGCTCTTTTAATAATTTCCTCTACTTCTTCCTTTTTCAGATCCCATATCCTGAGAAAATGCCTCGGCTTCATGGCTTCTCTCCTTGTATCTAATATCCACCCTGTATTATAGCCCATTCTATTCTTAAGGAAAGAGGGGGAATTTCTTTTTCATCAGGGCTATAAAGCTTTACCTATAAGATAGACATTGTCTTTTAATCTGATATCTTTACTTTTCTTTTCAATATATTACTATGTAAAATTATGAGAGTTTTAAATGGCCCTTTTTCCCTTACTGCTATCTTTTTAGTCTTCTATTTTTACTTTTGGTATAGAAAATTTAGCACTAATAATTTCTGAGACTCTCTATGGAAAGGACTAAAGTTGCCTTTTTTTTAGATGGATATGGCAATAGAAGACACTACATTCAACTCGAAGCCCTTAAAGAAATCGGGCTATCTCCCCTCATTATCACCTTTCAGGACCCTAAACCTGGGTATCTCCTGGAAAAGGGAATAGATAAGGATATATTAAGAATCCTTCCTTTTAAAAGGTCTGAAGCCAAAAAGGGGTTTTCTCTTAAAATGGCTAAATACCTTTTAAATCTTATCAGAGAGGAAAATATTGTTCCTATTCTTACCCATCGTTACAAACTCCTCAGATATCTTATTTTTTGTAAACTCTTTCACCCTTCCCTAAGAATTATCTTTCATTTAGTGATCAGAAATGAAATAAATGGTTGGCACCAGAGAATATTTTTTAAACTTTTCAGGAGTAAAATCGATAAAATCTTAGTGAATAGTCTTGCCTTAAAAGAGGAATTGGTGCAAAAAGGCTTAGCCAAAGAGGAAGAAATAGAAATCTTTTATTCTGGTATCGATTTACAGGAATTTAACTTCCCTTACTCTAAGGATGAGGCTAGAAGGAGATTTTCCTTAGATCAAAAGGGCTTTTACTTTGGTATGATAGCCCAGTTTCGGAAAGAGAAGGACCAGAAGGGTGTTATTAGGGCCTTAAAACTTCTTTTAGATAGGGGTTACAAAGCCAAGTTAATCCTTGCTGGGGATGGCCCGAAGTTGGAGGAATGTAAAGCCTTAGCTAAATCTTTAGGTTTAGAAGAAGAAGTGATTTTTTTGGGGAAGATCCCTTCTGTGGAGATTCCCTATTTACTAAAAGCCTTAGATGTATTCGTCTTAGCAAGTTTTCGGGAGGGAATGCCCTTAGCCATCTTAGAAGCCATGGCCTCTTCTTTGCCTATCATCGCTACAGCTGTGGAGGGTATCCCTGACATCTTTCAAAAAGGTAAGCCCATAGGGGAGATGGTCCCCCTTGGAGATGTGGAGTCCTTAGCTCAGGCCATGATAAAAATTTTGAACCTCTCAGAGGGGGAGAGAAGCTTTTTAGGGGAAGAGGCTAAAAAACTCATAACTGAAAATTTCTCCTCCGAAAACCTCAAAGTAAGAACTCAAGAGCTATTTCAATCTCTTCTTCCAAAAGTTTGAATATCTATATTTAATTAAATCGAGAGTGAGTAAAATAAAATTCTTTCAAGACAAGCAAAATCAAGTAGATAAAAAATCTTTCATCTTGGTCCTGGTAAATTGCTAAAATTACGTCCCATTCCTTTATAGTTTTTTAAAAAATTTCCGATAATATTAATTGAGGAAATTTTTATGGAGATAAAGGGCATACCCCCTTTTAAAAGAGAGGTTTATTCCGCTCTATCTATCCCAAAGGTGCGTGAGGAACTTATTAATTTGGATAAGTCTCTATTAAGAGACAATTCTTGGCCATCTCAAAAGGACACTGTGATGGGTGAGTTATTTATCTCCTTAAGTGCTTTTTTGAAAAACAAAGGAGTATTTATAGATTTAGAAAAATTACAGCGCATCCTATTAAGTATTAACAAAGATCTTAAAATAGAGTTTGATAATACGCTAAAGATACCAATTTATAAAATTATTGATATTATAAGCAAAGAGGTGTTAAAACAAATTCCCCTTGAAGATATTGTTGATTTTAAGCGGGCTCTTTATGAGTTTCTGAAAAGATATCTTGAAAACAGGGCTCAAGTAAAGGGCCTTTTTCTGGAAAAGGAGGTATAAACGATGAGCGACACATACATTACAAACATAACTGGTCTTTTAGATGTAGAGGCCATGGTCAAAAATCTTACCCTATCGAAGCAAAAAAGACTGCAAAAACTTGCCCAAGATAAGGCTTTACTTCAGGCAAAAGTATCGGCCCTTAATAACTTTCTCTCTTCTCTTAAAGACTTACAAAACCAGGTAAATTCCCTAAAAATTGATGATCTTTTTAAGGGGAAAAGGATTAATATTTCAGACACAACCGTTTTATCAGCTCAGGCAACTGAAAATACGCCCAACCTTACTCTCAGACTTAAGGTAGAACAACTTGCTCAAGGGGAGATAAGGGCTACCTCAGGAGGGGTGGAGAATCTCAACCAAACTCTCTCTCCAACCACCATTACCCTTAAATATTGGACCTCAGAAAATAACGTTGAAGAAAGAACTATTAATTTTACAGGAGGCCCCCTCCAAGATTTAGTGAGAACTATCAATGAGTCCCAAAACAAGGTGAGTGCAAGTATCTATTTTGATGGTGTTAACTACAAACTAATGTTAGCAGAAAAGGATTTAGGAGCAAGCACTGTTGAAACCTCTTCCACTAAATTTGCTATAGAGGCCTTAGGACTACCCACGGAACTTGGAGCCTTAGAGCTTACTTTACAGGAAGCAAGGAATGCTAAAATACTAATAGGCTCAGATTCTGGCACCGCTATTACCAGCCCAACCAATACTTTTAAGGAGGTAATTAGCGGTTTAGATATCACGGCCCTAAAACCATCTACAGATTTCGTCACTCTTAGTATAGATGATTCCTATGAGAAGGTTAGCAGTTCTCTATCGGACCTCTTTAACAAAATCAACAATGTGCTAAGCCTTTTACAGGAATTAACAGGTAAAGGTTCTATTTTCCAAGGAAATGCAGTCCTTACCAGGATTAAAGTTCAACTCCTAACTGCTACCAACCCCTTACAAAATCTTGGAATTATCAATATAAACGAAGGTAAATATTCCTTAAATAGTGAAGCCTTAAACAATCTCCTCCAAAAGGGACAACTGGAAGAAATAAAAAAAGCTTTGGAGCAAACCAAGGATCTTGCTCAAAAACTCTTAGGTTCAACGGTCAAAATCCTTGAAACCTTTATTAAAGTTGAAGATAAACAAATACAAAACCTTGATATAAAAGCTGAAATTCTACAAAAAAACTTGCGAAGAGAAGAGGAAAAATTAAGACTTACCTTCTCCAAAATAGAAAATCTCATGTATCAAAACGAAAAATTGAGGAATAGACTGGAGAATTTTATGGTATCCCTCTCTGAAAATAAAAAATAAAGGATCTAAAGATCCCTTTTCTTTTGCCGATTAAGTATAATAAAATCTTAATAGGGAGGGAAAGATGCTTAACCCTCAACATCACTATATGGAGAGAGAGGTCCTACAGGCCTCACCTTTAGACCAGATTATTCTTCTTTATAACAGGGCCATAAATTCTTTAAAGATGGTCGAAAGGTCTATCTCAGAGAATAAACCTACACCAGAAAGCATTAAGAGCAGAGCTGAAAACCTTAGTAGAGTTATAGATATACTAACTTATCTTACAGCTATTTTGGATGAAGAAAAAGGTAAAGAGATCGCTAAAAATTTAAAGGAAATATATACCATCCTTATTGAGGAACTGATAAAAGTCAATTTCACCATGGATAAAAAAGTTGTAAATGACGCTATTGATATCCTCGAAAACCTAAAAAGGGCTTGGATAGATATTAGGTGCTCATTTCTTGGGAAGAGATTAGACCAGCCTCGTGGCCTCTAAGCTAAAAGATATCTTACTTCGAATTGAAGTATATATAACTCAGGAAAACTGGGATCAGGCCCTATGTCTTTATGAGGAGCTTGATAAGAACTGGGATAAACTGCTTTCAGAGGTCCCAGAGGCTGAATTAGAAGAGCTTTATAAAGTAATTTCATTTATTGCAACCCTTCTTCAGGAAAAATATACAGAACTCAAAAAGGAAGAAAGATATTTACAGGCCCGAAGAGCCTACGAAAAATTGAGCTAACTTCTTCTATCTTAACTTCTTCTATCTATGAAATAGGCAGAACCTGGCATAGCTTTAACCACTTTTTTAACCTGAGAAGCCCTTTCTGCTATTTCTCCGATATGCTTAAATTTCCCCTGATGCACAGGGACAATGGCAATAGAAAGGGAAGGAAGGGGGAACTTAACCCTATTTCCCCTTCTGTCCTTGGCAATAAAATAACCCCTTTCTAAATCACTTTTTTTGAGAAAAGAAGGCAAAAGTAAAGAAAAGTTTCTAATTATTTCTTGAGAAACTTTTTCTACTAACTCTAAGGGCACTATGAAGACAAAATCATCCCCCCCAATATGTCCTACAAAACCTTCTTTGGTCCAATTATTGACACTATTTACCAAGACCCTGGCTACATTTTTGATCATCTCATCCCCTTTGGTAAAGCCGTACAAATCATTGTAAGCCTTAAAATTATCCAAATCTACATAGGCAACGGCAAAGTAGTTAGGGCTTTGCAATATTTCCATTAACTTTTTTTCTATAGAGACATTACCAGGCAGACCAGTAAGAGGATTGTTATCTGAGACTCGCTCAATCCTGCGTAAGGCTAATTCAGTCCTTAGCAATACCTCCTCCACAGGGGTATCAAGAAATAAGATATCATCAATGGCCTGCAAATACTGGTTAATCCTTTGAGGCTCTAATTTATGCAAAATAAGGATCAAAGGTAGACGTACTAAGTTAAAATGAAGTTTTATGTCCTTTACCAAAATTTCCAAGCCCTCTGGAGACTTCTCGTAATAATAATAAAGTAGATCAGGTGGGTTAAAAAAGAGGGCATCAAGAAACTTTTCAAGCTTACTAAAAGATCTGACATAAAAATGGAGAGTAAGGGCCCTTTTCCAGGTAAAAAAGGGTTCTCCCTTTTCCCAGTAAGCAAAAATAGTCTTCTTTTTTACTTTGGGGAGGCTCACGAGGGGCTAAGTTCTCTCTTTAATTCCTCAGTGAAAAACTTTAATTCGTAGAGCCTTGGTTCCAAGGCAAAGATTACTTCTTTAATTTCAGGTAAGGACAACTTAAGAATTTTCAGGGTGTTCAGATTAAGGGGAGGTATTTGATGATAGAGAGTCTCTCCATAACCTCGGGCGTGCACCAAAAAATCGGAAAGATGAATGAGAGCAGCTTCTTTTTTATATTTTTTTGCCAGTTCCAGATTATGATGGGCTTGTACTGCTTCAATAAGTCTCTCGGGGATATTCCATTGCGTCATCAAAAAGGCCCCAATCTCTGCATGATCAAGCCCCAAAAGGGCCTTCTCAGCCCTTAAAGGATCCTCACCCTGAGCTACCATTTTGACTATTTCCTGATAGTCCTCCCTTAAGACTACCAATTCAACCACCTTTCCAAGATCATGTAAAAGCCCAGCTGTAGCCAATTCTTGAGGATCCTTAATCTCTAAACGTTCAGCCAAGAGTTTACAGCAGGCAGCTACCCCCACCGAGTGTTCCCACAGTCCCACATCTTCCTTATGAATGATCTCAAATATAGAGGAGGTCATAATAAGGATCTTGAGAACATTCATCCCGAGAAGCATCATGGCCTGCTGGACTGTAGAGACCTTTCTGGGGAAACCATAGAAGGCTGAATTGGCTAACCTTAAAACTTTGGTAGTAATGACTTGATCCTTTTCTATAAGCTCAGCTATCTGATTTAGAGAGGTCCGCTCATCCTCAATCATTTGATTTAATTTTTGCACAACTGGAGGTAAAGTAGGAAGCCCTTCTAATTTTCTGAGTTTCTTTTTGATTTCCTTTCTCTTTTCAGAAGGATCTATCATAGAATTATCCCGTCATTTATAGCTTTGAAATTTTTCCAGTAACATTTCTTTGATGATCTCTTTTATTTGTAGAAGGGTCTCCTCTTTAACTCCTTGAAAGCGAGCTTCTAAGGCCTCCAATTCCTCCTCTAAGGTCTTTTCCCAAGGCAATTTAACAGGAGTCCCTTCCACGGTAACATAGCTTACCCCAAGCTCTTCAAAGCGTTTAAGCATCTCTGCAGTAATCTCTATTCCCTTTCCGCAAAGCACTCTCCCCTGATTATCCACTACCTCTTCATAGGTCTTCATCCCAGGCCGAATATAACTCAAAGGCAATCTCTGCATAGGCCCCTCTAAATTATTTTATTGAGGCTATATTCTATAATTCCTTGTACCCCAAGCTCTAAAAGCTTAGGCACAAGATCCCTAACCTCCTTTTCTGCCACCACAACCTCTAAGGCATACCAATCTTTATTATAGAGCTGAGAAATAGTAGGTGCTGTAATACTGGGCAAGTAAGCAACGACCTTCTCTAAGCTCTCAGCTGGCACATTCATCTTAAGCCCTACCTTTTTGTGCGAGTTTAAGGCCCCTTTGAGTAATACAGCTATTTGCTGAATCTTTTTGCGCTTCCAAGTATCTTCCCAAGCCTTTTTATTGGCGATAAGCTGAGGATAAGTAACTAACATTTCATAGATAATCTTCAAACCATGTGCCTTTATGGTGGTCCCTGTCTCAGTGACCTCCACAATGGCATCACAGAGGCCCTGAACCACTTTGGCTTCAGTAGCTCCCCAAGAATAACTAACTTCAACAGGGATTCCCCTCTCGGCAAAAAATCTCTTAGTATAATTTACCAGTTCAGTGCTTATGCGTTTTCCCCGAAGATCCTCTAAAGTGTTAATATCTGAATCTGCTTTAACAGCTATTACCCATCTTGCAGGTCTTTTACTAACCTTAGAATATGGAAGATCCTCTATGATCTCCACTTGAGAATCGTTATCGAGGATCCAATCCTTCCCTGTTATTCCTGCATCAAGGATGCCTGCCTCTACATAGCGACTCATTTCCTGGGGTCTACAAATGACCAGATCAAGCTCTGGATCATCTACTTCAGGAAAATAACTTCTATGGTGAACCTCAATGGTCCATCCAGCCTTTTCAAACAGTTCTATGGTTGCCTTTTCTAAACTTCCCTTAGGAATACCAAACTTAAGCACCCTTTCCATAGATTTCCTCCGGATCTTTAAGCCTTTTCTCTATTACTTCTAATTTTCCATCTTTGTCCATCTTTCTGTAAAAACAACTAAAATAACCTTCATGACAAACGGGCCCCTTAGGCTCCACTTTAATTAACAGGGTATCCAGATCGCAATCAACAAGGATCTCCCTAACCTCAAGGGTATGCCCTGAGGTCTCTCCTTTCATCCAGAGTTTACCCCTGGTCCGACTATAAAAAAACACCTTTCCTGTTTGATATGTTTTTTCTAAAGCCTCTGGGTTCATAAAGCCAAGCATAAGCACCTTCCCTGAATGGAAATCCTGGATAATGACTGGCAATAATCCTCCACCCTTTTCAAAGTTAAGGGGTAATGCCATAGGCTACCTCCACCATCTCTCTTAAGAGCTTTTCAGGGTTAGGACTTTTCACTAAGGCAGTGCCAATGAGAACCCCCTTAAAACCCATTTCCCTTAAGATTTTTACCTCTTGAGCTGTATTAATTCCCGACTCGGCAATCACAAAAATATTCTTAGGAATTTGGGTTAGCATCTTGGGAGCATGCTCTGTATCTACTTTGAGGGTATTTAAATCCCTGTTATTAATACCTATAACCTCTGCCCCTATCTTTAAGGCCTTCTCTACATCCTCTTCTGAATGCACTTCCACCAAGGCAGATAGGCCAAGTTTGTATGTATACTTATAAAGTTCCTTTAGCTCCTCAAGGGGGAGAATACCTGCAATGAGGAGAAGAAAATCTGCTCCAAAGGCCTTAGCCTCTTCAATCTGAACAGGATCAAAGATAAAATCTTTTCTTAACAAAGGAAGAGAAGTAATTGAACGAACCCCAGCGAGGTATTCTAAGGAACCATAAAAGAAGATCTCTTCGGTGATCACAGAGATGGCTTTAGCACCTGCCCGCTGATAAATTTCTGCTAAGGAGAGGGGATTAAAGTTTCTATTTATAGTACCTTTAAGAGGGCTTCCTTTTTTAATCTCAGCTATAATAATAAAACCTTCTTTTTCTAAATACCTTTTCAGATCAAAGGGAGGGCGGTCCCAAAAAGGTCTAAAATAAAGGCCCCGCTGTTTCCTTTTTAATATTTCGAAATATTTTTCAAAGAGTATGTTTTCTAAGATTTTGTGCATGTCTTTAATTTTAACTTATAGAAAATTTTTGAAAAGATGGTAAAATGGGAAAATCCAATTTGACCCAAAAGACGAGGAGGTCAAGTTATGCCAAAGAGGACCTATCAACCAAGCAGAATAAAAATGAAGAGAACCCATGGCTTTAGAGCCAGAATGAAAACCCGCTCAGGAAGAAGGATTTTAAAAAATAGAAGAAGAAAGGGGCGTCATCGCCTTACGGTCTAAAAGGTTACCTTTGAAAAAAGAAGGCCTTTCTAAAAAGGAGCGATTAAGCCTTAACAGAGATTTTAAAAGGGTCTTAGCTGAAGGAAGAAAGATTTGGGTAGATAAATACTTACTTATTATCTATTGTCCCAATAACTTGACTTATAGAAGGTTAGGCACTATAGTTTCCAGTAAAGTTGGTGGAGCTGTAGAAAGAAATAAGGTAAAAAGGATTTTAAGAACCCTTTTTAGGAAAAACAAAGAGTTTTTTCCAGAGAAGGCAGATATTATAATGATTCCTCATCCTGCGATAAAAAATCTAAGCTATGATGAGCTGCAAAAGTTGGTTAGAAATACCTTATGGTCTTTAACCCCATATGAGCGTCATGGTCAAGGGTCTTCTTCTTAGATTAATTGAGCTTTATCAGCATTTTATCTCTCCCTTCTTAGCCCTTCATTTTAATTTGCATTGTCGTTATTATCCTTCTTGTAGTGAATATGCTAAGCTTGCTATAAAGGACTGGGGAATCCTTAGAGGCTCCCTTTTGGCTTTAAAGAGATTTTTGAGGTGCCACCCCCTCTCTCCTGGAGGTATTGACTTCCCTCCACCAAAAGACCTGCATCGGAGGATTAATAATCATGGATAATCGCTTTCTTCTGGCTATTATTTTATCCATAGGTATTTTAATTTTCTTTCAATATCTTTATATTTCTTACTTTTCTCCTCCACCAGCAAAGGAAATTTTAAATGAAGGGGGTAATTTAACGACCAAGGAGTCTGGTGCAAAAGCCTCTGAACTGGGGAAAATAGCTGAGGCTCTGGCAAAGGAAGTGAAACAAATCTCTGTTACTACTCCTCTATATGAAGGCCTTATCTCTACAGCTGGAGCCCGCTTCACAGAATTTAAACTTCTAAACTATACTGAAGATCTAAAGACAAAGAAAAATATTGAATTAATTAATGCGTCCAAGGAAGGCTTTCCTTGGGAGATTTATCTTGCCTCTTCCCCCAAATTAGCCCTTATCCCCTTCGAATTGGGTGAAGCTAAAGGTGATACTCTTAACCTCTCAACTAAGGAAAAGGCAAGTCTACTTTTCAAAGGACAAACAGCTGAATGGGAAGTTGAAAAAATTTTCACATTCAAAGGTGATTCCTATTACATAGATTTAGAGATAAGACTACGCAATCTTACTAATGGCACTCAGAGAGACAGGCTTCTCTTGAGAGGTGTTTTTGCTCCCTTTTCCAAAGGAAGTGATTATGTTTTTACTGGTCCTTTTTATTATACAGATCATCTCATAGAGGTAAAACTTAAGGATACCATAAGTGAATATGTAGGACCCCTTAAGTATTTAGGCTTTATGGATGTCTATTTTATGGTCTCACTTATCCCTTTAGAGAATGGGACATATAAGGCTACTTTTAGAAAACTCCAGGAAGGCAAGGTAAGCGAATTTATTCTTTGGAGTGATGAGTTTACTCTGAATCCTGGTGAGAGGAAGACCTTTAAGTTTAAGGTCTATATGGGACCTAAAAAGGCAGAAGAGTTAAAGAAAGAATATCCCCTTTTGGCCAAATCGCTCTACTTTGGACTCTTTGACCTTATAGCCAAACCTCTACTCTTTCTCCTTAAATTCTTCTACAGTTTTACACATAACTATGGCTGGGCTATTGTTATAGTAACCTTTCTTATAAGGATACTCTTTTACCCCCTTAATCATCTAAGCTATAAGAGTATGAAAAAAATGCAGGAACTACAGCCTATCTTCCAAAAACTCAAAGAGAGGTATAAAGATGATCCTCAGACCCTTCAGAAAGAACTCATGAATCTCTATAGAACCCATAAGATTAACCCCTTCTCAGGATGTCTTCCCATACTCATTCAGATACCCGTATTTATTGCCTTTTACAAGGTCCTTCTCATGGCTATTGAATTGCGTCATGCCCCTTTTATTTTATGGATTAATGACCTCTCTTCCCCTGAAAGGCTTTATCTTGGATCATTAGTTATTCCCTATCTTGGAGGTATTCCCCTTTTAACCATACTCATGGGAGTTTCCATGTATGTTCAGCAAAAACTTACTCCTACCACTATGGATCCTACCCAGGAAAAGATAATGCTTATTCTTCCTATATTTTTTACCATATTATTTATAAATTTCCCTTCAGGTCTTGTCTTATATTGGTTTGTGAATAATCTTTTATCTATAGGGCAACAGCTGATTACTTTTAAATTATCTAAACCCAAGTAAGGAGAGGTGAGCTATGGAAAGAAGCGTGGAACTTGAGGGAAAAAGTCTTGATCAATTAGTGGAGAGGGCCTGCCAGGACTTAAACTGTCTTCCCCAGGACTTAGATATTGAAATTGAGGAATACACTGCTGGGGGGATGTTAGGAACAGGAAGAAAAATTAAAGCAAGATTTAAAATAAGACCCGAAAAGATCCTATCAGAAAGAGCAAACCGTGCCCTCTCTTTTTTGAAAGAACTCTTCTATAATCTTGATTTTGATTTAAATACGCAAACCCAGCTAAACAAGGAAAAAATGGAGATTGAAATTATTCTCTCGGGAGAGGATACAAAGTATCTCTTGCCGAACGGAGGAGAGGGCCTTTCAGCTTTGGAATTCCTTGTCAATAAGGTGGTAGCTAAGTCCCAAGGTGTTGGCCCCAAAATTGTATTAAAAATTAAAGGAGTAGATTTAGAAAAAGAGAAACGTCTAACGCGAGCAGTAAAGAGGGCTATAAGCCTCATAAAGCAAGATCAAAAGGAAAGAACTATTAGAGTGGGGACAAAGAGAGAAGAACGGCTCGTCTTAAATCTAATAAAAGATTACCCTGATATTGTAGGCGAAATTCATGAGGACACCAAGGGTAAAAGGATTACTTTGAGGTTAAAAAGTTCTTAAGTGAAGGCCTTAGAGCTTGAAGATACCATAGCAGCCATAGCCACCCCTCCTGGGAGGGGGGCTATTGGTGTCATTAAAATAAGTGGGGATAAGGCCCTCTCCATTTTAGAAAAAATCTTTACTCCTAAAAGAAAGCTTTCCTCCTTCGAATCTCACCGATTTTATTATGGATTTATCACAGACCCTGAAACCAAAGAAAGAGTTGATGAGGTGTTAGTGGTCTACATGCGCAAACCCCATAGTTATACCAGAGAAGATGTAGTTGAGATCCATGGCCACAGTGGCTATTTTAACTTAAGAAAAATTTTGGAATTGGTCTTTAAATATGGTGCAAGACCTGCTGAACCTGGGGAGTTTACTCTCAGAGCCTTCCTTAATGGAAGGATTGATCTCTCTCAGGCAGAGGCTATTGAGGAGATCATCTCAGCAAGATGCGAAAAGGCCCTTCAAATGGCCATGCAGACGCTCTCTGGCAAACTTTCTGAGAAAGTTCAGTCTCTTAGAGAAAAACTTTTAATGGCTCTTGCTCAAGTAGAATCAGCTATTGATTTTCCCGAAGAAGATATTGAAATTATGAACCCCTCTGCCTTAAGTAGTTTCATAAGAGAAGAGATCCTAAAATCTATAAATGATCTTATTGAGAGTTACAGAGAGGGAAGGATTTACAAAGAAGGTATAAGTCTCGTCATCTCAGGAAAACCAAATGTGGGGAAATCGTCCCTTATGAATGCCTTGCTTCGCGAGGAGAGGGCTATTGTTACCCCTATACCGGGGACCACCAGGGACTTCCTTGAAGAAGAGGCCTATATACATGGTTTACCTGTAAAACTCATTGACACAGCTGGTTTAAGAGAAACAGAGGACTTGGTGGAAAAAATTGGTATAGAGAGGGCCTTGCAAAAATTAGAAGAGGCAGACCTTGTGCTCTACATTATCGATGTCAGTTCTAAGCCTACTGATGAGGACTTAAAACTCTATGAAAGAATAAAGGCCTATCCTCATCTTGTAGTGCTAAATAAAATTGACTTAAAACCAAATTTTTTGCAAAATTGGGAAGAGCTTTTTTCTTCTTTGGGAGAGGAGTATATTCCCCTCTCTGTGAAAGAAGGTCTTAATCTTGAGGTGCTCTCTCAAAGAATCTTCGACAAAATAACTGGGGAAAAGGGAGGCTTGACCTCTGAGGTTGTCCCAAATTTAAGACAAAAGATCTCCTTGGAAAAGGCAAAATTTCATCTGGAGGAGGCCTTAAAGGAACTTACTAAACCTGAGCCCTTGCCAGAACTTGTCTCCGTGGAACTAAGAGGCGCCCTCTCAAGCCTCACCGAAATCATAGGTGAGGTCACCACTGAGGATTTGTTAACTGAAATCTTCAGCCGTTTTTGCATTGGCAAATAATTAAATGGCCCCATGCATAAAAGTTTAATGATGTAAGAACGGCTTTAATAATTTATCTGGCGAGGAATTAATTTCGAATGATCTTGAAAATATTATCGTGGATCGAGCTCTAAAAGGGGCTTATAAAAAAAGAAAAGCTAAAAAGGACGTAAATCATGACATAAATACTTAATATGGTAGAGAGAAGACAAGCCCTTTTTGGGAAATACACATAACCCTGTAAAAGAGGTAAGGGTATCAGCAGAAAGAAAAAAACAAGGAAGGGGTCAAAAATTTTAAGCATTTGCTGGGCTCCGACAAAAAACCAGGGTCCCCTTGCCTTAAGACCCTGAAAAGGATTAAGGGGAAAATTCACTATCAAAACAGGCAAAAGTAACCAGAGAAAATAAAAGAGATTCTCCCATCTAAAAAGGGCTCGAGCTTTTATGTGCCAAATTAAGAGACCTCCCGCAAGGAAAAAAGAACCAATGAGATGCCAGTGATAGACTTTTATTAAGCCAGTCTGAGTGGTAGCAAAAAAAAGATTGTTTAGAAAAGATCCCACTACAGGGGTTGACTGTAGAAGGTTTTCGGCAATAGAGCCAGCAAGTTCCCCTACCTCATCCCCTCTTAGTAGGTAACCTGTAAAGGTCAAAAACAACAGAAGGGGTAAAGAGAAAATAAGAAAAAACCAGGGGAAGGGCCTTTTTAAAAGATATAGCCTTTTCAAAAGGGCATCTATCAAATGAAGGGCAAGAAAAATGAGGGCAACTTGAGCAGAAAAATAATGAAGCTTTCGCAGGTAACTACCAAAAGGCACAAAGGTTTCAATCTGAAGAACACTTATTAAGGGATGATGATAAAAATAGTGAAAACTAAGTAGAACACCAGAAAAGAGACACACTATCAGGGCAGAAGAACTTAGTAAGGCTATGGTTAAATTAATAGTCCCTTTTTTAAATCTCAATCTGAAGCCCACTTTCTTTGAGAGTTGCAGAGAGGGACCTTAAATCCTTTTTGGCAGGCCCTGAAATAAATTTTCCCTGTAGGGTAAATTTACTTTGGTGGCAGGGGCAAACAATAAGCTCTCTTTCAGGGTCATAATTTAGTTTGCAGCCAAGATGAGGACATCTCCTTGAAAAGACCAAAAAAACCTCCTTCTCTTTAACTAATATGTATTCCTCTCCCAAGTATATTCTTCCCATCTTTTTTAGCTCCTCTTGAGGAAGAAAGATCTTTTTTGGTGGAGGAGCGCTAACAAAAGAGGTTTGGCGAAGGAAGAAATAAGTTCCACCACCCAGAAGAAGAAAGGAAAGATTTTTCATAAAATCTCTTCTCTTCATGGCTTTTCTTCCCTGAGAGCTGGAGCAAGCTCCTTTAAAGCCTTTTTGAGCAAACCTTCTAAAGTATCTGTTTCCTCAAAGACCTTAAATAGCACCTCTTCTACATCTTGGACTTTGAAACCTAAGCTCAAAAGACTTTCTCTTGCCTCTTGCAAAATCCTCTCCTTCTCCAAAGGAATAGTTAAGCCCTTTTTGCTAAGCCTTCCATAAAGGCCTTTAAGCTCTATAAAAAGCTTTTCTGCCTTTTTTAATCCTATACCTGGCACACGGGCTAATTCTTCCACTTTTCTCTCTAAAATAATAGTTCTCAAAGTCTCAGGGGTAAAGACCGATAAGAGATTTAAGGCAAGCTTTGGTCCTATTCTTGAAAGGGTATTTAGTTTGAGAAAGAGCTCCCTTTCCTCTCTTTCCAAAAAACCGTAAATCTCTAAGTATTCATTTTTTCTAATAAGTGGCACAACAAAAAACTCTACCCTCCTGTGCATAAAATTTTCCCTAAGGATTTCTATAAGATTAATGGGCACATGTATTTCCCAAGATAAAACCCCTGTTTCCACTATAACCTTATTGGGTGGATACACTTCTGAAAGCCTTCCTCTAATTTTATAAAACAACCCTCTCCCCCTTCTCTAAGATAGAGACCAGAGCTATACCTAAGGCATCAAGGATATGCTCTACTTTCCTTATCTTAGAGTCAAGATCTTTCCCCAAGAGAGACTGGATAACTTTAAGCAAATCTTCCTTTGTAGCCCAGCCATCACCACAGAGAAAACTCTTCCATTGTGAGGGGTGATATGTAATATATGGTAACCTCCTTTCCTCTGAGGCTAATAAAACTAAGGCAAAGACCTGCACAATCTTAGCAGTATTCACAGAATTTACTTGAGGCAAGGGCTCTTCAACGGCTATCATTTCAGGTTTATACTCCTCTAAAATTTTCTCTAAACCTTTATAAATGTGCCAAAGCCTACTCCCGAGGGCGAGCTTAGGGGAAGTTTTTAAAACATCAGCACTTAGGATTTTATAATCTCTCCCCCTATTTTCAAGGACTATATAGCCAAAATTAAGGAGACCTGGATCGACTCCTAACACTCGCATAAAGGCCTAAGTTAAGCTAATTTTCATGCCATCATAAGCAGCTAAGACCTTTAAATCAAGCTCTTCACTCAATTTCTTAGCCACCTGAAAGGGATTGGCCCTTAGCATGGTCATACCAAAATGGGTTAAAATGGTCAACTCAGGCCTGATATGATAAAGCAAGTTCTTTACCTCCTCTACAGAAAGATGCAAGACCTCCTTTTTAGGTTCAAATCTAACCAAATTAATAATGAGATAATGGCAATTTGAAAATTCCTCTTTTAAACCCTCAAAATAGGCGGTGTCACTAATTAGCCCTAAACGCTTTTCCTGGGGCAAAAGAAAAATTAGACCGTAAGTCTCTGCACTATGCCTTAGTTTACAGGTAGTCCAAAAATCTAAGAATTCTGTCTGATAAAAATTTTTTTCTTGAAGAAGGATTATTTCCTGGAGATAAGGTTTTAGGTAACTTAAAAGTATTCCCTCAGTAAGGGCCTCTTCAGGGATGAAAAGCCTTCCCCTTTTTTTAAAACCTCCTTCGGTTAGGGCATCAACTATGATATTGAGGTCAGCAGAGTGATCCAGATGTTTGTGGGTAAGAATGATAGTTTTAATTTTTTCTGGAGAAATTTTTTGTTTGGCTAATTGGACGAGCGTCCCAGGTCCTGGATCAATGAGGAGACACCCCTTTTCTTGCCTTAAAATCAGACCACCTGAAGCCCTAAACTGTTTGGCCACGACATAACGAGCTCCCGCTGTACCAAGAAAAAGGACTTCTACCATGGTTTTTTTGATATTAAATATAGCTTAAAAAAGTGCCTCAGTAAATGCCTCAATCCCCACTTAAAGAAAATTTTTAAAAATCTATCTTGCTAAATTTTTAAAATATGTTATATACTAAATTTATCATGAAGGTAAAAAATATAACAAGAAAATTCCTTTGTCTCTTTGGTCTCTGTTGTTGTCCTGGACGAATGTGTCCAGGACGCGTCCCCTATTTTAAACATTAAAGTTTCTTTTTTCCAAAAATTTTAAAGAGGAGGGTTAGGGATGAAAGACCCATCCAAACCTATAAACAGCCTTTTTGATTTGATTGGAAATACACCTCTTCTTGATTTGAGTGATTTACTTGGGCCTGAAGGAAAAGTAAAACTTTATGCTAAAGCTGAGTGGTTTAATCCTGGTGGTTCGATCAAAGACCGCCCAGCAAAAGAGATCATACTACAAGCAGAAGAAAGAGGAGAACTAAATAATTCCAAGGTCATTCTTGATGCCACCTCTGGCAATATGGGTATTGCTTACACCCTTCTTGGAAGGGCTAAAGGCTATAAAGTTACTCTATGTCTGCCTGAAAATGTTAGCCCTGAAAGGAAAAGGCTTTTAGAGATTTTTGGGGCAGAGCTCATCCTTACCGATCCCTTGGAAGGTATAGACGGTGCCATTTTAAAGGCAAGGGAACTTTATAGAGAAAATCCAGAGAAATACTTCTATGCAGACCAATATAGTAATGTAGCTAATTATCTTGCCCATTATAAAACAACAGGGCCTGAGATCTGGGAACAGACCAAAGGAGAAATCACCCATTTTATTGCGGGCTTAGGCACAAGTGGGACCATGATGGGAGTAGGTCGCTACTTAAAACAAAGAAACCCAAATATAAGACTCATAGGCATTCAACCTGATAGTCCTCTTCATGGCATTGAAGGGCTTAAACACATGGAAAGTGCCCTAAAGCCTGCCCTATTTCAAGAAAGCCTCTTAGATGACTTTCTTTATGTTTCCACAGAGGAAGCTTATTGGTGGGTAAAATTCCTTCTCAGAAAAAAGGGATATTTTGTAGGAGTCTCCTCTGGGGCAGCTTTGGCTTGTGCTATAAAACTGGCCAAAACCTTAAAAGAGGGATGTGTGGTCACTGTTTTTCCTGATGGGGGATTTAAATATCTGAGTGAAGCCTTTTGGAGGGATTAGTTTATGAGGGTACTTCTTTTAGAAAGGGTATGGCAAGAGATCCGCTCTCATGTGGAAAGATTCTATCCTGAAGAGGCTTGCGGGCTCCTTTTAGGGAATTCATTAGGGGGAACCTATCAAGTCTTTAAGGCCCATCTTGCCCATAATGTATGGGAGAAACAGGAAGAAAGAGGGAGAAGATATGCCATAAATCCTGGTGAGTTTCTTAAGGCTGAGAGAGAGGCTGAAAGGGAGAACCTCTCTATATTAGGTATCTTTCATTCCCATCCCGATTACCCTGCCTATCCTTCTCAGTTTGATCAAGAACAGGCCTGGGAGGGTTATCTCTACCTTATTCTTGGTTTAAGGAAAGGTAAGGTAGTGGAAAAGGGGGTTTTTATCTTCTCTCCTTCCAGGGAAATCATAGCAGTTCCCTTAGAAATAGTTGAGGAGGTGAGAACATGAGCTATGTAAAAGGATTAAAGTGCAGAGAATGTGGAAGAGCTTATCCTAAGGAACCTATCTTTGTCTGTGAATGGTGTTTTGGTCCCTTAGAAGTTGATTATGACTATGATAGTATCAAAAAAGTATTTAATCAAAAGGAGCTTGAAAAAAGGCCCCCTAACTTATGGAGATATAGAGAGCTTCTTCCTATAGATAAAGACCCAGTTTGTGGATTGCATTCAGGTTTTACTCCCCTTATTGAAGCCAAAAATTTGGCCTCTGCTTTAGGGATTAAAAAATGCTTTATTAAGGATGACTCTGTTAATCACCCCACTCTCTCTTTCAAGGATAGGGTTGTAGCTGTGGCTCTGTCCAAGGCCAAAGAATTTGGCTTTAAAACTGTAGCCTGTGCCTCCACAGGAAATCTGGCTAACGCCGTTGCTGCCCATTCCCGTTATAGCGGTTTTGATTGCTATGTCTTTATTCCTCATGATCTTGAAGCCTCAAAGATATTATCTTCCCTTATTTACGGCGTCAATTTGGTGGCTATTGAAGGGAATTACGATGAGGTAAACAGGCTCTGTGCAGAGATAGCCATGAATTTTCGCTGGGCCTTTGTCAATGTGAATTTAAGGCCCTATTATGCAGAAGGCTCCAAAACCTATGGTTTTGAAATAGCAGAACAACTTGGCTTTAGAGCACCCCAAAATATAGTCATACCAGCTGCCTCTGGCTCTTTGGTAACTAAGATCTATAAAGGTCTTTGGGAGTTTTACCATTTAGGATTAATCAAAGAATTTAATAGTAGATTTTTCTTGGCCCAAGCTGAGGGATGTGCTCCTATTGTCCAGGCCTTTAGAGAGGGCTCTAACATAATCAAACCAGTAAAGCCCAAAACTATAGCCAAATCCATAGCTATTGGAAATCCTGCTGACGGGGTTTATGCCTTAGACATAGTCAAAAAAACTAAGGGCTATGCTGAGGCAGTAAATGATAAAGAGATCATAGAAGGAATTAAACTTTTAGCGGAAACTGAGGGAATCTTTACGGAGACCGCAGGAGGTGTAACTGTAGCAGTCACGCAAAAACTTATTCAAAGGGGGCTCATAAATAGGGATGAAGAAGTGGTTATCTGCATAACAGGTAATGGCCTTAAAACCCAAGAGGCTGTGCAATCTTCCCTTAAAGAAATCATAAAGATAAAACCTTCCTTAGAGGAATTTAAAAAACACATAAAAGGAGGTGCTTAGCCATGGCAGTAAAAGTCAGAATCCCAACCCCACTTTTATCTCTAACCCAAGGTCAAAGGGAAGTTGAGGCAGAAGGTGCCACCCTCAAGGAGCTTATTGAGGACCTGGAAAGGAAATACCCAGGCCTTAAGGAAAGACTCTGCGATGAAGAGGGGAATATAAGGCGCTTTATTAACTTTTTTGTCAATGATGAGGACATACGCTTTTTACAGGGAGAGGAGACCCCTTTAAAGCCAGGTGATGTGGTCTCCATCGTGCCAGCCATTGCTGGGGGAAATTAAAATCCAAAAAAGAGGAGGAAACCTATGCCTAAGCTATGGTTACATTTAATATTTCCTGAAAGTCAGATCAAGAAGCCCGTCATTTATAGAATGGCCATTAAGCATCAAGTAGTTCCCAATATTAGAAGGGCTAATGTGACAGAGAGCACAGGGGAGATGATTTTAGAACTAAGTGGCAAAAAAGAAAACTTGGAAAAGGCAATTAAATATTTGAAAAGATTAAAAATAAAGGTAGAACCCATTACTGGGGATATTTTGGAATAGGAGGAAGAAGGCATGGAAGAAATTTTCTTGAGTAAGGAGGAAATATACCGGTATAGCCGTCACCTTCTTATACCAGAAGTGGGGATAAGAGGACAAAGGGTCCTAAAGGCCTCTAAGGTTTTAATAGTAGGCACAGGAGGCCTTGGTTCTCCCATCTCTCTATACTTAGCCGCTGCAGGTGTAGGTAAAATAGGTCTTGTAGACTTTGACACCGTTGACGAAAGCAATCTGCAGAGGCAGATCGTTCATGCCACCTCCACCATAGGTATGCCCAAAGTGGAATCAGCTAAGATACGCCTCTTAGAAATTAATCCCTATATTGAAATTGTCGCCTATCAGTGTCTTCTTAACCGAGAAAACATCATGGATATAGCTAAGGACTATGATATTATTATTGATGGCACCGACAATTTTCCCACTCGCTATCTCTTAAATGATGCAGCCTTTTTCCTGAAGAAACCTCTAATTTATGGAAGCATCTTTCGCTTTGAGGGGCAGGTGACGGTCTTTGATAGCAGAAGAGGTCCCTGTTACAGATGTCTCTATCCTGAGCCCCCTCCACCAGGGACAGTCCCTTCCTGCGCAGAGGGGGGTGTTTTTGGGGTCTTACCTGGGGTGGTGGGGGCTATTCAGGCAACTGAAGCCCTAAAACTCCTATTAGACCTGGGGGAACCTTTGATTGGGAAGCTCCTTCTCTATGATGCCCTCCATATGGAGTTTCGCTTTTTAAAATTAAGAAAGAACCCTCACTGCCCCCTTTGTGGAGAAAATCCTACCATCCATGAACTCATGGATTATGAAAATTTTTGTGGTACAGAAGTCCTTCCAGAAAACCCTCAGTATGAGCTATCCCCACAGGAATTAAAGGAAAAATTAAAGGAGGAAAACTTAGTAATTCTTGATGTTAGAGAGCCCCATGAATGGGAAATCTGCCATTTGCCCAAGAGTATCTTTATCCCCTTAGAGAAACTGCCAGCCACCATCCATCAATTAGATCCCACTAAAGAATATGTAGTCGTTTGTAAGGTAGGTAAAAGAAGCTACTCGGCATTAGAGTTATTACTTGGAGCAGGCTTTAGGGCCTACCATCTAAGAGGGGGCCTAAATAACTATGCTAAGGAGGTTGACCCTGAGATGCCTATTTACTAAGGGACTCCCCACCCTTAGAAAGAAATTGGGATAGCTCCCTTTTTAATATATCTAAATTTATTATGGGACAGCCCAGTTTGTTTTCGGGGATGCCATGAGATAGCTCAGCCAATATTCCTTCCCTATCTAAGCTAAGGGCCTCCTCAATGAGGAGGCCCTTTAACCTCTCAGTAAGCTTGCTAAGAAAGGCAATAGCTGCTACACAGCCTTGCAATTTAAATTTAGCATCCCCAATTCGGTCACCTTCAAACTTAAGGTATAACTTTAGAAGACAGGGCGAAGGAGGAGACTCTTCCAGACATACAGGGTCTTCAATTGTTACTATTAAATCTGCCTCTGGAATTTCCCCTACATTACGAGGGTTTAAGAATTCTTCCAAGACCTTCTTGCCATAATATTTACCCATGGCTTTTCTTACTCTTATAGTCCTCTATAGCCTTTTTCAGGGCATCAAGCCCGAGGACAGAACAATGAACCTTTTGAGGTGGAAGCCCTCCAAGCTCAGCTACAATCTCTTCTTTAGTCAATTTCATGGCCTCATCAATAGTTTTTCCCTTTACCATTTCCGTTAAAATGCTGGAGACGGCAATAGCAGCTGCACACCCAAAGGTTTTAAACTTAATATCCTCAATTAAATTATCTCTAACTTTGATGTAAAGATACATCATATCTCCGCACACAGGATTTCCTTCAATACCCACTCCATCTGCATCAGGTATTTCTCCTACATTTTTAGGATTCATAAAATGCTCTATTACCTTCTGACTATACATACTAAGTCCTCACCTCCCTCAAAGATTTTTAATCTCTACAAGCGAATATTCCTGGGATTCATACCCCCACAACCATCTTTGGCAAAGGGCTTTTCACAATTGCCCATATAACAGCCCTTGCCACTAAACCCAAAAGGATTAACAAAGGTAAACCATTTTTGCACGGTCCTTTTAATCTGCCCTTCACTATAGCCTTCCTTAACCATCCACTTAGCCAGACCCATCCAGGATCTGTAAAGATTACATTCGCATCAGCAAGTCAAGGCACTTGATTCCGCACAACAGGGAGCCTTAAGCTGAGAGAGGGCCCTTTTTAAAAGGGCTTCCTCAGAGGGGAGAAGTCTTAGGCGCTCATAATAGGTGATAAATTGAAGGGTTTCTCGACGAACATCTTTAAACTCTGGGAGCTCTTTAGAGGGCTTAGAATACATATTGGCGCCTGTGTAAAAGATAGCTACTGCTATAAGTATGGAGATTATTAAAAATTTACTTCTACCCATAAAGACCTCCTCCTTTCCTTTTATCTTTAGTGATGAGGGCAACTTTCTTTCCACTTTTCCATATCTTTCCAGCCCTCCTTAAAGGGAGAAAGTTCTCTCAATCTCTCCACAACAGGAGGCATCTCAGCTAAGACATAGTCTATATCCTCTTCAGTAGTATCTTTCCCTAAGGTAAAGAGGATCGATCCCTGTATCAGATGGGCAGGGAAGCCCATAGCAGAAAGCACTGGAGAGGCCTTAAGGGCCTTTGAAGTGCAAGTGGAGCCACTGGAAACATATATTCCTTTCATAGCAAGCATCAAAAGCATAGCCTCCCCCTCTATAAACTCCACCAAAAAACTTGCATGACCAGGGAGCCTTTTCTCAGGATGCCCTGTTAGATGAATATGTGGAATCCTCTCCTTTAGCCCCTTAATCAATTTATCTCTTAGGATCTTCATCTTAGCTATCCACTGGGGTAAGTTTTCTTTAAGAAGTCTTGCTGCCGTTCCCATTCCCACAAGGCCTGCCACATTCTCCGTTCCCCCTCGTTTTCCTCCCTCTTGGATGCCCCCAATAATAAGGGGTTGGATCCTTACCCCCTTTTTAACATATAGGGCTCCCACTCCCTTTGGCCCATAAAAAAGATGGGCTGACAAGGAAAGGGCATGAACTCCTAAGCTTTGCACATCAATTTCCATCTGGGGAATAGCGGCTACTGCATCAGTGTGAACAAGGGCCCCCACCTTTTCTGCAAGTCTTACCACCTCCTCCAAAGGTTGGATAGTGCCCACTTCAGGATTAGCAAGCTGGATAGAAACAAGGATAGTTTCTGGTCTTAAGGCCCTTTCCAAAAAATTTAGATCAATAACCCCATGGCGATCCACCGGGAGAAAGGTCACCTCAAAGCCTTCCTTTTCTAACATCCTGGCAGGATTAATAATGGAATGGTGCTCCACCAAAGAGACAATAAGATGATTTCCCTTCTTTCTGTGGGCATAACAAAGGCCTCTTAGAGCAAAATTATTAGCTTCCGTGCCCCCAGAGGTAAAAATTATTTCCTCTGGACGGGCCTTGATAAGCTCCGCCACCTCTGCCCTTGCCTTTTCTATAGCCTCTCGAGCTACAACACCCAAATCGTAGCTACTTAAGGCGTTACCAAAGTGCTCCCTAAAAAAAGGAAGCATTGCCTGGAAAACTGCCTCATCTACAGGGGTTGTGGCTAAATTATCAAGATATACCCTCCTCATCGAAGTCTCCTTATATAGAATTTATAAATATCTCCATCCTCTTTGATACCAAGGAATTCCTGACCAAAGATCTCACACCATCTAGGCACATCTTCAAGGGCTCTATCATAGTCCGTAACAAGTTCTAAAATTTGCCCTATTTCAATCTTTTTAATGGCCTCGTTAAGCTCAAGAAGATGAATGGGACACATAAGATGCACAATATCAACAGAAAGCGCTACTTCAGGCTCACTCTCAAGAAACTTCATAAATTTTCCCTTTAAGCCAAGGCTTACAAAAATAATTTTACTAATTTAATATATAACTCTTTATTTTAATTTGTCAATTCTATGTGTTTAGAGAAAATCAATTTTGAGCTATTTACCAGAAAATATTGAAAAAGGACTATGCAAAGAAAAGATTATATATACTGGCCACCTCCTCCTTTATTTTTATCTCTTTCAAAGAAACCTCCTCTTTCCTCTCTTTAGAGATGATACCTACTGCAGGCCTTTCACAACCAGGCTTTAGCTCCTCCACTCCCTCACCCCCTTTGACTACTTTTGAATAATAGTTTAAAGTTTATTTAAATTTACCTACTTAGCATTGCTGTTGTATTTTTTCAGAGGCTAAGTTAAAATAATCCGCAAGGAGGTAACTCATGGGAAAGGTAGCTATTCTCTATAGGGAAATCTTCCTAAAACATAAGGCTGGAGACTTTCATCCTGAAAGCCCCTTTAGATTGGAAACCATTTTGAAGAGATTATCTCAGGAAGATTTGAAAAATCTCGTAGAATTTTATCCTCCCGATAAAGCGACTAAGGAAGAAATTCTTTGGAACCATACAGAGGAATTATACAACCTTATTGCCTCAACTGAAGGAAAAC
>CAZBLU010000006.1:0-64093 GCA_964493015.1 uncultured Caldimicrobium sp.
GCCAGAGCGAGTTCTTTTAGCTCTTTTTGAGTATCTCTGTGGGCAAGGGCAAGTTCTGCGACAATGGCCTTTAATTCGTTGAAGTCGTGGACTTTAACAAGTTCATCTAAAAAGTCAAAGAGCTCTTCTAAGACTTCTGCCTGCATTGGCGGAAAGGCCTCTCTGATTTTTCTAATTAATTCCTTTCCTCTAAGAGGCATAGGTTTTAAAGGGACATAATTAAAGTTAGAACGCCCCTGGCAGGATTCGAACCTGCGACCTTGAGATTAGGAATCTCACGCTCTATCCTACTGAGCTACAGGGGCACCCTCCTAAAGAATATTCATAATGGGCGGAAGAGGATTTGAACCTCTGACCCCCGGCTTGTAAGGCCGATGCTCTCCCCCTGAGCTATCCGCCCATCCTTTCCCAATCAAGGATAATTTACCAAAATTAATTTTAAAAATAAACTATTTTCTCCGATTGTCAAGCTCGTGTATGCGTCCATAAGATTTTAGCTGGAGCTTTCCTCTTTGGCAAGATCCAGGGTATAAGCCCTGAAGGCAAGGTTATAAGTGACCTCACAGGGTATTTGATAGATAAACCTCAATTTTGGGGTCCCCTAAAAGCTCTTTTGCAGAGCTATTCTTGATAGCTATTTCCAGGAAACCCTCACTTCCAAAGAGGGCAATAATTTCTCCATCCCCTCCCTCTGCGTAGGTTCTCACCATCCTCACCTCTTTCCCATTTACTAAAACCTTTATAGTTGAAGTTACTAATTCCTGAGGAAAGTTGGTGATAAGATTACCAAATCTATCTACATCTATCACGGAGAGACGGTATCCATAGGGAGTCTTCTGCGGAGAGGGTATATCTATAGTTACTAACAGGGAAGGGTCAAGGGGTTTAGTCCAGGTCTCAAGCGGAATTCCCTTAAATAAGAGACTAACTGCAGGGGCAAAGAGGTCTCTTCCGTGGAAGGTGGCACTATATGGGGGGTTAAAAATTTTCTCTTTTACTATCTCAAAGGCTTTAAATTCAGCACATTCCTTAAGGGGATAGGTAAATACTCCGTTGTCAGGCCCAATAAAATAGTAATTTTCTGTCTGCAAAAGGAGAGCCTTTCGCTCTGTGCCAACCCCTGGGTCGACTATGACTAAAAAAATGGTCCCCTTAGGAAAGTATTTATAAGAAAATCCCAATCTCAGGGCAGCCTTCTTGATATCCTGTGGGGGGATGGCATGGGTAATATCTATAAAAGTAGGATAGGGTGGCCCTGAAAGCTCTTGTAAAATTCGCCCTTTTACCACCCCTATGTAGATATCTTCTAAACCAAAATCAGTAAGTAGAGCTACAACTCCACTATGCCCTAACTTTGACAAGACTTACTTCTCCTCCTTGCGCTCTTTTGGCCTGCGCCTTTTTAGAGTGTTTAAAAAGATATTCCTCAATGAGTTTTTCCGATGGATTTCCTTCTATTACAGCAAGAAGAGGAGAGGGCTCGCTCAAGGTATAAAGAGGGAAGTGCCCTATGGCTATCTTTTTGATAGTCTCATTTTCTTCTTCCCTTCTTCCTAAGACAAACCAGCAATCTTCCACAAAATAGTGCCTTCCAAGGACAAGAAGTTCAGCAGTCAAAGGATTCAAAGTCCTTTTCTCTTTTATAACCCTAAGGACTCTACTCCCTATTATAGGATCAGTAAGAAGACAACCTCCTGCAGGGGTTGGGATTTCTTTTAACCCAAATCTCTTAGCTAACTCAAACTGAAAATCTCTTCTCCTTCCCTGATGATCATAGAGATATTCCCTCTTTATAAGGCCCTTTTTTTCTGGCTCAGTTTCCTTCAAAAGTTTAGCCGAAAGTGGCCTTACTAAGAGGCCCTCAACTCCAGCTTCCCTTTCTATTAATTCGAGCGCATTTTTATTTTGGCTCATAGGTCTTTGCCCCTGAACCTCTCCTGTTACCAGGAATTCAGCCCCGAGCGCTTGAAGAAGAGATTTTGCCTTTTTGAGGAGAAAAATCTTACAATCTATACAGGGATTAGCATAGTCGCCAAAACCATATCTTGGGTTCTTTAAAAGGGACAAATATTCTTCAGTGATATCAAGGAGTATTCCTTCATCAAAACCAAGGTCTTTAATTTTTTCTTCGTAGAGCTGAGGACTACTTTTAAATTTCCAGCCAAAGAAGGGAGTGATAAATCTTACAGCTATAACTTCTATGCCTTGACTTTTGACAATAAGACCAGCAAGGGTACTATCAAGTCCACCTGAAAAGAGGAGAATAGCTTTAGCCAAAATTACTCTCCCTAAGTTTTTTAAAAAAGTTTGGTCATAGAGGAATCAAATTATCTTCACCACGCATACGGGCTAACTCTAAGGCCCTCTCTTCTTCAGAGAGTTTTCTAATTCTGGTTAAGGTCTCTTTCTCTCCTATAAGTTTTTCCACCACAAAGTGATGATCAGCAAGTTTAGCTATCTGGGGGAGATGGGTGATACAGAGAACCTGATTGTTCTTGGCTAATTCCTTTAACTTTTCTCCGACCTTAAGGGCGGTGATCCCTCCTATACCTGTATCTACTTCATCAAAGATTAGGGTTTCTACTGGATTAAAAGCCTTTTCTAAGCTTTTGAAGGCAAGGAAGAGGCGTGAGAGCTCCCCACCAGAAGCAATCTTTTCCAAGGGTCTTGGGGGAAGCCCTGGATTTGGTGAAAAGAGAAACTCAACCTCGTCTAAGCCAGTTAAACGAAGATTGGAAGATAGAGCTTCTCTCCTCTTTAACTCAATCTCAAAATCTGCTCTTTCCAGAGCAAGGGCTTTTAATTCTTTCCGTAGCTTTGCCTTGATTTTTTCAAGACCTCTTTGCCTCTCCTCGCTTATCTTTTGAGCCCTTTTAAGGAGCTCTTCTTCCAAGGCCGCTTTCTCCTGAAGATAGCGCTCAAGTTCTACCTCTGAATCCTCCGATAAAGAGAGCTCTCTCTTTAAGCTCTCGCGAAGCTTTAAGAGCCCCTCGGTGTCACATCTATATTTTTTCTTAATTTTTTCATATTTAGCTAAGCGCGCCTCTACCTCTTCAAGCCCTCTCTCATCCTCTGGCAAGCTTCCAGATAAGCTACCTATCTCCCGTAAAAATTCTCTAAGCTCGTAGTAACAACCTTGGACAGATTCAAACCTTGAGGCAAATTTAGGCTCAAAGGGGATAACCTTCTGGAGAATAGCCATAGACTGACTAAGTTGGTCAAGGGTAGCCTCAAAAAGTCCTTCCAAGGCCTTGAGAGAGTCCCTTAAGAAGGTGAGATTTTTTAATTTATCTCGAAGCAGGAGAAGGTTTTGCTCTTCCTCAGGATCAGGATTTAGGTCTTCTATTTCCTGAAGTTGAAAGAGGAGATAATCTCTCTTAAGCTTGGCCTGAGTTACCCTTTCTCTTAGTTCCTCAAGTTCCTTCTCCAGTTCTTTAAAGCGTAGATACAGTTTTTGATATTCCTCAACAGAAGGGGTAAGCCCTAAAAAGTCATCTATAAGGCGTAGTTGGTTTTCTTTGTGGAAAAAACTATAATGTTCGTGCTGGCTGGTAAGGGAGAGTAGGTCTTTAGTAAGGGTAGTAAGTTCAGAAAGGGTAATAGGGGAGCCGTTTAGATAACACCTTTGCCTTTGTGAGCTGATAATTCGTTTGATATGGATCTCTTCATCGGCAGGATATCCCTTGGCGCGTAGTTTTTCAATAAAGGCCTCTCCCACATAAAAAAGGGCCTCAATTTCAGCACTCTCCCTTGCAGGCCGAATAAATTGAGGAGTAGCCTTATCACCAAGTAATAGCTTTAGAGCCTTGATGAGAAGAGATTTTCCCGCACCTGTTTCTCCTGTAAAAACAGTAAGCCCTTCATCAAAATGTAAGTGTACTTCATCAATAAGAACAAAGTTTGAAATCCTTAGCTCTGTAAGCATTTTTAATTAAAACATAAAATGGTTCTGGATTTTTTCAATGGCTTTGCTTATTCCTGTTTTGAGGAGAATAGAAGTTTTTGCAAATAGGTCCTTGCCTCCTCTAAGGTAAGAGGTAAGTGAGGGATGTGGCCGTTTAATTCCTTAAATAGTAAGGTTACTAAAGGGGGTCTCAAGTGATAGGGAGATAAATCAAGGCCCTGAAAGACCTCCCTTGGGGATCCTATAGCAACCAACCTTCCCCCATAGATTATGAGCACCTTTTCTGCAAAGTAAGGCACAAGGTCCACATTATGGGTCGCCACAATCAGGGTGACCCCTTGTCGCTTAAGCTTTTGCAGGAGTTCTACAAATTTTTTTTCTAAAAGGGGGTCAAGCCCGAGGGTAGGCTCATCAAGAAGAAGAATTTCTTGACCCATAGCCAGAAGTCCAGCTAAGGCTACTCTCTTTTTCTCCCCAAAACTCAAGTTCCTGATGAGCCTTCCCTCATATCCCTCAAGCTCTACTAACTGCAAAGCCCTTTCTACTGCCTTTGTAACCTCTTCTTTACTCCAACCCATGTTTCTTGGCCCAAAGGCTACATCCTCAAAGACCACCTCGGCAAAAAGCTGTTCTTCTGGGTTTTGGAAAAGGAGCCCCATCTTGCTATAAATCTCTTTTGGGCTAAGATGCCTTATCTCTTTTCCATCTAAGAGTATTTCCCCCTCAAAGTTTTTATACAGCCCGTCAAGAAGCCTAAGTAAAGTAGACTTTCCTGCCCCACTGGGACCTAAAAGGGCTATCCCTTCCCCCCTTTTAACCTCAAATTTTATATCCCGTAGGGAGAAGTTACTTTCAGAAAAGGAAAAATGCCTAATATCAATTCTTAGCCTTAAAGAAGGATCCACAAAGACCCCCACAAAGTTAAAGAGCTCAGGAGAAAGAACAAATCCCTCTGAGGTATGGCTGGGAGAAGGATGAGAAGATTCTTATAGTCATAACCCCTTTGATACATGGCCTGTAGGGTATCTTCACAGTGCTTCAAAGTCTGGAAAAAGGCCCCTTTAATGAGGGAACTTAAGGATCTCAAGGAGGTCCTAAAATTTACATAGCCAAGTCTATTCCTTTGGGAGAGATAAATGGCATAAATCTCCTGATGCAGGAGAAGCACAAAGCGAAAGGTAAGATAAATTAGTTCCTGAAGAAGGAGAGGGAGCCTTAGCCAGTTTAAGAGAGCAAGAATCTCAGAAAAAGTGGTCACCAGATAAAAGAAAAGAAAGAGAGAAAAAGAGGCAAGTATCCTCAGGGCAATGACTAAACCCTCTTGTAGAGAAGAGGTATCTACATAGAGGGGATTAAATTTGATAGTCTTTATGAGCACTAAAATTGTGGCCATAACTAAAGGTTCTGCCAAAATCTTAGGAACCTCCCTCAGAGATAGCCCAAGAAGAAAAATAAGCCCAAGGTGAAAGAAGAAAAGAAGAGCTAAAAAAGAAAGATTTTTGGAGGAAAGGGCAAGCAGGAGGAGGAAAATAAAGTAAAGTAGTTTAACCTTAGGGTTAACCTTTTCTAAGAGGGGTGATGGTTTCTTTTCTAAGCTGTGAAACATCTTCTTTTTCGCTAAAAAGTTTCCGCCAGTAATAACCTACAATAAAACCAGAAATTCCTGAAAATAGGGCAAAGGCAGAGAGTTCAAGATCGCCCTCTAAGACAAAGAGGCTCCTTGGTTCTCTCCCCCTTTCTTCTGCTAATTTTTCTATAACCTTTTCGTCAAAGCCCTTCCACTTCTCCTCTTCTTGGGCAAAAGAGGGACTCCAAAGTAATAATACCCAAAGGAATAAAGAGAGCACCACTCTTTTCATTTTACTCCCCCTTTTTAAAAATTTAAGGCCTTAGGCAAAAGAAGATCTCTTCGCCTTTTGGCCATAGCAGTAACAAGAGAGGCTGTGATCACGCCCTCTAAGATTCCTAAGGGTAACTGAGTAGGAATAAAAGCAAGTATTACTTTAAGATAAAGGCCTAATAGAGGCTCATCCCCTTTTAAGGCAAGGCTAAGCTGTAAGGCAGTAGTGGCATAGGTGAACCAGTCGGCTAAAAGGCCACTTAAGAAGGCCTTTAAATAGAGGGGAAAGGAAGTCCTCTTGAAAATTAAGATAATAAGGTAGGCTGAAAGGCTTCCCATAATGGCCATGGCAAAGGCATTAGCCCCAAGACTGGAGAGCCCACCATGGGCAAGAAGAAGGGCCTGTAAAAGAAGGACAATAAAACCAGCTACAATGCTTCCTGATAGACCCAAGACAAAAACCCCTACCCCTACGCCTACAGGGTGAGAACAAGTTCCCGCAAAAGGGACAGGAATGGGAATCATAGATAGTAGAAAAACAAGGGCTGTGATAAAGGCAAAAAGGACCTTCTTAGTTGAATCCTCCTTTAATAAAGAGGTAAGATTTTTGAGGGAAAGGGCTAAAATCACTAAAAAACATAACCACCAAAATAGAGCCCAGTTAAAAGGAAGTATCCCTTCAGCTATGTGCATAGCAAAGCCCAATTGGGGATGAATTAAAAGAGAAAGGAAAATTAGAATTAATACCTTAAACATAGGGGTCCTCCTAACTTTAAATTAAATCAATTATACCAATTATTTCGATTTTTGTCAAGATTGTTATTAATATTATAACAGTAACACTAAACGAGGTTGTGGCTAATCTTTTAAGTTGCAAAGTTTCTTCAGAAGCTTTCAAAAAATTAAAACAAGAAGGACAACCTAAGGGCTATGGTTATCAGGTGGGTAATTTTTAGCTATCCTTCTTATCTGGAGACTAAATACTTATCCCAAGTTAGGAGTCATTTAAGAGGTATAAAGGTTCTTGTCTTTGAGGGGAGACTGTGGTATCCTTTAAACTTAAGGCATGAGGAAAATTGGAGGGTGAAATGGAAAAGACCTCATTTAGTGGAGAAATCCTTTTAAGAGAACCATCCAGGGTGGATAGCTTTATATACGAAGCTGTTTTTGAGGAGGACTCTTCAAAAAAACAGGAAAAACTTTCCTCTCTTTTAAAGGCTTTAAATGAGATAGGTCTTAAAGGTGCCTCTATTTATCCCTTGTATAAGTTCTTTTCTCGTAGCTTTTTAGGCTTTACAGTCCCTGCCTTTAACCTTAGGGGAATGACCTATGATGTGGCAAGAAGGATCTTTCGAGTAGCTAAGAGACTAAGAGTAGGAGCTTTTATCTTTGAGATAGCGAGATCAGAAATGGGTTACACCAAGCAAAGGCCTCTTGAGTATGCGGTGGTGATTCTCTCAGCTGCGCTAAGAGAGGGCTTTGAGGGCCCTATTTTTCTTCAAGGGGATCACTTTCAATTCAATAGAAGGGCCTTTTTAGCTAATCCTGAGGCTGAAAAGGAAGCTATTAAAAGACTCATTCAAGAGGCCCTTGCTGCTCAATTTTACAACATAGATCTTGATGCCTCTACCCTGATTGATTTGGAAAAGGAAGATGTCTATGAACAGCAAAGGCGCAACTTTGAGATTACAGCTGAGATGGCTCAGTATGTGCGCTCCCTTGAACCTGAGGGGATTACCGTTAACTTAGGGGGAGAAATTGGTGAGATTGGGGGGAAGAATAGCACTCCAGAAGAGCTAAGGGCCTTTATGCGGGGCTTTCAAGAGTGTTTTACTGGCAACATTGGTATCTCCAAGATTAGCGTGCAGACTGGCACCTCTCATGGGGGAGTGGTTTTGCCTGATGGGAGAGTGGCAGAGGTTGCCCTGGACTTTGAGGTGTTAAAGAGGCTTTCTCAAATTGCTCGTGAGGAATTTGGTTTAGCAGGGGCTGTGCAGCATGGAGCCTCTACCCTTCCTGAAGAGGCCTTTTATAAATTTCCAGAGGTAGAGTGTGTGGAAGTCCATTTAGCTACAGGCTTTCAAAACTTTCTTTATGATCATCCAGCTCTACCCTCATCCTTCAGAGAAAAGATCTATAGCTATCTTAAAGAGAATTTTCGCCAGGAATGGAAGGAGGGACAAAGTGAAGCCCAGTTTCTCTATAAAACCCGCAAAAAGGGCTTTGGAGCCTTTAAAAAGGAGTGGTGGGATTTAGCTCCTGAAATTAAAGAGCGGATCCTTACTGACATGGAGAGGCTCTTTGAAACCATCTTTAAGGCCCTAAAGGTGGTCGATACAGAAGAGTTAGTAAGAAAGACCATCTCAAATTAGCCCTTTTTAGAGAAAAATTTGCCAGGAAGGCTCTCGATTAATCCCTCCATCTCCATTTGGGTGAGTAGGGGCAAAAGTTGAGAGACGGGCTTGTTTAGCTTTAGAGCAAGCTCTTCAAGGTGCATAGGATAGGAGCTTAAAATTGAGAGTATCTCTTCTTCCTCTGGGGAGAGAGGGGTAATTTCAGGGGTATTCTCTGGGTGATTTGAGGTTATTCCATAATACTCAAGAATCTCTGTAGGAGTGGACACAGGGATTGCTCCCTCCTTGAGAAGCAGATGGGTGCCCTTGCTTTGCTCGGAAAAAATGTTGCCTGGAATGGCAAAGACCTCTTTTCCTTGTTCCTGAGCCCACTTAGCGGTTATAAGGGTGCCGCTTTTTACGCCTGCCTCAATGACCAGTAAACCTTTAGAGAGGCCACTAATGAGGCGGTTTCGTCTGGGAAAGTTTTCTCTCCTTGGCTTTGTGCCAAAAGGGAACTCAGAAATAATAGCTCCTCCTGCGTGAACTATTTCTTGAGCAAGTTGGTAGTTTTCTGCAGGGTAAATAACATCTAAGCCTGAACCAATGACGGCTATGGTATGGCCTCCCACTTTTAGGGTGGTAGCGTGAACAATGGTGTCAATGCCTCTTGCTAAGCCCGAGACCAGGGAAAAACCAGCTTGAGCAAGCTCCTGAGCAAAAAGTTTTGCTACCTCTTTGCCATAGGGTGTGGGTTTCCTTGAGCCTACGATGGCAAATTTAGCCCTGGGAGAGAGCTCTCCCTTGAGATAGATAAAGGGAGGAGGATAGGGGATAAACCTAAGTTCTTCAGGATAGCTTTGCTCATTAAAAAAGAGGATCTTAGCCCCCAATCTTTTGGCCCTTTCTATTTCCTTTTCGGCAAGGGCCTTAAGCTCAGAAGGTTTGGCTGTGGTAGTTTTTAGAATTTCCTCTGGTGAAGGAAATTCCTCTATCCACTTAGTTGCTCTGAAGGTTCCCTTTTCTTTAAGATATAGTCCAAGGAGGAGAAGCTTATTTTCCATTAGGAGTTAAAGGAGAGAATAACCTTATGCGACTCCACTTCAAGATCACCTATGGAGATATAGGGAAGCCTTGTTTTTAATTTTTGCAAAGCCTCTTCTTCAAAGCCTTGAGAGGTCTCAAAGATAATTTGAGGTCTGTCCTCTTGGGTAAGGATAATCCTTAGGTGATCTCCTTCTTTTAGAGCTGGATAAAGGGCTTCCTCTATTAAACATAGAGTTCCCCTCAATTCATTAAGGGGGCATTGGATAAAGACCTTTTTTTCTTCAAGAATTTCCTTAGTGACCTTGTGTTTAAAGAAAAGATTAGCCTCCCAAAAGAGAAGCTCTTTTTCCATAATTTCCTTTAGGTCCCAGGGCCCCTCTTCATTATTTGAGAGATCTTCCAAGGCCACTTCAATCTGATTTTGAAGCTTTTGCAAAAATTGTAGGGCCTTTTCTATGTTGGGATGGCCCTGAGGAGAAACTAAAAGGTCCTTTTTCATATAAAGAATTTGGAGCTGAAGGGAGAGAGATTGCAAGGTCCCCTTAAGATTATGAAAATAACCCCTCATAAGAGAGCCAAGGGCTAAGGTTCTACAAAGCTCCTTATCCATACTTAGATACCCCCAACTTTAAGGATTTCTCTTCCCTGAAAAGACTTTTTAAGAGTTAAGGGGTCTGCAAACTGGATTTCCATGCCCATGGGTAACCCACAGGCAAGTTTGGTAATTTTCACAGGGAAGGGCTCCAAAATTTTAGTAATATAGGCGGAGGTTGCCTCTCCTGCCAAAGTCGGAGATAGGGCAAGTACTACCTCCCTTACTGGCCTTGACTTAAGTAACTCCATTAGCCCCTCAAGCCCAAGCTCCTTTGGGCCAAAGCCTTCCTTAGGAGCTAAAAGATAGTGAAGGACATAGTAATAACCTCGGTAGATGTTTGCCCGCTCAATATGCATAAGGTTAATGGGATTTTCCACAATGCAGAGCTGAGAGACATCCCTTGACTCATCCAGGCAGATAGGGCAGTATTCTTCCTCTGAAAAGTTACGACACATCTTACAAAGCCTTACTTTGAAAGGAAGTTCCTTAATCAAATCCCCCAAAACTTCACAAAGCTCTGCCCTTGAAAGTAAAAAAAGGGCAAGTCGCCCTGCGCTTTTTTCCCCAAGGCCTGGGAGGGAACTTAACACTTGAATTAGTTTTTTAAGGGTAGGGGGATAGGCCTTTTCCATGCTTAAAATCCAGGAAGCTTAAAACCAGGAGGCAAGGCAAGCCCTCCTGTGATTTTGGCTATCTCCTCTTCCATCATAACTTTGGCCTTTTTCAAGGCCTCATTAACCCCTGCTACAAGTAGATCCTGAAGCATCTCCTTTTCTTCAGGCTTAAGGAGCTCTTCTTCAATCTCAATAGCTAAGATCTCTTGCCTGCCGTTTGCGGTAACCTTGACCATTCCACCACCTACCTGAGCAGTAACTGTCTTTTCCTCAAGCTCTTTAGCAGTCTCCTCTATTTTTTTTTGCATCCTTTGCACTTCTTTGAAAAGTTTCTGTAATTCCTTAGGTAACATAGCCTCACTCCTTTGTGGTTTCTATGTATGCAATTTTGGCCCCAAAGGTCTTCATTATAGCCTGCACCTCTGGCCTTGCCTTTATTTCCTCTTGAGAGATGGTTTTGGGCTTTTCAATGATAATCTCTAAGGGCCTTCCAAAAAAGCCTTCCACACTCTCCTTTATTTGGGGGAGATATAGGGATTTTAAGATAGATTCTTCCTCTTTAATGATGAGCTTAATAGCCTGAGGAGTTATTTCAGGAGGGGATAGGAGCTTAGCCACTCTATAGAGAGGAGAACTGGTCTTTTCTAAATATTCTAAATAGCCTTTCCAGGTTAGCTCATACCTTGGTTCATGACTCTGAGGTAGTCTGATCTCCTCAACTTGGGAAGAAAATTCCTCTAATTTTTTTAAAAGTTCTCTAATTGGTATTAATTTGTCATACTCACAAATTTTGGCAAGAGTTAGCTCAAATTGAAGTTGTGGATAGGAGCTCTTTTTTAAGCTTTCAAGATCCCTAAGCAGGATCTGAAAGATTAATAAGAGATCCTCTATGGTTGTGGAGATAAAACTCTCCTTTAATTTTAGGCTTTGAAAGTTTATATTGACCTCTCCAGGGAGGGCCTTAGCTAAGAAGAGGTTTCTAAAAAATTCTGTGAGTTTTTCCGTCAGATAGATAAGATCTAAGCCCCGTTCAAAGATTTCTTCAGCAAGCTTGAGGGCCCTTGAGAGATCCCTCTCCAAAAGAATTTCAGCAAGGTCCTCTACCAAGGATTCTTCATGCCACCCTAAGGCCTGGATAATTTCCTCTTTAGTGGTTGCCCCGTAGGCCATAGCCTGATCCAAGAAAGTTAGGGCATCTCTAAGGCTTCCTTGAGACTCCCTGGCAATAAATTCAAGGGCAGAAGGTTCCATGGGATAATTTTCTTGCTCACAGATTTTTCTTAGGTATTGGGCCATGGTCTTTAGCTCAAGTCTTCTAAAATCAAACCTCTGACAGCGAGAGAGAATAGTGGGAGGTAGCTTATTGGGCTCAGTGGTAGCCAAAATAAAGTAGACATGGCTTGGAGGTTCCTCTAAGGATTTTAAAAGGGCATTAGCAGCTTCTTTGGTAAGCATGTGGGACTCATCTATGATATAAACCTTGGCCTTCCCTTTGGCTGGAGCATACTTAAGATTTTCAATAAGCTCCCTCACCTGATCAATTCCCCTATTGGAGGCAGCATCTATCTCTAAGACATCTACAAAGATACCTCGATTGATCTCCTGACAATGGGAACACTCATTACAGGGTTCATAGCCATCTTGTAACTGCTTACAATTAAGGGCTTTAGCTACAATTCTTGCAATGGTGGTTTTTCCAGTTCCCTTAATCCCTGAAAAAAGGAGGGCATGGCTGAGTTTTCCTAATTTTAAGGCATTAATAAGGGTTTTAACCACATGGGTTTGCCCTACTACTGAGGCAAAGTTTTGAGGACGATACTTTCTCGCTAAGACAAGATAACTCATAGTCATAAATTTTATATAGGCTTCATCAAAAAACAAGGAGTATTTCGGGTTGATTTAAATTCCTGGTTTTGAAGCCAGTTTAGCTGTGGTGCCTCAGCCATTAAAAGATACCCCTATCAAAAATATAAAAGTTTTTTTGTTTTGGCAAGAAAAAATTTTTTAATTTAAACGCACACAGGTGAAAGCCACAATTATTTTAAAGAACTGAAAAGAAACCCTTAGAGATTTAAGGTAAGCATAAATACACTATTAAGTTTGAGGCCCAAAGCTCCTCTAATTCTATATATTCTTGATTTTTTTACTAAAGGTTTTATTTTTATGTTGAATATGAGCTGGAGGTGAGGGTCATGGAATTAAGCAGGAGGCAATTTTTTAAGGTGCTTGGAGGGCTTGGGGCTTTAGCCCTTGTTCCTAAGGAGGTTACTGCCCATCCTGGTAAGGTAGCAACCCTTATTGATCTCACCAAGTGCGATGGCTGTAAGGATGAGCCCATACCAAGATGTGTTAAGGCCTGTCGTGAAGAGAACAAAGACCGTTTTCCTGAGCCCAAAAAGCCTATTCAGCCTTACTGGCCAAGACCAACCTATGAAGATTGGTCTGAAAAGCGAGACCGAATTGATACTCTCACACCTTACAATTGGCTCTTTGTGCAAAAGGTAGAGGTAGAGGGAACCACTCTCTACATACCCAGAAGGTGTATGCACTGTGATTTGCCCCCCTGTGTTAAGGGTTGTCCCTTTGGGGCCCTATCTAAACAACCTGAAGGAAACACGGTGATAGATCATAGTATCTGTTTTGGTGGGGCCAAGTGTAGAGATGTTTGTCCCTGGGGTATTCCTCAGAGGCAGGCTGGTGTAGGGATTTATCTCAAACTCATGCCCAAGTTGGCTGGGGGTGGGGTGATGTATAAGTGCGATCTTTGTGACGCCCGTATCAAAAGAGGAGAGGAGCCAGCCTGTGTGGTGGCCTGTAGAGAGCGCCTAAAGGAAAAAGCGGTTTATAAATTTGGTCCAAGAGAAGAGATTTATCGAGAGGCAAAGGAGAGGGCCCAAAAAGAGGGTCTTTATATATATGGAGATGTGCAAAATGGAGGCACCTCAACCCTCTATCTCTCAGCCATACCCTTTGAGAAAATAGAGGCAAAGTTAAGGGAGCTTAAGGCTCGTTTTCAGATGCCTGTTTACGTGAGAAATCGTTATAAAGAAGAGATTAATCCCTGGGGCAAGGTGGCCTTAGGGGCTGGGGCTTTAGGAGCCCTATCTGGCATTGCTGGTGCCTTTTTAAGTAAAAAAGAGGAAAAGGAGGAGGTTTAAGATGAGAAAGATTAGGAGATATGGCGCTATTGTTAGATTTGAGCATTGGATGGTAGCCCTCTCAGGTATAATGCTTATTTTCACAGGTCTTGGCTGTTTACCTCTTTTTAAGAGATATTACATAACGGAGATCCCAGGTTTTAAGTGGACTGCAGATTTTTATCTCCTCACCAAACTTCACTATATCTTTGCGATTTTCTTTCTTTTTGCTGTGTTTTTTCATGTATTCTTCCACGCCTCAAGAAAGGACTTTGGGCTTTTACCTAAAAAAGGAGATTTTACTGCCTCTATAAAGATGATCCTTGCTTCCTTTGGCCTCATGAAAGAACCCCCCGCAGATAAATGGCTCCCCGAACAAAGGCTTGCCTATGTGGGGATTGGGCTTGTCACTGCTTCAGTTGTAATTACAGGAATTATTAAGGTGCTAAAGAACCTCCAATGGTTCCCTCTTAGCCCAAAGATAGAGTCTTTAACAAATCTCCTTCATACGATCTTTGGTGGACTCTTTATCTTTCTTTTCTTTATTCATATCTTTTTTGTCCTTGCTGTCAAGGCAAATTGGCCCTTGCTAAAGGCCATGATTACAGGTAGAGTAGATGAAGAGTATGTGAAGGAGAGACATCCTCTTTGGTATGAGAGAATAAAGCATAGATAAAAGTGTTCGTAAAAAGGGAGCCAGGCCTTCTGGTCTCCCTTGAGTTTAGAGATTAAATTTTTTTAACTTTTTCCAGAGGGTTTTTCGGGAAATGCCAAGTCGTTGTGCTGCCTCGGTTTTCTTCCCCTGGCATTCTTGTAAGGTTTTAAAGATGAGTTCCTTTTCTATAATTTCTTTACATTTTTTATAATCTAACTTAGAAGAATGTTCTTTTGGAGTTTGCACTACCTCTTCAGGAAGGTCTTTAAGGGTAATTTGGTTGTTTTGAGATAGAAGAAAGGCCCTTTCCAATATGTGTTTCAACTCTCTAACATTCCCTGGATAATCATAGTTGAGCAAAGAAAGATAGGCCTCCTTAGAGATTTCTGGAATGGGCCTGTTATATTTCTCTGCAAAGGCCTGAAGAAAAAATCTAATCAGAGGTGGAAGATCTTCCTTTCGTTCCCGTAAAGGTGGAATTTTAATTGGGATTATATTTATACGATAAAAGAGATCATCTCTAAATTTACCCTCCTCTACTAATTTTTTGAGATCCTTGCTTGTGGAGAAGATATAGCGCACATCAACCTTTACCTCCTTTTTGGAACCAAGGGGATAAAAGGTATTGGTTTCTAGGACCCTGAGGAGCTTTGGTTGAATACTTAATGGCAGGTCACCAATTTCGTCTAACAGGATCGTTCCCCCATGAGCAAGTTCAAGTTTTCCCCTTTTTCCTTCCATGGCCCCTGTAAAGGCACCTTTCTCAAAGCCAAAAAGTTCAGATTCAAAGAGGGTCTCAGGTATAGCTGTGCAGTTAAGTTTGATGTAGGGCTTATCCTTTCTTGGAGATAACCTTTGAATCAGGTCAGCCACAACCTCTTTTCCTGTCCCAGACTCTCCGTAAATTAAAACAGGGACATCAGTCTCCGCTACTATTTTCACTTTTTGAAGGATCTCTCTCATCACCTTACTTTCGGCGATAACATCATGATAAAGATAGGTTATGGGGAGCCTCTCTTTTAGGCTCTTTAACTCCCTCTCAAGATCTCTAAATTTAAGAAATTTCTCGATGGCAATTAATAGTTCCTCCTCCTGAAAGGGTTTAGAAAGATAATCAAAGGCCCCCTCTTTGATAGCTCTAACCGCCGATTTAACCTCCGCGTAAGCTGTTATGACGATAACTCCTGTGTGGGGAGAGAATTTTTTTATCTCTGGAAGAAGATCGAGCCCATTAATATCAGGAAGCCTCAAATCAAGCAAGACAAGGTCAAAAGATTCCTCTTGAAGCAAAGTTAAAGCCTTCCTACCATTTTCACAAACCTTTACTTCAAAACCATGATTACTGAGAACCCCCTTTAAAGCTGTTCTGACAATCAATTCGTCATCTATAATGAGTATTTTAGTCATTTCCTTGGTTTAAAGACAAATTTTTAATGGGTAGTTCTACTATAAAGTTAGCACCCCTTTCAGCTTCATCAAGATAGAGTCTTCCTCCATGCTTTTCCACGATGGCTAAACTTACAGAGAGGCCAAGGCCTGTGCCCTTACCAGGAGGCTTGGTGGTAAAGAAGGGATCAAAGATACGCCCCTTGATTTCTTCTGGTATGCCTGGGCCTGTGTCCTTAAAGGAAATTTGAATTTTCTCTTCCCTTAGGGTGCTTTTAATAGTTAATATTTTCTCTGGGGATGACTCCATAGCCTGAATGGCATTGAGGAGCAGATTGAGAAAGACTTGAGACATCTTTTCCTTATCTACGGCAAGTTCTGGTATGTGAGGGTCAAGCTCCAAGTTGAGCTTGATATTTTCTTTTTCCAAGAGAGAGGAACTTAGCTCTAAAAGATTTATGATAAGGTTATTAATAGAGGTCTTTTCCATCTTTAGCTCAGAACTTCTGGTAAAGTTTAAAAGATCCCTAATAAGTCTTTGTATCTTTAAGAGTCCTTCATTAATCAGATCAAAGTAGAGTTGTTTTTCTTCAGCAGAGAGGTGATCTCTTTGTATTTCTTTGAGGAGGAGTAAGATCCCTGAGAGGGGGTTATTTATCTCGTGGGCAAGCCCTGCCGATACTTGTCCAATAGCTGCAAGTTTCTCTGTGAGAATTAGTCTCTCCTCCATTAGTTTTTTCTCAGTTATATCTTCCATTATCTGGACAACCTTGATAACATTTTCTTCTTTATCATAGACAGGGTATAAAGAGAGATGATAATATCTTCTGTCGTTAGTCTCAAGGAGATCCATATGTAAAGGCTTTTTTTCGTTAAAGACCCTTTCCACCAGGTCTCTATAGCAATTCTTATAAGGGCTTTCCTTAAAAGCTGTATTGGAAATCTCTACTTCACAGGCCCTGTTGATTAGGGCTATGGGATGGGTTATGCTTTCAAAAAGGGTTTCTAAGGTTTTAAAATTCTCATATAAGTCTCTTTGGTATTTATCCAAGTGGTGAGAAAGCTCATTAAAGGATTGAATCAATTCTCCAATTTCATCTTTACTATCTGTGTGAATAGGGGTTTTCAGAGAGACCTTTCCCTCCCTTAAGGCCCTAAAATGGGCATTAATCCTTTGAAGGGGCTTAATGAGCATACTATAAAACAGCCCCTCAAGAACAACAAGGAGAACAAAGGCTGAGGCAACACTTATAGTAAAGATCCCCATCACTTGGGCCTTTATCTCATTTAAGGCCTCCTTTATAGGGTACCTTACCAGTTCTATACCCATGATATCACCTTCTTTCCAAGGAAGGTTTTCTTTGAGGCTATAATATTTAAAGAGACTCTTGGGAATTCTATCTAAGGAACTATGACATTGTAAACAGGGTTTTTCCACATAAATAGCTTTGACAATGACTAAGTATTCTTCGTTGTATATCTTTATAAAACCTTTCCATACTGATCCTTTATGTTCCTTGCTTACTTTATCAAACAATATATAATGAAATTCTTGAAATTTATTTTTAGGATTAATAGGGAAGGGAGAAACCCTCTCATATTTTACCTGAGGAAATTTTTCCTTAAAATAATCCATGACCAATTTACGCACATGGGTGGTGGACATAGCCTCTAAAAGAAATCTATCATTGAGTCCTAAGTCTTCGAAGATTTCCATAATAGTTGGTCTGAGATTAAATCTTACATACTTTCCAAGGGCATCCATTTGGGCAAAGACAATGTTCATCTTTTCATAGGCATTTAAAATCACTTTGTCTTTCAAATAAAAGTAAAAAGCAAGAGATAAAAGACCCGAGAAAAGGGTTAAGATAGAAAATAAAATTAAAAAGATTTTACTGGTAAGGGATAGACTTTGGTAAAATTGTTTATTCATCTAAATTTTATAATTTTAAACCTTAATAGGTTAAATCTCAAGCCCTCATAGAGCCTATGTTTTTTTGGACTTTGTCTCACTTTTTACTTCTCAGAGCTAAAGCCATACTGAAAATTCAAACTCTTCCTCAATCTTTTAGAGGCCAAAGAACTTGGGCAAAAGCCCAAAGTTTTGTTTATTCTTGCATTTTCGGAAATTTAGATTTAATTAAAAAAGATAATAAGACTAAAGGGAGGTCCATATGATTATAATTCTTGAGCCTCATATAACTCAAGATAGCAAAGAGTTTAAGGACCTTATGGAGTATCTCAAGCGATTTCCCCACTTACAAATCAAGGTGATGGAGCACAAGGGGGTTACTCGTTCGCTCATTGAGGTTCATCTTATCGGGGAGGATTATATGGTACCTCAAGAAGAAATAGAGAACTTGCCAGGAGTTGAAAAGGCCATAAAAGTAACTGCTAAGTATAGATTGTTGGGGAGGCATGGAGCCCTTAGCGATTTTGGATTTGAATATCAAGGGCTCCAGTTTAGTCAGGATACCTTTCACATTTTTGCTGGTCCTTGTGCAGTAGATACTTACGAGAATACGGAAGCTATCTTTAAGGCCCTAAAAGAGGTGGGGCTTTGCTGTGCCCGTATGGGAGCCTACAAGCCTCGCACCTCTCCTTATGATTTTCAGGGACATGGCAAGGCCTGTCTCCCATGGCTCTTTGATTTGGCAGGTAAGTATGGCATAAAGGTCATTGCCATGGAGGTTCTTGCCCCCCATCATATTGAAGAGATCAAAGAAGCCTTAGAAAGGGCTGGGAATCCCTGTGGAGTCATTCTCCAGATTGGCACAAGGAATGCCCAAAATTTTGAGCTCTTAAAGGAAGTAGGGAGACAGATGGAATTTCCTGTGCTATATAAAAGAGGATATGGTCTTTCCTTAGAAGAAAGTCTCAATGCCGCTGAATATATTGCCTCTGAGGGTAATACTAAAATTATCTTCTGTTTGAGAGGCGTGCGCACTCATTTAGGTGACCCCCATAGGAATTTAGTTGATTTTGCCCATGTTCCTGTAGTCAAGAGACTTACGAGGCTTCCTGTCTGTGTTGATCCTTCTCACCCTATAGGTTCTAAAGTTAAGGCTCCAGATGGAATTCGAGATATCTATCATGTTACGGCCCAGGGGGTTATTGCTGGAGCCAATGCTGTTTTAGTTGAATTTCATCCTTCCCCAGAAAAGGCCCTCTGTGACGGCCCTCAGAGTTTACCTCTTTCTGAGCTTCCTTTATTCCTGGATTATGTCTACAAGGTTAGAGAAACTTATCTGCAGCTACAAAAGATGGTTGCTGAGGCCAAAATCTAATTTGAGGGATAGTGATGAGGGTAAGTCCTTATATCTTCAGGGAGTATGATATTAGAGGCAAGGTGGGAGAAGATTTTACGGAAGAAGTGGTAACTTTAATTGGAAAGGCCTATGGCACCTATGTTAAAAGAAGGGGTGGTAAAAGGGTAGTTTGTGGCCGAGATGGAAGGCTTTCTGGTCCAACCCTTCAAAGGGCTCTAATGGAGGGAATTCTCTCTACTGGTATTGATGTTATAGACATTGGGGTAACTCCTACCCCTGTTATGTATTTTTCCCTCTTTAGATTAGAGGAAATCGGGGGAGGTATACAAGTCACTGGCTCTCATAATCCCCCAGAATTTAACGGTCTAAAAATCTGCGTAGGTAAAGAGACCATTTTTGGAAGTGAGATTCAGAGATTGCGAGATCTTATAGAAAGGGAAGATTTTGAGAAGGGTGAAGGTAGGTATTCAGAGAGGGATGTCCTTAAAGACTATATTGATTATCTGGTAGAAAATATTACCTTGGAGAGGCCTCTCAAGCTTGCTCTTGATCCTGGAAATGGTGTGTGTGCCCTTACAGCTCCTGAAATATTTAAAAGGCTTGGTTGTGAGATCGAATGCCTTTTCTGTGAGCTTGATGGCACTTTTCCAAATCACCATCCTGATCCTGTAGTTCCTGAAAATTTGCAGTATCTTAAGGAGGCTGTGGTTAAGAAAGGGCTTGAAGCAGGTTTTGGTTATGACGGGGATGGTGATAGGCTTGGAGTTATTGATGACCAAGGTAATATCATTTGGGGAGATCAGCTCTTATTAATCTTTGCCGAAGATCTATTAAAAAGCCATCCTGGGGCTAAGATCATTGGTGAGGTTAAATGTTCAAGAGTTCTCTATGAGACTATCGAAAAGCTTGGGGGAAGGCCTATTATGTGGAAAACAGGCCACTCCCTTATCAAGGGAAAGATGAAGGAAGAAGGTGCCCTTCTTGCAGGAGAGATGAGTGGGCATCTCTTTTTTGCAGACCGCTGGTTTGGCTTTGATGATGGTGTTTATGCCAGCCTTCGCTTAGCCGAAATCCTCTCAAGGAGTCCCAAGCCACTATCCTCATTCCTTGAAGGTATACCTAAAATGATTTCTACCCCTGAGATAAGAAGACCTTGCCCTGATGAAATAAAATTCCAAGTGGTTGCCGACTTGGTAAAGGCATTTAAAGAAGAGGGTTTAAAGGTTATAGATGTGGATGGAGCACGCATCGAATTTAAGGAGGGTTGGGCCTTAGTTAGGGCCTCTAACACCCAGCCAGTGCTTGTCCTTAGGTTTGAAGCAGAAAGTGAGGACTTTCTCACCAAACTGCAAGAAAGGGTTTATGCCTCTTTGGAAAAGACCTTAAGCAAATATGGAGTCTCTTAAAAATTTAGCCTTAAAATTGAGACTTCCTCCCAAGGTAAGAGAAAATCTAAGGATAATTACCTTCATGAGGAGGGTTTGGCCTGAAGTTTTAGGTGACAAGGCCGATGTGGCTTTCCCTTTGTCTTTTGATGAGGGGATTCTTTATGTAGGGGTTACAGATCACTATGAACTCCAAAATTTGTCTTCTCAACATGAAAGGATCCTTCAAAAATTAAGGGCCTTATATCCAGCAGAGGAAAAATTTCCCCTAAGGGTGATAAAGTTTCTCTATCGCCCAGCACCTTTTTCTAAGGTTTCTCCTGAGATACCAAAGAGGCAGGGAGTATTTTATCCTGAGGACCAGTGGAGGGAGGTTGAGGCCCTTTGTCATAATATTCTTGATAGTGAGCTTGGGAAACTTCTATTAAGAGTTGTGAGAAGTTATCGAAAAAATATCATCTCCGATTAAATCTCCTGCTATTTACTTAGACCTTTACTTCAAATAATTGAAAATTACCCTTGACTTTAATATTCTATTTATTATATAAAAATCTAAAGAAAAAAATTAGTAGGAGGAGGCCTTTATGGGGGAGATCAAAAAGATTATGGTTCCAGTTGATTTTTCTGATGTGGCCCCAGTGGTAGCTAAATGGGCTAAAGATTTTGCCAAAAAAGTGGAGGCAGAAATTCTTGTGGCCTATGTGTTGGAGGATCTTACAGCTTACGAGGGAATCTATGTGGATGTCAAAACTTTGACTGAGCTTGAGATGACCCTTATGGAAGGTGCCAGAAAGTCTATGGACGACTTTATCAAAGAGCATTTTGCAGATTATCCTCAAGTGGAATCAGTAATTGAGAAAGGGGATGTAGTTGAGACCTTAATAAGAATTGCCCAGGAAAAGGGGGTTGATCTGATTGTTATGGGCACCCATGGCAGAAAGGGGCTTGATAAAATACTCTTTGGTAGTGTAGCCGAGGGCGTGGTTAAGAACTCTCCCATCCCTGTGGTCACTATCAATCCCTACAGAGCAGGCCTATTAAAGTTAGAAGAAGAGGAATTAATAGAGGGAACCTAAGAAAGGTTATTTTAGGGCTTTAAGCCTTTTTTCGGCCTCCTTTGCCTCAGGGGAGCCTGGGTAGGTTTTTATTATTTTTCTATAAAGTATCTCTGCTGCCTTTTTGTCCTTTAAAGCTATAAAGGCTTCAGCCTGTTTTAACATAGCCTTTGGTTTTAAAGGATTTACCCCAGGTTGCTCTATGAGTTTTTGATATTCTAAAATAGCGGTTTCATAATCCTTTTCCTTGAAGGCAATCTCGCCAAGATAAAAATGGGTTTGGCCAACCCATTTCCCTTTAGGGAAGAGCTTGAGATATTCTTCCCAGAGGGCCTTAGCTCCTTTGAGGTCACCCTTCTCATAGAGGTTAAAAGCTTTTTGGAAATAGTCTTCTTCTTTGAAGGATTCTTTAAAGGTCTTAGTTTGATTGGCAGGTGCTTCGACTTTTGGTTTAACCTCTGTTATAGTGGCGTTAGTAGGAGTTTGAGGAGTGGTTTGATTTGTAATCTTTTTTGTTTCCTCTTCTTTAGCCTTGGTTTCATTAGCTAAGAGGGCTTCTATTTTTCTGATCTTTAAATCTAAGGCTTCTATCCTTGTGGTAAGGTCTTCCCAGGCCTTTCTTTGCGTCTTTCCTTCGGCTTCTCTTTGAAAATGGAGTTCCTCTATCTTACTTTGCAGAGCCGTTAACTCCTTTCGTTGTTCCTCTATGTCTGAAAGAAGTTTACTTTGGGCCTGAAGGAACTTATTACTTAATTCCTTGGAGAGCTTACTTTCTAAAAAATCCATTTTCTTTTCAAGTTCTATCAATTTGGTCTCCTGCATCTTGGACTGAGTTTCCAAGTTAAGCACCTTTATCTTAAGGCTTGAGAGCTCGTCATCCTGTAAGGCTAAACAACCAGTGAGTAAACTTGACAGAATAATCAAGAAATATAGTTTTTTCATTTTTAGGCCTCCTTCTTCGATAAATAATTTTCTACTACCTCAGTTAAGTCGTAGGGTAGGTTTTCATTATACCAGGAGATTTTATCTTCAGCAAAGTATTTAAGGGTAAAAACGATAAGAGGTAATTCCCTCTTTACTCCTTCTTCTCTTATTTTTTGAAAGAGGAGATTCTTTTCTCCCTCTCTTTCTCTAAGGCCTTTTAGATGGTATTTGAGAAGTACTTGTTCTGTGTGATTCCAGAGAGGTAGCCATTCAGATGTTCGTATGGGGAATCTTACGAAGGTTAAGGGTGGGCCCTCGTCAAGCTCAGGTGTAGCCCGATGGATCATAACGCCTGTTTCTGCGCTCCTTGCACTTATGAGTTGCCAGATAACCTCTTGCCAGGTCCCCTTAGGGCCACCTGGAAGGGCTGGATGTAGATTAAGAAGGGGCAGCCTCTCGCAAAATTCTGCAGAGGCCACCCACATATAACCAGCAAGCATCCCTAAGTCCACCTCTTCAGGAAGCCTCTTTAAAACCTCCTGGTGATAAAGTTTTCTCCAGCTTTCAAGATCCTTTTTCCTAAGTTCTGGTTCAAAGCGGAGGGCTGAAAAGGATATGACCTTTAGATTCATTTTATCTCTTGCCTCTTCTATGAAGGCTTTAGCCTGAGGGCTTTCATCAGCCTCTTTACTTACAAAGACATAGCTAATCTCAAGGGGTAGAAAACCTTCACGCATCTTTTGATAAACTATTTTCAAAAGAGAGAGGGCAGCTTCATCCCTTGCGGTGGTAAACCAACCTATCTTTTTAGTAGCCATCTCAAAAAGACACCTCCTCTGGTAAGTTTAAACCCCAGGGTTTGGGGATAAAGTGTTCATAATATTGATAAAGGGCAAAGCGATCTGTCATCCCCGAGATATAGTCTGCTATTAGACGGGAGAGGTTTTCCTCAGGAAAAAGCTCTCTCGCCTTAGTGAGATACTCAATTTTCTCAAAGTTTTTTTCGTAATATTCATAGAGGGCATAAAGGATCTTTTTAGCCTTTTCAAATTCCTTTCTTACTAATGGGGAAAAGTAAACCTTTTCAAAGAGAAAATCTCTCAAAATTTCTAAAGCCCTAAGTTTGGTTGGTTCCATGGCTATTTTTTCCCAGTTTGCTTCCATAGTGGTATAAATGATACTTTTAATGAGGGTATCAATCCTTTCTGCATGGGTTTCCCCAAGAGTTTTTCTTACCTCCCAGGGCAGGTCTTCCCTTTTTATTATACCTGCCCTCAAGGCGTCATCAATGTCATGGTTTACATAGGCAATGACATCAGAAAATCTCACAGTTTGTGCCTCAAGAGAGATATTTTCCTCGTCCTGCACACTAATGGGCCCTTTGCCTTTAGAATGTTTTAATATACCTATGCGCACTTCATAGGTTAAATTTAGGCCATGCCCTTCCTTTTCCAAAAAATCAACCACCCTTAAGCTTTGTTCATAATGTCTAAAACCTCCAGGTAGTATTTCATTCAATACTTCTTCTCCTGCATGTCCAAAGGGGGTGTGCCCCAGGTCATGGCCAAGGGCTATGGCCTCTGTTAGAGGTTCATTTAATTTTAAGGCCCTGGCAAGGGTTCGGGCAATTTGAGCTACCTCTAAGGTGTGAGTAAGCCTTGTTCGGTAGTGATCTCCTCTGGGTGCAAGAAAGACCTGGGTCTTGTGTTTAAGGCGCCTAAAGGCCTTAGAGTGAATTATACGGTCTCGATCCCTCTCAAAGGCAGTGCGGATTTCACACTCGCACTCAGGTCTAAGCCGACCTTTAGAAAATTTAGATTTTTGAGCCCTGGGGGACAGTTGAACAAATTCTTCCTCTTCTTTAATTTCCCGAATGTTTTTATAACTTGACATCCTCTACCTTAATCTCAAGCCTTTGTGAATAGTTATTAATATATGGGTAGCCTGCAAGTAGATGGATGCTTTCAGGACATATCTGATTGAAATAGAGGGCATAGAGTTCTTTTGCTCCGTCTCTTAATAAAAATTTTGTATGCTTCTCTTTGAGATATTCGCAGCTTTTTACTTGAAAGCCCTTGAGGGCAAGAAGAGGTGGCTCATGTCCTATGCCATAGGGAGGAAACTCTCTGATGATGGATAGGTTTTCTTCCAGTAAAAGTTCAGCTACAGTGGTTTCTGCCTCTACATAAAGGGCGGGTTCTTGGGTAGAGTCTTCTAAGGGTAAATCTCGCAAAATCTTCTCTAAAGTCTTAAGGTTTTCACGGAGTATTTGAAAGCCAAAGGCCTTTTTATGTCCTCCTAATTCCAGAAAGAGCTCTCTATAAGGCCATAGAAGGTCAAGAAGATCAATACCCTCAGGACTTCTTCCAGACCCATAGGCAAGGCCATTTTCCAAACTTACAAGAAGAACAGGCCTTTCATATTTTCTCTTCAATCTATTAGCTAAAAGCCCAAGCATAGCCCTGGGAATACCCTCAAAAACTCCTAAAATTACCCTATGGTGTGCCATAGAGTTAGTTTCTCTATCTATTTTCTCCCAGATTTCTCCTTCTAAAAGCTGTCTTTCCCCATAGATATCTTCTAAAATTTTAACAGCCTCTCCCTCTACCGCCTGATCATCCTTAGCAAGAAGGTTAAAAAGGAGCTCTCCCTTGCCTAAGCGTCCACAGGCATTAAGGCGAGGTATAATTTTAAAGTGAAGATCCTCCTCTGAGAGGGGTAGCTTCAAATTAAGACTTTGGATAAGCTCCTTTAAGAGGGGATGACTTGGTTCAGAAAGATCACGAAAGCCAAAATAGGTAATAATTCTATTTTCTCCTACAAGGGGAACCATATCTGCTAAAGTGGCAAGAGCTACAAGTTCTAAGTATTCTCTAAGAGAGGGAGGCTTCATTTCTTTAAAAAAACCTCTTTGATAGAGATAGCTTCTTAATCCTCGAATTAGGGCCAGAGCAACCCCTGCACCACAGAGGTAGTGAAAGGGTGAGTCCGTAGGGGTCAATTTCCCAGAAACTATATAAGTCTCTGGTTTCTGCCTAATTTCATGATGATCAGTAATGATTACCTCCATACCCAACATTTTAGCGGTATTAACCGTCTCTACTGCCGAGATCCCCACATCAACAGTAATAATAAGCTTTACCCCACGCTCCTTAAAAATGGGTAAAAATTTACTATGAAAACCATAGCCCTCCTTATTTTTGTCAGGTATGATCACCAAAGGGGGAATCCCTGTGATTTTTTTAAGAAAATCATAAAGTATATAGGAGCCCACAATGCCATCTACATCAGAATCTCCATATATACCAAGGGCCTCTCCTCTCTCAAGACTAACCGAGAGCCTTTTTACAGCTTCAAGCATGCCAGGTATCTCAAAGGGAGAACCCAAATCAGTAAGTTGCGGAAAGAGAAATCGATAGGCAGAACTTACCTCCTGAAAGCCTTTATTTATTAGAATTTGAGAAATAAGGGGAGTGAAGCCACCTTCCAGTATAAAAGTATAGAGTAGCTCCCTTGATGGAAGCTTTTTGATCCAAAGCCTTTCTCGCTTCATGTGATTTTATATTGTAACATGTTGAAAAAAAAAGAAAACATGTTAAAGCTAAAAAAAATTTCGAAATATTTTATATTATAATCTATAAATATGGATAATTTTGCCTAAGGAGAAGGTTTTCAAAATGGGTAAAAGTGCACCAAAAAGGGTGGTAGTTACAGGGGGAGCTGGATATATTGGTTCTCATGTGGTTAAGCTTCTTACTAAGGCTGGTCACGAGGTGGTAGTGGTTGATAATCTCTCCACCAGTAGCGGTAGAAATCTTCTCTACGGCAAACACCATAAAATAGACCTAAGGGAAGAAGATAGCTTATTCAGACTTTTCAAGGAATTTAAGCCCCATCTTGTTATGCATTTTGCTGCCTTTATTGTGGTGCCAGAAAGTGTAGAGAGGCCTTTGAAATATTATTACAACAATGTAGGTAATACCCTTTCTTTACTCTCTGCCATGCAAAAGGCGGGGATAGATAAGTTTATTTTTTCCTCTTCGGCAGCGGTGTATGGAATTCCAGAGGAGATACCTGTTCCTGAAGAGGCAGAGATGAGGCCCATAAGCCCCTATGGGGAATCCAAGGCAATGGTGGAGAAGATTCTGAGGGACATGAGTAAGGCTGGGGAGATAAAGTATATTTCTTTGAGATATTTCAATGTGGCAGGTGCTGATCCTGAGGGGGAGCTTGGTCCTGCCTATAATCAGCCAACTCATCTAATTCTCAGGGCTTTAAAGACTGCAAAGGGTGAGTTCCCCTATTTAGAGATTTATGGCACTGACTATCCCACGCCTGATGGCACCTGTGTGAGGGATTTCATCCATGTGATGGATTTAGCCGAGGCCCATGTCTTAGCCATGGAATATCTTTTAGAGAAGGGGGAGTCCTTAGTGCTTAACTGTGGTTATGGAAAGGGCTATTCTGTTAGAGAGGTGGTTGCTGAGGCAAAGAAGGTTACAGGGATAGATTTTGAAGTAAGAGAAGTAGGGAGGAGACCTGGCGATCCCCCTATACTAATAGCCAAGACTGATAAGATAAGGCAAATACTTGGTTTTAGGCCACGTTTTGAGGAGCTTTATATAATTTTGACTCATGCTTGGGCCTGGGAAAAAAAGATTCAAGGAGGAGGTTAAGAGGGATGGAAAGAGTTAAGATAGCTATTGTTGGGGCTGGCCCTGCAGGTATTGCCTGCGGAATTGAGGCCAAGGTTGCAGGGATTGACCCTGTGGTTATCTTAGAGAAGGCCCCTCATGTCTGTGATACCATTGAGAGGCTATTTAGACCAGGGAAACGTGTAGATGCCGTCTATAGAGGGGTTGATGTTGCTCCTATTGGGGTCTGCAGGTTTGAAACGGAATCTAAAGAAGAATTTTTGGCAAGGATAAAGAAGTGGATAGAGGACTATGGACTTGATATTAGGTTGCAAAGCGAGGTAAATTACATTAAACGTTTGGAGCAGGGGTATGAGATAACCGTCAATAGAGAACCCAAAATTTTGTCTGATTTTGTGGTTGTGGCAATTGGCATTTTTGGTCAACCCAAGAAGCCAGACTATCCTATTCCTAAGGAGATAAGGGATAAAGTATTTTTTGAGCCCCCAAATATCTGTCCTGCAGGTGGGAAGGTCCTTGTTGTGGGAGGGGGAGATACAGCGGCAGAGGTTGCCTCTTTTTTATGTCCCAAGTGTGAGGTCTATTTGTCTTACAGGAGACCACAGTTTTTCCGGATTAATCCTGTAAATCTTAAAATCCTGGAAGAGAAGGTGGCTGAAGGGAAGGTAAAACTTCTTATGGGCACAGATATAGAGAAAGTGGAAGCAGAGGATGGAAAAGTAAAGGTCTATTACAAGGATGGCCGCACTGATATCTATGATTTTGTTTATTATTGTCTTGGTGGGAGCACTCCTAAGGGTTTTCTGAAATACATAGGGGTGGAGTTCGATTTAGAGGATCGTCCAAAGGTTGACGAGTATTTTGAAAGCAATTTACCAGGGCTTTTTTTGGCTGGGGATATAGCGGTGCCTAAGGGAAGTATACAGCTTGCTTTTAATACAGCCCATATTATAATTAGGCGCATCAAAGAGAAATACCTATGTCGGTAAAAAGAGAAGCCTGGGCTTCAAAAGTTGGGTTGATATTTGCGGCGGCAGGTAATGCTGTAGGTCTTGGTAATCTCTTGAGGTTTCCCTCAAAGGCTGCCCTCTATGGAGGGGGAGCCTTTATGGTCCCTTACTTTATTTCCCTTCTTCTTCTTGGGCTTCCCGTGATGCTCCTTGAATGGGTAATCGGGAGATATGCTGGCAAAAGGGGCCATGGCTCTATGACAGGTATTATTGGCCTCTTTTTTAACCATGCCTCTTGGGCAAGAGTTCTCGGCTCTATAGGGGTTGCTATTCCTGTGCTCATAGTTATGTATTACCTTTGGATAGAGTCTTGGACCTTGGGATTTGCTATCTATTCTCTAATTGGAGCTATCCCTGAACCTGTGATTTCTGAGGATCCCAAGGTAGCCATGGAGCCTTATGTGAACTTCTTTAAGGCCTATACAGCTCCTTCTTTCTGGGCTGGGGTCTTTTTCTGGCTAACCCTGGCAATTAATTGGGTTATACTTCAGAGGGGTGTGGTCAGGGGGATTGAGATAACGGCTAAGATAGGAATGCCTGCCTTGATAATTTTGGGTATCTTATTAGGGATCCTTTCTCTTACTGCCAAAGGAGGTGCAGGCTTTGAGGGGTTAAAATTTATTTATAATCTTAATTTCTCAGGGATAAAGGATCCCATGACCTGGATTGAGGCTTCTGGCCAGATTTTTTTTACTCTTTCTCTGGGCATGGGTGCGATTGCCACTTATGCTAGCTATGTAAAACCTAAGGAAGATGTGGTAAAGGCTGGCCTTTATACAGCCTCTGTAAATGAATTCATTGAGGTTATCATTGGAGCAAGCATTGCTATTCCTGCAGCTTTTGCCATGTTTGGAGCCTTAGCTATTCCAGAGCTTGCTAAAGAGGGAACCTTTAGGCTGGGATTCATGACCATGCCTGCCATATTGATGAGTCTACCTTTGGGTCAGTTTATTTCTTTCTTATGGTTTTCCCTTCTTTTTATAGCGGCCCTAACTTCCTCTCTTGCTCTTATTCAGCCCTTGGTTGCCCTTTTTGAAGATGAAATGAAGTGGAGCCATACCAAGGCGGTTACTGTCAGCATGCTTTTTGTGGTTTTAGGGGCCCATCTTTGTGCCTTTGTGCCCAATTTTCTTGATGAACTTGATTTTTGGGCTGGAGCTGTTTTCTTACTCCTCTTTGCCCTGATTGAGATTATTGTTTTTATCTGGGTTTTTGGGATAGATAATTTTTACAGAGAATTAACTACTGATACTGCACTTAAGCTTCCCAAGGCCTTTGTTTATTTGACAGCCATTGTGTCTCCCCTTTTTATTTTGTGCATAGGCTATTTTTGGTTTAGCGAAAAGATTTTAGAGGTATTGAGAGAGCCAGATCCCAATAAGTGGTTAGCCCGTGGTTTTATAGTCCTATTTCTGATCTTCTTGGGAATCATAGCGGTTATTAGTAGAAAAAGGGTTCTTGAAGGTCCTCGGATTTAAGATTAAAATTAAAGTTGATGGAGCCGGCGTAGCTCAGCGGCAGAGCAGTGGATTCGTAATCCACAGGTCGTGGGTTCAATCCCCACCGCCGGCTTGTGGTTAAAGGGTCTCACAAGGGTGTTTCCTTTTTTCTCAGAGGATTTAACAAAAATTTAACATTTTAAATCTGGTCATAATCAGTTTTTTTTGTCTTATTTCTTGTCTTTGCCTTTGGAGGTGGAGTTTCTAATAATAAAAGTAAGACGGGAGTAGCCAAAAGTGGAAAGGAGTGGCTTGTCAAACTTAACATTCAAAAGGTTACAATCCAAATTTACTTCAAAGAAAGGTTTCTTGCTGAGGCTGTCTATCAGGAACTTAAGAAAAAGTAAGAGCTTGTTAAGATGGTAAGGAAACTCAAAAGAGAAATTTGCGCAGGCCTCTTGTTAAGATGCTTATATTAAAATATAATGAAAACCAAACAGTTATGGAGGGGATTCTTGTCATCAATTATACCTTTTTTAGATATAAAAAGGGCCTATCAGGTTTATGGCCATCTCCTTGAGGAAGCTGTAGTAAGGGTCCTAAAAAGTGGTCAATATCTTAATGGACCAGAAACTGAGGCCTTAGAAAGAGAACTTTCCCAATATTTAGGGGTTAGGTATGCAGTAGGTGTCTCTTCTGGAACTGAAGCCCTCTATCTAATTCTTAAAGCCCTTGACTTGCCTAAGGGTTCATATGTCCTTCTTCCTTCTTTTACCTTTGTAGCAACCTGTGAAGTTGTAGTGAGGGCTGGACTTATTCCCCACTTTGTCGATGTTGAGGCAGAGAGTGGGAATATTTCTCCTCAGGCCTTAGAGGAGGCTTATAGTGTATTAATTTCTCAAGGTAGGCAAGTTTCAGCGGTGATAGCCGTAAGCATTTTTGGTATCCCTGCGAGATTAAGGGAAATTGCTGAGTTTTGTGCAAAGAGGGGACTTTATTTAATTGAAGATATCTGTCAGGCCTTTGGGGCAGAGTTAGAAGGTAAAAAGGTAGGAACCTTTGGGATAGCCAGTGCCACCTCCTTTTACCCTACCAAAACACTTTCTTGTGCTGGGGATGGCGGAATGGTCTTTACCCATGATGAAAAGCTTGCCCAAAAAATTAGGATTTTAAAAGAGCATGGGCAAACAGGCTCTTATTACTATGAATATCACGGAGTTAATGGACGCATAGATGAGATCCAGTGTGCTATTCTAAGGGTCAAGTTTCAGTATTTCCAGAGAGAAAAGACCCTAAGAGCTGATTTAGCCTCATTCTATGAAGAGGAATTAAGGAAGATCCCTCAAGTTAGGCTCCTTGTGCCACCCCATGGGAGTAATCCCAATTATTCCATCTTCTCCATAAGAGCTGAAAAGAGGGATGCCTTGAGAGCTTTCTTAGAGAGAAATGGAATTTATACGCGGATCTATTATCCTCTTCCTTTGCATCTGCAGCCTGTTTATCGGGAGCTTAAATTTAAAGAAGGGGATCTTCCAGAAACAGAGGCCTTGTGTAGGGAGATCTTAAGCCTTCCTTTCTATCCCTATCTTAAGCTTGAAGAAGCTAAAAGAGTGGTAGAAATGATTGAAGCCTTTTATGAGGCAGGATAATATGGGGTCTGTCATGGAAATAAGGATTTCTATACCCTTTGAACTACTCAAAGAGAAATACCTTGAGCCTCTTTTAGAAAAGGGCTTACCTGTAGAGATTTCCTTAAAACCTGAAGTCCTTGATAAGGAGGACAGAAGGGCTTTTAGAGCTGTAGCTAAGAGATTAAGAGAAAAAGGGCTTATCCCTACAATCCATCTACCCTTTATGGATCTCTCTTTAGCAGGTTTTGACACCTGGATACGCAAAGTAAGTTTAAAGAGACTTTTTCAGGGTATGGAGATTGCCTCTATTTTTGAGCCCCTTCTCTGTGTCTTTCATTCAGGATATCATCCAGATTATCACCGGGAAACTAAAGAGGAGTGGAGAAAAATCTTTATAGAAGAAAGCCTTCCTCAAATATTAGCTTTTTCCTGCTCGCTTGGTTTAAGGCTTGCCTTGGAGAATACCTTTGAGCCAGATCCTTCCTTCATGAGGCCTATTTTTGAGACCTATCAGGGAGAACTAAGCTGGTGTTTTGATCCTGCCCATGCCCGAGTGTTTTCTGAAGTTGAAGAATTAGCTTGGCTTGAAGAGCTTTATCCCTATCTCCGAGAGATGCACTGTCATGACAACAGAGGAAAATGGGATGATCATCTTGCCTTAGGGCAGGGGATTGTTAAGTTTCCAGAGATTTTTCAATTTTTAAAGAAGCATTCAGCCCTTCCTCTCCTAACCATTGAGGCTAAGAAGGAGGGGGATGCCCTTTCCTCTCTTGCTTACTTGAGCGAGCTTTTGAGGCCTTAGTCATGATTAAAGGGCTCTTTTACCTTCTATTGTTGAGTCTTTTTTTATTTGTTTTTCCCCTTAAAGCTCAGGAGGAGAGAGATTTACTTACAGAGCATATTGAGAATGTGGAGATTTTGCCAGGAGAACTTATTAGGCACCTCCCTCAGGATATCAATGCCCAGATAAGTTATTTTGTTAAATATTTTTCCACAGAGAAGAAAGAGGTTACTCAGAGATGGCTAAAGAGGTGCGAGCCCTATCTGCCATATTTTCGTCTGATATTTAGGGAGGAGGGGCTTCCTGAGGATCTAATTTATCTTGCCCTTGTGGAAAGTGGTTGTAATCCTTTTGCGGTATCCCCAGCTAATGCTGTGGGAATTTGGCAATTCATTGAGGGCACAGCAAGACACTATGGTTTAAAGATCAATTACTGGATTGATGAAAGGAGGGATTTTCTCAAAGCTACCTATGCGGCAGCTCGTTATTTAAAGAGGCTTTATGAGATATTTGGGGATTGGAGGCTTGCTGTGGCAAGCTATAATGCAGGAGAAGGAAGGGTGTCCAGAGCTCTTAAAGCCAGAAATCTTGCTGACTACTGGAAGCTCATGATGAGCGGAGCTATACCCTTTGAGACCTTTGCCTATGTGCCCCAGTGGCTTGCTATGACTATAATTGTGAAGAACCCAGAGAAATACGGTTTTGAACCTATAATAGAAAATCCTTGGGATTTTGTGGAGGTGGAAGTACCTGGTGGGCTTGATCTCAAGGCCCTGGCTTTAGCTGCAGAAACTGACTGGGATACCATAAGAAAACTTAATGCTGAATTAAGACGAGGGATAACCCCACCTGAGACAAATTATCTCCTTAAGATCCCTTTTCCAGCCAAAAATTCCTTTTTTAAAAATCTGTCTAAGCTCAATTTAAGGGCAGTAACTTTAAAGACTGCCGAAGGAGAGTTCCAGGTCTTTGTCCTCGATGAAAGGGAGATGAATCCCTCTGCTGAGACAAAGGAGCCTCCTAAGAGGTCTTCTACTTCTAAGGGGGCGTCTTCCTCTAAAAGAACAACTCGGCAAAGGACGAAAAAGAATTAGGAAGAGAGGGCTCTCAATCTCTCTAAAAAGGCCTCTGCACTCTCAATGGATTCAAAATATATATAAAAGCAAGGTTTTTTCCTTTTCATTTTTATTTCTACTTTTGTGCCTAAGAGCTTACTTATTTCCTCAGACAGTGCAAGAAGGTCTTCATCTGGGGCTTTGGGCTTTTTTTCTACAGGTTCCCTTTTTAAGGCCTCAACCAGTTTTTCTGTCTCCCTCACAGAGAGGTTTTTTTCTAAAATTATTTTCCTTGCCTTAAGCTGTAATTCCTCAGTAGGTAAGCTAAGAAGGGCCTTGCCATGGCCAGCAGTAAGCCTCTCTGCAAGGAGGTCATCCTGTATTTCCTTGGGGAGTTTCAAAAGCCTCAAAAAGTTGGCAACTGTTGCCCTATCCTTTCCCACCTTTTCTGCCACTTCTTCCTGGGTATAGCCAAAGCGTTCCATGAGATTTTTATAGGCTAAGGCTATTTCCATGGGATTGAGATCCTTTCTCTGAAGGTTTTCCATGATGGAGACAAGCAAGGCCTCTTCATCACTTAGCTCTTTAATGATGACAGGAACTGTTTTTAGGCCTAATTTTTTAGCGGCCCTAAGTCTCCTCTCTCCAGCCACACATTCATAAAGGCCCTCGGTGATTTTTCTCACCAAAATGGGCTGGAGCACTCCCTTTTCTTTGATAGATCTCATCAACTCTTCAAAGGATTCATCCTCTTTAAAGGTGAGCCTTGGTTGATAACTAAAATAGGTAACCATCTCCACAGGAAGTTCCTGATAACCTTGAGCCTTTGCCTGAAGAGTATCCCTCTCCAATTCTGATAACTCGGGGATTAATTCCGTTAAACCCTTCCCTAAGGTCTTTCTTTTGATCTTAAGGCTCATAACTCACCAAACTAATTTACATCTCATCTGGAGAATTCTTTAATAGAAGTTCCATTTCCTTCAGTGTATTTACCTTCACAGCTGCCCGATGAAGCTTTTTTAGGTATTCCAGGTCTTCTATCTTTTTGATCCTCTCTTTCCAGCTTGCAGGAATAGGGCCAAATCTCTCTTCTAAAGCCTCAATAATGAGATCCTGGGTATTTATAATGAGCCCTTGTTGTATACCCTGTTTTATACCTTGTTTTATCCCCCTTTCAACCCAGACATCTATAATAGATTTAAATTTTTCTCTTCTCTTTTGGAGCATCTTTTCTACCTCCATAGCACTCATTTTAAAGGCCCTTTGAAGATAAATTATACTCATTTCTGCTAAGAGGACAACTTCCTCTCCATATTCAGCTTTATGTTCTCTCAAGAGGTCCTCTAACTCTTCAAGTAAAGTGAGGAAGTCCTCTTTGTTTCCCCATTGAGCCCTTTTTAGAACCTCTAAACCCATTCTGAGGATCCTGTTTCGGCTAATAAGTCTCTGTAAATCTTCATTCTTTATTTTGGTGAGGTCAAACAGGAAGGGTTCAAAATCTAAGTGATGGTCTTTTAGTTCCTTCGGAATAGTGGGAAAGAATTCACTAAATTTCATGGGATAAGGCCATTTATTCTTTCCCTGATAGAAAATTATGGCCAAAATTGGCGTGTAAGGTTTTTTATGTTTTAAATCCTCTTCCCAACAGGCTAATTTATATCTTAAAAGTTGAAGATAGACCTCTCTATCAGGATTTGCTTTATGCTCAAAGATCAGATATATATGAAGGTCTTGACCCTTCATTTTGGCCTTCACGACAAGATCTAAGTAGAGAGATTGGTTACGAAGATGGGAAAATTTCTCTGTGGGCTTAAGTTCAACAGAGTTAAGAACCAAATGTTCAGAAAGTTGTGGAAAGAAGGTGCCCAAAAAGTCTTTTATATTCTGGAGATTACCAAAAAGGAATTTAAAGAAGGTGTCATGAGGAGTGGGTAAATCCTTAGAATTTTTAGGGGGATTAGTCATAGAAATAGGAAAAGTTAAGCCATCAGAGGGGGGATAAGTTTAAGAGCAAGTTCTTTTTCTATTTGATAGGCAAGGGCTAAGACTAACTCATCTCTGAAGGCTGGGCCAATTATCTGTGCTCCAACGGGGAGCCCCTTTTCTGTTAGGCCAACAGGAAGGCTCAATCCAGGTAGTCCTGCTAAGTTCACAGGGATGGTAAAGATATCAGAAAGATACATCTGAAGGGGATCAGCTATCTTTTCTCCTAATTTAAAAGGTGGGGTAGGGGTTGTGGGGGCAAGTATTAGGTCAACCTCTTTAAAGGCCCGTTCAAAGTCCTCTTTAATTAAGGTCCTAACTTTTGAGGCCTTGAGGTAATAGGCATCATAATAACCTGCTGAAAGGGCATAGGTTCCAAGCATGATTCTTCTCTTTACTTCCTTTCCAAAGCCATAGGCCCTGCTCTTCTTGTAAAGTTCAAGTAGATTTTTGGCTTCAGCCCTAAAACCGTATTTAATGCCATCATATCTTGCTAAATTTGAGCTTGCCTCAGCAGGAGCTACTATGTAGTAGGTAGCTACGGCATATTTGGTATGGGGAAGACTGATCTCCTTAATTTGATGTCTTTTTTCCAAAAGCTTTATGGTATTTTCCAGTGGCTTTGCTATCTCTGGGGAGAGGGTTTCAGAGAAGTATTCTTTAGGTAGGCCTATTTTAAAGGAGGTTTTCTCATTTTGGTAGATATAACCGAGGTAATTAGGGACTTCTATTTCTGCAGAGGTTGAATCCTTGGGATCATGGCCTGCAATGGCCCTGAGAAGAAGGGCAAGATCTTCAACAGTGAGGGCAAAAGGTCCAATTTGATCAAGTGATGAGGCAAAGGCTACAAGGCCAAAGCGTGAGACAAGTCCATAAGTGGGTTTCATGCCTACTACGCCACAGAAGGCAGCAGGTTGCCTTATGGAGCCACCTGTATCAGAGCCAAGGGATCCAAGCCCCATTCTCATGGCTACAGCAGTTGCTGAGCCCCCTGATGAGCCCCCAGGCACTCTCTCTAAATCCCAGGGATTATGCGTAGGAAAGAAGGCCGAATTCTCCGTGGAAGACCCCATGGCAAACTCATCCATGTTGGTCTTACCTATGAAAACAGCCCCTTCTTGTGTGAGCTTTTCTATAACTGTAGCATTATAAGGGGCTATGTAGTTAGCTAAAATTTTGGAGGCACAGGTTGTGGGATGCCCCTTAATATGGATATTATCCTTTATGGATAAGGGGATACCCTCAAGAAGCCCTGCTTTCCCCTCCTTTCTTCTCTTGTCTGAGTTTTCAGCCTGAGCTAAGGCCCACTCTTCATTTACATAAAGAAAGGCCTTAACTTTTGAGTCATACCGCTTTATTTGTTCAAGACAGAGCTTAGTTAATTCAAGGCTTGAGATCTTCCCTTCGGTGAGAAGCTTTAGGGCTGAAGTAATAGTTAATTCTCTTAAATCCATATTATCACCTCGAAAAACTTAGGGGGCCTTAATAACCTTGGGGACTACAATAGCTCCCTCTTTTACCTCTGGAGCATTCTTTAAGAGAATTTCAATATCCTCAAAGGGTTTTACTTCATCTTCCCTGTAAGGAGTTTTCTTCTTAAGAGGATGAAAGGTAGGGGAGATATGGGAGGTATCAACCTCTTCAAGTTCTTTGAAATAGTTCAGTATGTTTGAAAGCTCTTCAGTAAAGGGAAGTAGCTCCTCTTCACTAAAGTCAAGCCTTGCTAAGTGAGCAATTTTTTTTACTTCCACTGAGGTAATAGCCATCCCCTCTCCCCCAGGCAAATCACTAAGGAATTATAAAGCAAGTATAACCCATTTTTTGACTTTTCAAAGAAAGATAAAACTTTAAATTTTTCTTTTAAGTGCTTTAATAAATTTCAAAAAGGGCTGCTCATCATGAAAACTTCCTCTAAGAATCCTTGGTTTGATAAGTGGGCAAGGCTTGCAAAGGAAAAGGGCTATCCTGCTCGTTCAGTCTTTAAATTAATGGAGATACAAGAAAAGTTTAAGATTATTAAACCTGGATTTAAAGTCCTTGACTTAGGGGCAAGCCCAGGTTCTTGGTCACAGTTTATCTGTGAAATCATAGGGCCTCAGGGAAGGGTCGTAGGAGTAGATTTGGAACCTGTTAAATTTAGCTCTAAACTGTTTCTATTCCTTCAGAGAGATGTCTTTGAGCTTACGGAGGAAGAGATCAGGGCTACAGGTATTCAGGAATTTGATCTTATCGTGAGTGACATGGCTCCTAAGACTACAGGGATTGAGCTAACAGATCACCTAAGGTCTGTTGAATTGGTTAAGCGGGCTCTCGAACTCTCTAAAGGTCTTCTTAAAAAAGGTGGAACCTTGCTCGTTAAGGTCTTTGATGGGCCAGAATTACCTCTACTAAGGAAGGAATTTGAAAAATTCTTTAAAGATGTTAAAATCTTTAGACCCAAAGCAACAAGAAAGGGCAGTAAAGAGCTTTTTATCTTAGCTTTTAATAAGAAATGAGACTTCTTCTTACCTCCGATTGGCATTTAGGGAAAAACCTATATCAGCAAAAATTACTCTCCAAACAGGCCAAATTTTTTCTGGAAACCTTTATCCCCCTTTTAAGAGATCTCTCTCCTGACGCCCTTCTTGTGGCAGGAGATATTTTGGATAAACCTATACCTGATCAAGAGACCCTCTTTTTCTTTGAGGAATTCCTTAAAGAACTTGCCTCTCTTAAAATTCCTTCTTTTTTTATTTTAGGCAATCACGATTCTCGCCGCACGGCTTTACACAAATACTTTCTTGAATTAGCCTTCATATACATTGTTGATGATCTCAGATTCTTCTTGCAACCATTTAAATTAAAGACAGAAAAGGGAGAGGGTCTGAACCTTTATCTTTTACCCTATCTTCCAGCCTTCGAGCTCTTGGAAAAGATACCTCCCCTTAAGCAAGGCCTTACCTCTTGGCACAGTATCACCCTTAGAGAGATCCTTGTCTATCTTTTGGAGAGAATGGAGTTGGAAAGACCTGCTTTTTTAATGGGACATTTTGCCTTAGAGAGAGGTATCTTCTCTGGAGAGGAAATTAACCTTAGAGGCCTAAGTAATGATTATCTATTACCAGCGGAGCTCTTTCTCTCCTTTGATGCCCTTTTGCTTGGACATTTACATCGATCCCAGGTGCATCAAGGAAAATTTATCTATCCAGGAGCTCCTCTTCCCTATGCCTTTGAGACCTATGGGGAAGAAAGGGGAGTCCTTCTCCTCGAGGTCAAAGAGAGAACCATTCAGCATCAGGAATTAATACCTCTTTCTCCCACTTACGAGCTAAAGCTTTTACAAGGCACTTTTGAAACCCTTATGTCCCTTCCCCCAACCAAGGCATTTGTTAAAATTCTCCTGGAGGATGAGGAACCCATTTATCAGGTTCATCAAAAATTAAAGACCAAGTTTCCTAATATTCTTTATCTGGACTATGTGAGAAATCAAGGGGAGATCTCAAAAGAGGTTTATAGCTACGAAGAGCCCGTTGTGGAGGAAATGAAGTTTGACGAAAGAGAGCTTTTTAAAGAATTCTATTTTTTCTTAGAAAAGAGGGAACCAGAAGAGCGAGTTTGGAAGGTTTTTGAGACCTATTTAGAGGAGTTTTATAAAAAGGAAAGAGAGGAGGGAAGGCTATGCCAGTAAAAGCTGTTGTGGCAGGGATAGCTGGAAAGATGGGCCGCATGATTGGCCAGCTTATTTTTCAACACCCAGAGATTGATCTTGTGGGAGCCTTTGAGGCCCCTGAAAGCCCCTATGTAGGAAAGGATGTGGGAGAGGTCCTTGGGCTACCCCGCACAGGTATTATTGTTGAAGACTCCTTAGAAAAGGTTATCACTAAAGGGGATGTAATCATTGATTTTACCTTTCATAAGGCAAGCCTTCAGCATGCCCGAATAAATGCCAAGTATGGCAAGGCTATGGTCATAGGCACTACAGGATTTGCCAAGGAAGAGCTACAAGAAATTCATGACCTTGCAACTAAACACTTCCCCTTAGTTCAGGACTATAACATGAGCACGGGTGTAAATTTGCTTACTAAATTGGTAGAGTTGACAGCTAAAGTTCTCTCCGAAGGCTATGACATTGAGATAATTGAAGCCCATCACCGTATGAAAAAGGATGCCCCAAGTGGTACAGCCCTTAAACTTGCTCATGCTATAGCCAGAGTTTTGAATAGAGGGGAAGAGCATTTTCGCTTTTGTAGAGAGGGTATTATTGGAGAAAGACCGCCATTGGAGATAGGTATTCAAACTATCAGAGGGGGAGATATTGTGGGTGAACATACGGTTTTATTTGCAGGCATAGGGGAAAGGTTGGAACTAACTCACAAGGCAAGCTCAAGAGAGACCTTTGCCAGAGGAGCACTGAGAGCTGCTCTGTGGGTTGTTGATAAAAAGCCTGGGGTTTACTGCATGCTTGATGTGCTTGGTTTGAAGGATCTATAGTCATGAATGAAAAGAATGAGGCCTGTAATTTAAAAGAGGAATTAAGCCAGAAGAGTTTTCGTAAACACTCTCCCCTTAAGGAGACAAGGTTTATCATTGCTGTGGGAAGTGGTAAGGGAGGAGTTGGGAAAACCACGGCGTCTGTTCTTCTCTCTCTTGCTCTAAGAGAAGAAGGCTTTAAGGTAGGGCTCTATGATCTTGACTTTTATGGCCCTAATGCAACCCTTCTTTTGACTATGGATAAGGTGACTCCCCTAAGGTGTCCTGAGGGATTTAAGCCAGCTGAGATTTGCGGCCTAAAAGTGATGAGTCTCTCCTTTCTTGTCTCTGAGCGTGAGCCCCTATTTATGAGGGGGCTTATGGCTGGAAAACTCTTGCAGGAGCTTACCATGAAGGTAGTCTGGGGCCCCCTTGACTTCCTTGTTTTGGACTTACCCCCAAGCACAGGGGATATCTTCCTTTCCATGCTCTCACTCTTTAACCCTGATGGTTTTGTCTTAGTCACCACCCCCCATAGAATGGCTTTAGCCGATAGTCTCAGAACCTTAAGCATCTTGAAAGTAGAGAGGGTACCCCTTTTAGGTATAATCCAAAATATGGCTGATCTCTATGGAGAGCCAGAGGAATTTTCAGCCTTTCTTGAGGAGACCAAGGTGCCTTTGCTTCTGGAAATTCCATATATAAAATTTCTCTCTCAAGGGAAGCCCCTTGAGGAATTTGGAGAGAGCAAGGACATGCAAGAACTTTTAAAGAAATTGGCTGAGGCCTTTTTAAAGAAAGTTTTTCGCTTTCATTGAGGAAAAGAATGGATAATAGGATATATCAGGACTTCGTAGAATTAGCCTTAAGTCTTGCCAGGGCAAAGCGGGTTAAAAGGATGGTTGCTGGCCTTTTTTATACCTATGCAGAGGTAGAGAGGACAGGTGCTGGGCTTGCCTATTTAGAGAGAGAGGCTATTGAGAGTTGTTGTGAGGCAGGAGGAACCTCTTATTGGAAGCAACCAGCTGATTTAATAATTAAAAATTATCTTACTTCTCATCCTGTGGAGTCTTCTCTTGCCCTTGCGGTGATGAATGCCCTTTTTAACCACAGAAAAGAGGTATTAAAGGATACTTCTACTGACCCCCTTTTGGAGATCCCTCTTAACCTTGAGGACGAAGTCCTCATGATTGGCTACTTTGAACCTATTTTTAAGAGGCTCCTGGGCAAGGTTAAAAGGATAAGGGTTATTGAAAAGAATGAGTTCCATGGGGGCCTTAAAGGGCTTAGGGACCTTAAAAATCTCTCTCTCGCTATTATAACCTCGGCCACCCTTTCAAACAAAACTTTTCATCTCTATCTCCCCTATTTGAAGGAAGTGCCTGAGGTAATCCTTATGGGGCCTTCCACACCTCTTGCTCCAGAGATTTTCCAAGCTACTCCTATAACTTGGCTCTCTGGGGCGATAGTCAAGGATAGTGAGATGCTTTTTAGATTGGTTTGTGAGGGTAAAGGAACTCATGCCTTTTTTAAAAGTGGCGCTTTAGAAAAGATAAATCTGAGAGTAAAACAGAGATAGATCCCCATGTTGGATAAAAAATTTATCTATTACGGTGTTATGGCCTTCTTTTGGTTTCTTTTAAGCCTAAGGATCTATCCTTCAAGCTTAGAAAAAAGTATCATAGATAGTGCCAAGATTTTTTTTGGCTCTGGCCTTTATGCTTTAGGTCTCACTATTATTGTCAATGGTTTGAAGTTTCGTTTTACCAAGAGATATCTCTCCCGTGAACAATTCATCAAATGGGTTCTCGTCATAGCACTACTTACCAGTCTTTCAGCAAGTTTTGAACACTATTTTAGAATGAAATGATGATAGGGGTCTTTGATTCAGGACTTGGCGGCTTGACAGTGGTTAAAGAGCTTTTAGCCCGTATTCCCCAATATAAAATTCTTTATTTTGGAGATACGGCAAGGACTCCCTATGGCACCAAGAGTGCAGAAACAGTCTCTCGCTATGCCTTAGAGAATACGAGGTTTTTACTGAGCAAAGGTGCCCAAATTATAGTTGTAGCCTGCCATACAGTTTCGAGCACCTCCATGTCCCTACTTCGAGAGACCTTTCCTGAAGTTCCCTTTTTTGAAGTTGTAACTCCCTCTTTCAAGAAGGCCTTAAGGCTTACCAGAAACAAAAAAATAGGTCTTATAGGAACGAGAACTACTGTGGCAAGTGGTATCTATCAGAGACTTTTTGCTGAGGCAGATCCAGAGATAAAACTTTACACCAATCCTACCCCTTTACTTGTGCCGCTTATCGAGGAAGGCTGGTTAAAAAAGCCTGAAACAAGGAGTATTGTCAAAAAGTATTTAATACCCCTCAAGATGAGAGGAATAGATACCCTTATACTTGGATGCACCCATTATCCTCTGTTAAAAAAAATTATACAGGAAAAGATTGGTAAAAGAGTAAGGCTTGTTGATCCCTCGGAAGAAGTAGCAGAAGAGGTAGTAAACTATATCTCTTCCCTAAAGACAGATCACAGAGCCTTAGAAAATAAGGGGGATCCTGAGATATGGGTATCTGATCTTACCCCTAACTTTGAGAGAATTGCCCAAATGTTTCTTAATAGACCTCTAACACTAAACAAACTCTCCTGGTAGGAACTATCGAAGGTTATTTCACTTTCTACGCCCTCTCCCACTCAAAGGCCTTAATATTTCTCTACTCTCCATCAAAGTCTATCCCCACAAGATAGACCTCTCTCCCTGCCCCCTAAACCTCTCCACATAACCCTTCCTCTTTAGCTCCTCAAGGGCTTGCCAAAAGGCTCCTTAAAATCTCCTCAACCCCCTCAACCCGTCTCTGCCTCAAGATCTCCTCTAATCTACTCCTTATCTCCTCCTCTTTAATTCCCCCCCCAACTCCCCTCAAAGTGTTCTCACACCTCTTGACTGTTAGATACCTTGCCTGAGGAAGTAGTAGTGTCTCAGGCTTAATATGATCTACCTCAAAGTTCCCAAGTAGCCTCTCTGTTGCCCTAAAAACCCTTCATCTCAGGCAACATATAAGCACACATGACAAGTGTGCAAATAGAACTTATACTTTTAATGCTCTCCAATCTTGAAGAGTTTTTTCTTTAGAAGTTTGGAACTTGAATCATTGTGAACACTTTGTTGCGAATTGTTGGTAGAGTATGTTTGTTTTGGTGGAGTGTATTGTTTCTTATGTTTTAGATCTGATAACAGTAGAAGGTTGAGTACTATCGCACTTGTTAGTGCAACGATGAGTATATGCCAGTGAGCATCATCGTAGCTCATCACTTCCTCCTCCTTTTAACAGGCCTATCACTATGCCCTTCTTTTTTAAATAGCGCCCAGACCCATTACACACTTGTCAAGTGTGTAGTGCTCATATCCCTTTTTAAACAGGGTGGGCTCCCCACTATGCAATCCCTTTTGAAACAGGGCGGGTTTTAAGAAGATAAGGCTAAATTCAACATTTAATCAATAACTTAGAAAGCTATATTTTCACTCACTAACTGCAATTGATTTTCAATTGAGCTTAGGAAAACCTCCCCAGCCAAAAGCCTTACCAGTCAAGAATTTGAAGCCCTAACAAAAAAGTTGACTAAATAGATATATTTACTATTTTGCACCCTTAAGGAGCTCACAATATGTCTATATTCAATTTTTCAGAGAGCCAAAATTAAACTAACTTTAATTGGTTATTTAATAACATTCAATAACGTGTAAATAATATACAATTTAAAAAAAGTCAAGAAGGGGTAAGGGTGTTCTAAATTTTCTTTTGATGAGATCATAAACCGTAGGTAGGCGCAGGCTTCAGCCTGCGGATGGTTGTGAGATAGAACGCAGATACAACGCACACAAAAGATGGAGCCACCAATTTCACTTCCATTATAGATGACCTTGCCCTTGTTTGACATAAGTTTATTTTATGTTATATTTAACAAAAATTATAAAGGATAAATTCTAAGGGAGGGATATCATATGTTTCCCCAGATAAGAGAGGTAGAAAAGGCTTATATGAGAACAGATCTTCCTAAGCTTAGCCCTGGAGATACAGTTAGGGTCTATTATAAATTAAAGGAAGGAGAGGAGAAGGAGAGGGTCCAAGTCTTTGAAGGTGTAGTTATTCGCAGAAGAGGATCAGGAACTTCTGCTACCTTTACCGTGAGAAAGGTTTCCTTTGGCGTGGGCGTGGAGAGAACTTTTCCACTCCATTCCCCAAGGATTGAGAAGATTGAGGTGGTAAGAAGGGCTAAGGTTAGAAGGGCAAGGCTTTACTATCTCAGAGAGAAGGCAGGGAAGGCAGCAAGACTTAAAGAGAGATTTGATCAAAAGGTCATGGAATAAGCTTGACTCTCCTTTTTTCTCTTAAGGAAAAAGGTTTACCTATTGAAAGATTTTTTTGGGATCAGGGATTTGAGAGTATAGCAGGCCTTGATGAGGCAGGACGGGGGGCTATTGCTGGCCCCCTTTTTGTGGGTCTCGTAATCTTTCCTAAGGGATATAGTCATCCAGAGATCAAGGATTCTAAATTATTATCTCCTAAAAAGAGAGAGGAGCTCTTTGAGGTAATTCTCAAGGAGGCCAAGGCCTATGCTATAGCCTCTGCCACGGTAGAGGAAATCAACCGTTTGGGCTTAATGAGGGCCCTATTTTTGGCTATGGAGAGGGCTATAGCTCAGGTTGAGGAAATTGATCTACTCCTGGTTGATGGTATCTCTTTAGTTCCTAATTATAAAGGGCTTCAGAAGGCCTTAGTAAAAGGGGATAATTTAAGTCTTTCCATTGCTGCAGGGAGTATCCTTGCCAAGGTTTCCAGAGACAGGTTTATGGAGAGACTTTCTCAAGAGTATCCTCAATATCTCTTTCATAAACATAAAGGCTATGCTACGGCAGAGCATCTCAAACTCATAAAAAAATATGGAGCCTCTCCAGTTCATCGCACTACCTTTCTCTGTTTTAAAGATGGCTAAAAGAGACCTTTCCGGTAGAGATGTAGGGACTCTTGCGGAGAGAATGGCGGAAAATTATCTTCAAGAGAGGGGCTATGAAATTCTCCAAAGAAATTTTCGCACAAAATTAGGAGAGATTGATCTCATAGCTAAGAAAGGAGAGATGCTCATCTTTGTTGAAGTGAAAGGCAAGGCAAATTCATACGAGATAGATCCAGAGGAAAAGGTGAATCCTCATAAACAGCAGAGGATCATTAAAAGTGCACAGATCTATTGCCTTAAAAATTCAAAAATTTTTAGTAAAATAAAGAATATTCGTTTTGATGTAATTGTGGTAAACTTGGAAGAGGGTGAGATAAAACACTATGAATCAGCCTTTTATGCAGAAGCCCTCTACTTTGGTAGATAGACTGGAGAGGCTTCTTAGTTTAACAGAAAAAGAGCTTGAAGAGGCCTTAGCGCCTCTTAAATTCTCTGAACTCTCAGAGCTCCTCTTGCAGATTCCTTGGGAAAAAAGGGCCAAGTTTATCCTTCTTTCTCCTTTTCCAGAGGGCTTAGTAAGAAATATGCCCCTTATCGAACTTTTCTTTACGCTTAAGGCCTCTTCCTTAGATGAGGCAGTGGAATTGCTCTCCTATGCCAAAGGCAGTCAGCTTCAATTTTTGCTGGACTTTGATTGCTGGTATAAGGATCGCTTAAAGGCTGAAAGGATCTTGAGTTGGATCATTCTCTTTTTTGAAGCGGGAGAGGACACAGTAAAGCGTTTATTGGAAGTAATTGATTGGGATTTTCTTCTGGCCATCTTCCAAAAATTTGTCAGGGTTCACAAAAGACCAGATGATGTAGAGCTAATTGAGGCCTATGACTATTTGCCACCTTACACCTTAGATGACGTCTATTTCATTGAATTCAAAGATGAGAGGGTGGAATATTATTTTAGGCGGATGATTGAGATTATTAGGGAGGAATGGCCAGAGACCTATTTTTCTCTCATGGAAGCTTTGATCTGGGAATTACCTTCTGAAGTTGAAGAAAGGAGCTTCAGGTTCCGAAATGGAAGGCTTGCTGATGAGGGAATACCTGATTATTATACCGCCCTTGAAGTTTATACTTATATCCATCCGAAAGCCCTTTCCCCTATTGAGCCAGGTTATCTTGCTTTATCTGGAGAAGTAAGTGGCGGAATGATTTATCTTTTGCCCTATGAGGGAACTTCAGATCTCTTTATCTTTAAAGTGCTAAGCCATTTAGGGGAACCAAGCAAAAAAGAGAGGATAATGAGAGAGCTTGCTTGGCTTGCCACAAAAGTAACTTTGGTTGATTACCCAGTGATTGATGGCCTTGAAGAGGTAAAAAAAGGTATCTTTAAGATGTGGTGTGGCCTTAACTTGGGGCTGGAATACCTCACAGAGGGGAACCTTGAAAAGGGAAAACACTATCTGGAGAATTACTTTCTTGAAGAGATTTTTAGGGTTTCCCGCACTGCCCTTAGAGAACTGCGCAGATTTGCCCTTACTCTCCTCAACAATAAGGATTTTTCCGCTGCCATATTAAAATATCTTGATCAGCCCTATGAAGGCTATTTTAAAGGAGTCATAGCTAAAAATCTCAACGAAGTAAAACTCTTTAATCCCACTATGATAGGAACCAGTGAGGAGTATACAGAATTTTCACGAGTGAGTGAATTAAGAATGGTAAGAAGATATATAGAAGAGATAGCCTATATGGCTCCATTACTTGAGAAGGGACTTGGACCAATCCAAAATTGGATAAAAGAAATTTTAAGACCTAAGAGAAATATTGAATTAAACTTTTTTACTTGGAGCACTCTTATCCTAACCTCTCTGGCCAATTATCTTTATAAAAAGGAATTCATTTTTAAGGCCATTCCTGCAAGTAGCTGGGCAAAAGTTTTGGCTGAAATGTTTGAGACAAGAGAGGGAAAAAATTATCTCAAAGAAACCCTGAAGGAAACCCTCTTTGAGAGTTTTAGGAGCTTAGCCAAAGCAGTTTATTATGTTGAGGAAGAGTTATTGAGAAGCTATCTTGAGCAGGTAATTTCTAAACTTGAAAATGAGTTTAGATATGCCGATTTCTCCCATCCCCCAGATCCATTGTATCAGACTCTTATATTAGTGGAGCTATGAAGAAGATTATTCCTTCCTTGAAAGAATCTGCTCTAATTGTCCTTCAGGCAAGATACTTGGTAAGAGATGAAAACAATGAAATTGTTGAGACACCTGAAGGCCTTTTTGAGAGGGTGGCTTTTGCTGTTGCCGAGGCTGAGAAAAATTTCAAGGCCTCTCGTGATCAGTGGGAAGCCTATGCAGAGAAGTTCTATAACATGATGGCAGGGCTTGACTTTTTACCCAATTCTCCTACCCTTATGAATGCTGGAAGACCCCTTGGACAGCTCTCAGCCTGCTTTGTGCTCCCTGTAGAAGATTCTTTAGATTCTATATTTGAGGCTATTAAATATACAGCTCTAATTCATAAATCAGGTGGGGGCACAGGCTTTAATTTTTCTAAGCTAAGGCCTAAGGGAGATATAGTCTTTTCTACCTCAGGGGTGGCAAGTGGTCCTGTCTCCTTTATGAAGGTCTTTGATGCGGCAACCGAGGCCATCAAGCAGGGCGGTAAAAGGCGTGGAGCTAATATGGGTATCCTGAATGTAGATCATCCTGATATAGAGGAATTTATTAGGGCTAAGTCTACACCAGGAGTCCTAACAAATTTTAATCTCTCTGTGGCACTCACTGAGGAGTTTTTTACTTACCTTAGGAAGGAGGAGCCCTATCCTCTAATTAATCCCCGCACTCAAAAAGTGGTTAAAAAGGTCTCACCAGCAGAGCTTCTCCATCTTCTCTGTCAAAGTGCTTGGGAAACAGGTGATCCTGGAGTAATTTTTCTCGATACCATTAATCGTTACAATCCAACCCCTCATTTAGGGAAACTCACAGCCACCAATCCCTGCGGAGAACAGCCTTTGCTACCCTATGAGTCTTGTAACCTTGGATCTATTAATCTCTCCAACTTTGTTAGAGAAGGGCAAATTGATTGGGGGCGACTTAGGGAGGTCGTCCATCTTGCTGTGAGATTCCTTGATGATGTCATCGAAGTGAATCGTTTCCCTATACCACAGATTGCCAGGATGACCACTCTCAATCGTAAAATAGGTCTTGGTGTGATGGGCTTTGCCGATATGTTGATTAAACTCAGAATAAGTTATGTAGAGGAGAGGGCAAGGGAATTGGCAGAGAGAATCATGAAATTTATTTCTGAAGAGTCTCTGCAAGCTTCTATGGAGCTTGCTGAGGAAAGGGGAGCCTTCCCAGCCTTCCCAGGAAGCCTTTGGGATAGAAAAGGATTTAAACCCCTTAGAAATGCCACTACGACAACTATTGCTCCTACAGGCACACTCTCCCTTATCGCAGGCGTCTCCTCAAGTATAGAACCCCTCTTTGGCCTCTATTACGAGAGAAAAACCCTTGACCGCGTAGTCATAAAAGAGTTTCATCCCCTCTTTGAGAGGGTTTTAGAAGAAGAGGGTTATGCCGAGAGGGAAATTGAAAAGCTTAAAGAAGAGATCAAGGAGAAAGGGGTGATTAGTAAAACCTCTTTAAAAGAGCCTTTAAAAAAGCTCTTTTTGTCTGCCTTTGAGATCTCACCAGAAATACACCTGAATATTCAGAGGGCCTTTCAGAAATATACCCATAATGCCGTTTCTAAGACCATAAATTTGCCTCCTCAGGCTACTCCTGAGGATGTTAAAAAGATTTATCTCACTGCATACGAGTGGGGATTAAAGGGGGTTACGGTTTATCGTTATGGCTCTAAGCCAGAGCAGGTTCTTTACATTAAAGCAGGAGAAAGCGAAAAGATCCTCTGCCCTAAATGTGGAGAGGACCTTGAAGTGCATGGTCAATGTCTCTTTTGTGGTAGTTGTGGTTATGACAAATGTAGTTAGGAGGTAGTTGCCTTGAAGGAGATAAAGATTGCCCTTCTTGGTTTCGGGAATGTGGGACAGGGAGTTTATGAGTTAATAGAAAAGCATAGAGATAGACTTGCCAGTAAAACAGGCCTTAAATTAGTAATCAAAAAAATTTTGGTTAGGGATCTTCAAAAGAGGAGAGCCATTCAAGTTCCAGCTTCACTTCTTACAACTAATTTTGAAGAGATACTACAGGACAAAGAGATTTCAATTATTTGTGAACTTATGGGAGGCATAGAGCCAGCCAAGACATATATAAAAAAGGCTTTAGAGGCTGGCAAACAAGTAGTAACGGCTAATAAAGCCCTCTTAGCCGAGGAAGGAGAGGAGATTTATGCTTTAGCTTCAGAGAAAGGAGCTTTTCTTGGCTTTGAGGCCTCTGTAGGAGGAGGAATCCCTGTGATCAAGACCTTAAGAGAGGCTTTAATTGGAAATAAAATTGAAAGTATTTTGGGGATTATAAATGGAACTACCAATTACATCTTAACCAGGATGTTAGAGCATAATCTCTCCTTTGAAAAAGCCTTGGAAGAGGCCAAGCTTAAGGGTTATGCTGAAGCAGATCCTTCTCTTGACTTAAAGGGCATAGACTCTGCTCATAAGATATCCATCTTAGCAAGTCTCGCCTTTGGGGTGTATATCCCTGTAAAAATGGTTTATACTGAGGGAATTGACGAGATAGATCTAATGGATCTCAAGTTTGCTAAAGAGTTTGGTTATGTAGTAAAACTTATTGCTGAAGCAAAGGAGACCCCTAAGGGGCTTGAGATACGTGTCTATCCTGCCCTATTACCAGAAAATCATATCTTGACTTCTGTGAGATTAAACTATAATGCTATATATTTAAGAGGAGATTTTGTTGGCGAGATCTTGCTTTATGGCCTGGGTGCTGGGAAGGAACCAACGGCGAGCGCTGTCGTGAGCGATATAATTACAGCTACTGAGTACATGGAACTGAAAAAATCGCCACTAATTGCCTATCCTATTAACAAAGAAAAAGCTTTGTCCATTAAACCCATAGAGGAGGGTATCTTTAAATATTATTTCAGATTCTCAGCTATTGATAGGCCAGGAGTTCTTTCTAAAATATCAGGTATTTTAGGGAATCATGATATAAGCATAGCTTCTGTTGTCCAGATGGGCAGACAGATCAGGAAGGGTGCTGTGCCCATTGTCATGCTTACGCACGAAACAAAAGAAGCCCAGGTAATCAAAGCCATAGAAGAAATCGATAAGCTGGATATCGTCAAGAGCAAAACCAAAAGGTTAAGAATATTAGCTTAAAGGGGACTACCCATGATAATCAAAGTCCCAAAAGGAAATTTTGAAATAGTTCAAAAAAAGCCCTTCAATCTGATCACCGATTATTTAGGAGCAGGTGTGGCTATTGCCTTTTATAGTAAAGCTAAGGAGACCTATGGCTTGCTCTCTTATATATTTCCCTATAGAGAGTTTGATCTTCAGTTGAACGATGTTTGGCTATATTCGGGGGAGACCCTTTTAAATAAAGTTCAGGATGAGCTTGAGAGAATGTCCTTTGACTGGTCAGAGAGTAAATGGATCATAGCAGGTGCCAGTGTCTACAAGGCTAATCCAGCCTTTCTTGACCTTGCAGAAAGGAATTTAAAAATAGCTGAGTCCTGGCTAAAGAGATTAAATCTTTGGGATAGAGTTATTAAGAGGGTAAGAATATCAGCCCCACTTGCCCTGGAGATAAAGGGAAAAGAGGGACAATTCATTCTAAAAATCCAAAATAGGGTTGAAAATTATGAGTGAATTTATTTTGGAGCGTATTTTTAATAAGGTAGATACTATCCCCACCTTTCCTAAGACAGCGCAAAGGGCCCTTGAAATCTTACGCAAAGAAGAGGTAGATTTTAGAGAATTAGAAGAGGTAATAAAGAGCGATCCAGGTATAGCTGTAAATTTTCTTAAACTGGTGAATTCAGCTGCCTTTTCCCTTCCGCAAAAGGTGGATTCTCTACTAAAGGCCTTTATGTTTTTGGGCACTGATCAGATTAGACTAATACTATTGGCCTCCGTTGCGGGCAAATACTTTTCACAGAATTTAACTGGTTATGGAGTGAGTAGTAAGGATATTTGGCTCCATTCTATAGCCTGCGGTTTGACCTCCGAAGAGATTGCTATTAGACTCAATTTATCTCCAGAAAAAAGGGAAAGTCTTTATATAGCCTCCCTTCTTCACGATCTTGGCAAAATTGTCTTAGATCTTTATGCCAACTTAGAAGAGAGTAAATTTCATGAAATAGCTCAAGAGAATCCTGAGCGGGATTTTTTACAAGTTGAGTGGCTGGTTTTGGGAGTTGATCATGGGTTGGTTGGTGGTTATCTTCTTAAGAAGTGGGATTTTCCTGAGGAGATTAGTTTTGCCGTTAGAGCCCATCATGATCCTGATCTCATGCTACAAAGAAAGCTTGCAGCCATTGTGGCCTTATCTAATATACTGGTTACCCTTTTAGGTATAGGTGGGGGTGTAGATGCCTTTAACTACTATGTGCCTTTCCAACTTTTAGAAGTTATAGGGCTTTCCCCAAAGGACTTAGATCACATCATGCCCAAGATATTGAGGAAAATAATTCAGATAGAAGCTTTATTGCTATAATTTTTCTACTATGGCCCCTTGACAAATGATAGAGTAGGGAGATAATAAGGCAAAATAAAAAAACAAAGGAGGAGGGAGTAGCTATGAAAAAGCTTATGTCTCTTGTGCTTGCTCTTGCTGTAGCTGGAGTAATTGGGGTAACCGCTGGTTGCAAGAAAAAAGAAGAAGCTCCCGCACCTGTAACACCAAAGACAGAACAACCTGTTCAGCCTGCAGCTCCAGCAGAGAACCAGACCGCTAATCAGACCGATAATCAGACTGCTGCAGCTCCTGCAGAAAAGCCAGCTGAAAAGAAGTAAGATTAAAACAGGGGGCTTAGCCCCCTGTTTTAATCAAGGTCCTACTTATTCAAATCTCTTCCCTTTACCTGGATGTTCCTTCCACTCTCCAAGCCCAGGATAGTCTCTATCTCTACCCTTGTCTTTATCTTTGTCTTTTTCCTTTTTCTTATCTTTTATGTCAGCTTTATCTCTAGATTCTGACGGCTTGTGCCCATCTCTTCCTCTATCATTTCTGTCAAAATCCCTATCTTTTAATTTTTTCTCCTTCTTTATTTCATAAATCTCTCGATGAACATCTACAAACCTTGGATATTTCTCTTTATATTTAAGAATAATTTGGGGATCTTCATGATAGTATTCTGAGAGGAATTTAAGATTGGAGAAAATTATTATGTCCCTATCATCGTAAATTATTTTTTTCTTATGATGGCCCCAGGCCTTTCCATAGGGTGGTCCATAAATTATATAACGTTTAAAGACTACTTCAGGATAGATTTTGAAACGGATCATGATATCATACCAAGAATAACCCTTCTCTCTCAATTGGATAATAATATCAGGTTCCACACGAGCCTCTCTAACGATTAGTAAAAGAATAGGTAGTTCATCTTCAATTATGACTGGATATCTCTTTTTAATGATGATTATTTTTTCCTCAGGCACTCTGTAATAGTCACTAAGAGAAAAATAGAAGCTTCTTAGTTCTCCATTAGTTATGGAAACCCCGATGTCTATATCTTTACTATAGGATATAAAAGGTATGCTTAAAGCAAAAAAGAGAAGTAAAGGTAAAATCTTTTTCATCTCCACACCTCCTCCTTTATTTAGTTTTCTATAAATTAAATTAACAAAAGACATGCCAAAAGTAAGATTAAGAAAGGTCAAGAGGTTTTCTTCTTAAGCATAGAGTCCATAAAAAGCAAAGCAAATAAGCCTTTGATGCTCCTAAATTACTTGATGTGGCATAAAAGGAGGGGAAGTAAAAAGACATTTTTGTCGAAAGTTAAAGGGAAAAGATACTTTTTTGTTTGAGAAAGGTATTTTCTTCTTGAAGGTGATCTCCAAAGATCTTTACCACTCCATATACTCCATCGTATCCACCTTGCAAAAAAATATCCCCTTTACGGACCTTTTCTATGGCAAGAACCAATTTTTCTGGTAATTTTCTGGAAAGCTCTTCAAGATCTTTTTTTAATAGAATATCAAATTCAGTACTTATTTGATTTACATACTGTAAATACAATTTTTCCACTGTTTTACTTTGAGAATTAAGGGCAAAGACTTCTGCAAGTATTTCTATAAGGGGAACCAAATGGACAGAATAGGGTTTATTAGGCGGAAGGAAATCTTCGGCTCTATCTGCTAAAGTTTCAATGCGATGGAGGACTCCAATAGTAAGGGGTTGGCCACATTTAGGACACCTATTACCTAAACTCATAGCCTCTTTGGGATAGAGAGCCACTTTACAGGTCCTATGACCATCTAAATGATATTTTCCTTCTTCTGGATAGAATTCTATAGTGTAGGCTACTTTGTTTTCCTTAATGGATTGGTAAAAGTTTTCATAGGTTAGGGGTTTGAAAAAGGCTGTGGCCTCTCTTCCTATTTTCCATGGAGAGTGCGCATCGGAATTGGAAACAAGGGTTATATGGTCTAAGGCAGAGATTCTCCAGTTCATTTCAGGATCAGAGGAAAGACCAGTTTCAATGGCGTAGATAAAGGGTGTGGCCTCACCAAAGGCCTCTTCAATACTATCAAAGCCTGAAAAGGCACCAAAGAGGGAATACCAAGGGGTCCAGGCATGGGCAGGAATGATAAGAATATCGGGAGAAATTTTTAAAAGATCTAAGGTTAATCTTTCTGCCGTGATACCAAAGGTGGGTCTACCATCCGCTGAGAGGTTTCCTAATTTTGATAGATAAATATTGATTTCTTCGACTACAGAAAAGTTTGGAGCTATAAGAATAAGATGCATACGCCTGTTCGTGTGGTTTCTGTAACTAAAAATAAGTGAAATCTCGGCAGTTAAAACAAATCTTGGCCCCTTTTCATCCCCTTCTTTAACTATATAAAAGCCTGTTTCTGGATCAAATTCCAAAAAATCCTTTAATTCCCTGAAGTAAAGGGGGTGAGTGAAATCTCCAGTGCCAATGAGATCAAGGCCTTTTAGACTGCCCATGCGAAAGAGGGTCTTAGGTTCCATATTTTTAGAGCTTGCACGGCTGTATTTGGAATGGAGATGAAAATCTGCTATGAAACTATTTTCTAAGACTTCCCTGGGAGGTAGACGATTATTTTTCATGGGATAGAATGCCGAGGGCGGGAGTTGAACCCGCACGGGGTTTACCCCACTGGATCCTGAATCCAGCGCGTCTGCCTATTCCGCCACCTCGGCATATTATCGTAGTTTTTAGATTAAATTTATTCCCTTTTTTTAAAACTGACAAGCCCCTAAACAAGGATATTCCACAATTAATTTCAGCCCCCAAGTATCAGTTAAAGGTTTGGATGAAGAAGATGAATATGCCCCTGCCTGGTGCCTATACTAAGAGTATCCTCTTTTTCTCCTTAAAAACTCCTTTACCGCTATAAACCTAATACGAGATTTATTACCTCTTATTTCTTTTCCTCAGTAAAATTTCAATGGATACATCTCGATGAGACTAACCCCATTTGCATCAAATATGAATTTAATCTCTCCTCCACCCCTGGTAAATTCCTTTGGTAATCTCTTTTGCAAGTTTCGAAATAAAGTAGAATCAGTTCTTTAAACGGTAATGTTAATCAGTATTAAGCACTAAAGTAGTTTACCTTATCTCCCTTGGCCTTTTTTAATTGATTTTTGCGGAGGGATAATTGATCTTTGTCGTGTAAAGAGATAAAACCTGGCTACAACTTTTTTGGCAAGGTTAGCTTATCCAGTAAAAGATTTTTTCTTGATAAAAGAGGAGTATAGATTATAATTCTTAAGATCGAGTTATGAGTGATCTGTCAGGCCTTGGAAAATTTTTTATCCTCTTTGGTCTTCTCTTAGTTTTATTAGGCCTTATCATAACCTTTCTTCCCAAAGTGCCCTTTTTAGGGAAATTACCTGGGGATATAGTAGTTAATAGAGAAAATTTTACCCTTTACTTACCCCTGGGAACTTCTATTCTGTTAAGTATTCTTCTAACCCTTATATTGAATCTACTTTTACGAAGATAATTTAGGTGTCAGAATGTATTGGAAAGCACAATAAAGGTTTAAATCATTCAATAAAGAAATAAGTATCTTCCCTTTTTATAGGGATCAGGAAGGATTTTTTTAGGAGTTAGCTGAGAAAACTCTCTTGGTGATATCACTGAAATACCCTCTTTAAGGGCTAAATAAACCTCCCTTTCCTCTTTAAGAACAGGTATGGGCCTCTTCAGTAGAAAAAGAAGGAAGGGATGGCTCTCTAAATAAAAGGCATATTTCTCCTTGGGGTTAATACTATTAGCCACTGCTTGACTTTTAAACTTAAGATCTTCTAATTGAATCAGCTGAAGCCCCGTAACTAATCCAAAGTTTATGAAGACTAAGACAAGTCCAAGGCGTAAAAGCCATCTATAATTATAAAGAGTCATAAGGGTCTGGGAGATAAATACGGAGAAGACTGGGTAGAGAAAGAGAAGGTATTTGTCAAATTTTTCTCCTGTAAAACTCAGCATAACCAAAGGGATCAAAAAGAAGGATAAATAAAAACCCTGCGGAAACTGAAGATAAGCTTTAAGTCTTGTCATGAGTTCTTTTGATTTTAATAAAAGAAGTAACACATAGGGGAAAAAATTTAGTAAAAGGGCTCTAAAGTAGTAGTAAAAGGGATCCTTTCTTGCAGTAAGTCTCTCTCCTATGTCGGTGGAAAAAAAGGTAGAAAAGACCTCCTTTCCAAAGGAGATTACTCCCCATAGAAACCAGCTGAGTATAAGACCTGAGAAAAGCAGCCAACCTGGGACGAAGAATAATAGCCTCCAAGTTAGAGGATTTTTGCTCAATAGGCCATATATAAAAAGTGCAGGAAACCAGAAAAAGTTAAGGGGCCCTCTAACCAAGAAAGATAGGGCCATAAAGAGATAAAAGAGTAAGGCCTTGGAAAAGGAGGGTAGCCTGTGAAAGGATAACAAAAAATAGAAAGCCCCTGTGCTAAAGAGGATAAATAGAGGTTCAAGATCAAGGCGATAGATAAAAGAAAGAAAACGAAAGGAACTAAAAAGAATAAGGAGACTCAAAAGAGTTTTTCGGGGATCTCGTTCACAAATGAGATAGAGAAAATAGAGCGCTACGACATAGCTCAAAAAGGAGAGAAGACGAAGAAAAGATATTTCTAAGCCAAGAGGATACCCCATAGCAAAAAAGGGAAGCGAGAGCCAGATATGCAGAGGAGGCTTGGTAAAGTAGGGCTCTCCATTATAAGTAGGCACAAGAGAATGATTAAGAAAACACTCTTGAATAAGAACAGCCCTCCTTGCTTCTTGAAAGGAAAGGAGAGGAAAGGTAAGACTAAGCAGGCAGAGGATAAGAAAGATTAGGCCAAGGATTAAATAGTATCTCTTAGTCTCCATGGTGACCTAATTTTATATGGCTTTGGGGACTTTACAATGGGAAAAATAGGGCTATCTTTAGAGGATTATGAAATTGAGAGTGGCTATTATTGGTTGTGGGAAGGCAGCAGAAAGGCATCTTAAGATCTATCAGGCCTTGAAGGACAAGGTCCAAGTTGTAGCTGTTTCTGATGTTAATCTTGAGAGGGCTAAACTCTTTGCTGAAGCGCTTTCGGCAAAGCCTTATAGTGATTTTCAGGAAATGCTTAAAAAGGAACCTCTTGATGTAGTAGATCTTGCCCTCCCTTCAGGGCTCCATGGGAGCGTGGGTAAAATAATTTTAAAGAAATTTAAAAAATCCCTCTTGGTAGAAAAGCCCCTTGCCTTAACTCTCAGGGAGGCAAGGGAGTTGGTAGAGCTTGCAGAGCGCTATAATCTCAAATTAGTAACCATTTTTCAGAATAGGGCAAATCTTCCTGTAATTAAACTTAAAGAACTTATAGATGGAGGTTATTTGGGGAGATTGGTCCTCCTTTCTGCCAAGTTTTACTGGAGTAGAAAGCAAAAATATTATGATAGTGCTTCTTGGAGAGGCACTTGGGCCCAAGATGGAGGGGCCCTTGCCCAACAGGGATGCCATTTTGCCGATATGCTCACCTATTTGGGAGGGGAAGTTGCTGAGGTCTCTGCTATGATGGGAACCTTCTTGGTGAATATTGAGGCAGAGGACCTCTTAGTTGGCCTCTTAAAATTTAAAAATGGTGCCCTTGGAACCATTGAAGCTACAACCTGTGCCAGACCAAAGGACATAAAGGCCGAAGTAACAGTCCTTGGAGAGAGGGGATCAGCAATCCTTGGGGGCTTTGCGATGAATAGGCTTGATTATCTTGCCCTTGAGGGGGTTGAGGATCCAGAGGGCCTGATTGAAGGTTATAAGGCCAATCCTGAACATCCCTTAGGCTATGCACACTATGCCTATTTCGAGGCTGCTATCGACTTTCTCAGGGGTGGCCCAAAGGTTCCCTTTTTGGCTGTTGGAGAAGAGGCTCTCCCCTCTTTAGAGCTCATTGTTGGGCTTTATGAGGCAGCTGAAAGTAAAAAGATTATAAAATTTCCTTTTAGGCCAAGATTTTGTAAACTTGGAAAAGGAGTTTTGGTATGAAGATTCCTTTGCTTGACTTGAGGAGAGGTTTTGAGGAGATTGAAGAGGAGGTTTTGGGAGGCTTTAAAGAGGTTTTTAGCTCTATGAAGATATTAAATGGCCCCAATTTGATGGCCTTTGAAAAGGAGTGGGCTGAATATTTGGGCGTTAAGTATGCTTTTGGGTGTAGCTGCGGAACCTCAGCTTTGCTTATGGCCCTTCTTGCCCTTGGCGTAGGCAAAGGGGATGAGGTTTTAGTTCAAGCAAATGGCTTTATCGCAGACTTTGAGGCTATTTACTATGCTGGCGCAGAGCCAATCTTCTTAGAAGTAGACCCAACTACCTTTGGTCCTGATCTCACCGATTTAAAGAAAAAGATTACGCCCCGCACAAAGGCCCTTATACTTATTCACATGTATGGTCATCCCTGCGAAATGGATGAGATACTTGAAATCTGCAAAGAGCATGGGCTTTATCTTGTTGAGGATGCCTCACATGCCCATGGGGCCGAATATAAGGGTAAAAAAGTGGGAACCTTTGGTCAAATTGGATGTTTTAGCTGTGGTCCTGTGAAAAACCTCAATGCCGTTGGTGATGCTGGAGTTGTAGTGACTAATGATGATAATCTTGCCTTTAAGCTTAAGTATTTTCGTGTCCACGGTCAGGTAGAAAAAAATCATTCTTTTTTCCCTGGCTTTAATTCTCGTCTGGATGAATTGCAAGCAGTTATATTAAGGGCTAAATTAAAAAGCCTTGACCGTAAAAATGAAGAAAGAAGAAAAATAGCAAGCTTTTATTGGGAAAATCTTTCTGACATTCCAGGCCTACTTTTGCCACCTATAGATCCACCATACAAGAAAAGTGTTTATCATAGATATGTCATAGGCACACCCAAGCGGGAAGAACTGGTGAATTTTCTCAAGGAGAGAGGCATTGGCACAGGCTATTATTATCCCATTCCTTTGCACAAACAAAGGGCTTATCTTGAGACCTTTGGGAAAAAGTGGGATCTGCCTGTTGCCGAAAGGCTTGCTCAAGAACTGCTTGCAATCCCCATCTATCCCGAACTTACTGAAGAGGAACTTAATTACATAGTTACCTCCATAAGGGCCTTTTTTGGAATGAATTAGTATGGAAGGGAAACTCATTTCTATTGTTATTCCTATGCATAATGAGGAGGGTAATGTAAAGTTGGTCTATGAGGAAACAAAGGCAGTCTGTGAGGAAATTAAAAGAGAAAAGGGCTATGACTATGAGATAGTTTTTGTCAATGACGGAAGCACGGATCATACCTTGGAGCTTTTAAAGGAAATCAAGGCTAAAGACCCTAAGGTAAGGCTTCTATCTATGGACCGAAATAGAGGAGAGGCTGCTGGATTGACTGCTGGCTTTCAACTGGCACGAGGAAGGTATATCTTTACCATGGATGGAGATGGGCAAAATGACCCAAGATATTTTCGGGAGCTTTTAGAAAAATTGGAAGAGGGGTTTCTTGTGGCAACAGGCTATAGAGTTAAGCGCAAAGAGCCCCTTTTTACCAGAAAAATTCCCTCTTTTATAGCCAATAGAATTATTGCTCTGGTTACAGGACTGAAGGTTAGAGATAATGGGTGCTCCCTGAAAGGCTACAGAGCAGATATTCCTCGTAGATACCAAATCCCTCACGGATTTCACAGATTTTTGCCTGCCCTCTTTGGGGTAAAAAATTCTGAGGTAGTGGAAATTCCCGTTCTTGACCGCAAGAGACACTGGGGGCGCTCTCACTATGGTCTAAAGAGGACCTTTGAGGTCCTAAGGGAACTCATAACCTTTCCCTTTTTGAAAAGGGCACCCTTTTATGAGAAATTCTTTAAAATATGGGCCTTCTTGCATCTCATAGGAGCTACACCTCTTCTCTTTTATCTTCTTTTAGCCCCAAGTCTTTGGGGGCTTTTCCTTGAAGGAGCCCTTCTCCTTGGTGCAGGGGTAAGCTACCTCATCTATAAAAACCTAAAGAGATTTAACGTAGCTCAAAGGGAAGGGGTATTCAAAGTTGAGGAATTATAGAGAATATAGTAGCTCTTAGAGGGTTCTTTCCTGTTTTCAAAGGACCGAATGATAAAATTCAGAATCCTTGCCTTTTCTTGGACCTGAGGGGGTAAGGTTTTCCTAAGGATTAAGACATGGCATTCCCTTAAGGCCCTTTCTTCCTCCCTGTAGAGGGGGACCTTTTCCTTAATCTCTGCATAAAAGTAAAAATTAGCAACAGGTCCTTCTTCCTTAGAGACAGCACATAGACGGAGATTTTTATGCTCAGTGATTAAGGTTTTTACAAATTTTCCTGCCTCCTTTTCAGTGCTTTGACTAAAATGAGGTTGGTATAAGCCAAAAAAGAGGACTTCTATAGATAAATATAGTAAAACTATGGCAAGAAAGGGATAACTAATCTTAGTGCGCAAAAGAAGAAGTCCAACCTGTAAGAGAAAGAATAGTATAGTATAGAAAATGAGTTTGAAGGTAATAGTAAAACCAAAACTTTTTAGAATAAGGGGAGAAGAAAGGGTGATGAGGGGAATAACAAAGGCACCCCAAGTATATATTTTGGGGAGGATTGTAGGAGTAAATCTCTTGATATAAAGGGTGATAAGAATTATGGAAAAGGGTAGGATGGGAAGAATATAATAACCTCTTCTTGCTTTAGCAATAGCGAAGAGAATAAAAATAGCCAAGTTACTCAAGAGAAATACCTTCTCTACCCTTGTGAGGAGGCTATAATTTTTGATTTTTTTATAGAGGGCGGAGAGGAGAAATAAGCTAAAGGGGGCAAGCCATAGGGGCCAAAAATAAAGATATATATAAAAGGGCCTCAGGTTGTCATAAGGGTCCACAGCTTGTTTTAGATTTTCCCTAAACCAGAGATAAAAGGGAAGGCTTGTTTGCATCTCTTGAGAGGTTAGGTAATAGGGTAAAAAATATAAAAGAACTCCCAAAAAGAGGGCCAAAAAGGCCTTGGGATTAAAGTGAAAATATAATTTGTGAAAGAGAATATCTATCATCACAAAGAGAGTAAGAACTGCTACGGCTGTCAACCCTTTGCTAAGAGTGGCTATAAGAAGGCCAAAAAAGAAGAGTAGATATCCAATTAAGCTTTTCTTTTCTCTGAAATAGACATAGACAGTGAGGGCTATAATCAGACCAGTGAGTTGATAAATCTCTGATTGAGCAAGTCTCACAAACTGCAGAAAACCAAGGGAACTTCCATAAAGAAAAGTAGCAAGCTTGGCATAAGGAGCCTCAAAGATCTTTAAACTAAGCCTCCAAAAGATAAAGACTGAGACAAAGGCAAGGATAGCACCTGAAAGTCGCACGCTGAATTCACTATAGCCCAAGAGCTCACCACTTTTTTTAATGAGCCAAAAGGGAAGTAGGGGCTTAGTCACATGGGGCTCAAAATTAAGGGTAGGCACAAAATTTGACCCTCTAAGGCTCATCTCTCGAGCCCCTTCAGCCCATCTTCCTTCCACTCCAAAAAGAGGCCTCTTCCCCAGATACCCAAATATGGCAAAGCTGACTAAAAGTAAAAAGATAAGGACAATCAATCTATCCAGTAGGTTTACAGACATACTCCTAAAAATCTTTAAAAATCTTTGGCGCTGTGTTAAAATTACCAGATAATCTAGAAATGAAAAGCCAGAAATTAATTCTCTCTTTTCTTATTCTTATTCTTTTTGGCCTTTTCCTCTATCTTCCCTTTCTTGGAGAAAAGGAGTTCCAAGGGGAAGAGGGAAGGCGTGTCCTTATAGCTTTACAGATGCTTGAAAAGGGCGAGTTTCTTATACCTACCCTTTTTGACGAACCCTATTTCAATAAACCTCCCCTATTTAACTGGGCCTTGGCAGGTTTTTTTGCTTTAACTGGAGATTTTAGTGAGTTTACAGCAAGGGCCTTATCATCCTTAGTCTTGATACTTACCTCTCTTTTTTTAACCTATATCTGGGTTAGGACCTTAGAAAAGGAGCGCTCAGATAGAGAAAACCTCATGACCTCCCTTTTAACAGGACTTATCTTTTTAACTATACCTGAAGTGATAGATAAGGCCTTAAGGGCAGAAATTGATGCCCTCTATGCCTCGCTTTTGACTATAGCCCTTTTTGGCTGGTTTTATTTAGCCGAGGTTAAGGCCCTAAGGATTAGAGCTTACATCCTGAGTGGTCTTTTCCTTGGTTTAGCCATCCTAACTAAAACTTTTCAGGCCCTTTTATTTTTTTACATAGCCCTAATTCCTTACCTGATTTGGCAAAGACGGATAAAGGAGCTTTTTTCCCTGCCTGCCTTAGTGGGGCTATGCACTACGATTGGAGTTTTTCTTTTATGGGCCATTCCCGTGTCTTTTAAAGTGGGCCTTATGCCCTTTATCAAGGCCTGGATTATGGAATATTTTTCTGCAGCCAAGGCCCAGGAGATGACCTTTTGGCAGCACTTAGAGGCCTATACTCTCTCTGCAGTCATCAGCTTTTCCCCTTGGATCTTTTTCCTTTTCACTCTCAGATATAAAGCCTTTAAGGAATTTCTTAAGGAACATCCCCTTTTGCTTAAGCTTTTCTATTTTTCCCTCTTTCTCTTTGTTTTTTCCTATCTCCTTCATTTTCTTTTTCCTGGTGCAAGGTTGAGATATATGTTGCCTTCTATAGGTGGCCTTGTCTACCTAATTGCCATAGTATTTTTCTTTTATTTGGTTAACTCAAAAACCCTATCTAAAACTTTTACTTATTTATTGAAAATATTCTGTCTTTTAAATATTCTTTTTGTCTTCGTTATCTTCTTTTATCTTCAATACATAAATATTATTATCCATTATAGTTTTTATTTTCTTTCTATCGTTTTCATAGCTCTTAATATTTTTTTCTTTTTACAAAAAAACTATTACTATGAAAATCTTTTCATTCTTTTGATTGTCTTTATCTTTTTTGCCAAGCACTTTTTTGTAATTTCCTATTATCCATATCATCAAAAAAATATGAATTATTTTCGTAAAGCTACCTTTGAAATTGCTGGTTTAATAGGTAAGGATAAACCCTTTTATTTGTGTAAAACTATACCTCATCATTTAGTATATTATTTAAAATATAAGTATAAATTTGTGCAAGATGTTAGGTATTTAAGGGTATGTGACAAACTGCCCGAAAGTGCATATATCCTAATTCAAGATAAAGATGTGACTGAGGAATTACTAAAAAGATATCAAAATACTCCTATTTTTGTTCGTAATAAAAAATACTATCTAATTCGTATGTAGTTGGTTCTCAAAGTGTGCCGAATTTGAGAAGTAGAGTTTTATTTTTGCATAGTTGAGGTTATGAGGAGTAGTTAAAATTTTTCTTTCAAGAGAGGGGGATAAAGGGCGCCATAGAGGTCCCAAACCAAGGTCTTTGCCTCCTTTATTCCAAGACGGGTAAGGCCTCTTGCTAAGGGTATTAAATCTCTCACCCTCTCTTTAAGCTTTAAGGGCCTACAGTAGAACCTAATTCCGTCTAAGTCAAAAAGTTTGAGCTCTCCAGATGGGGAGAGGTAATAGTTATAGATCTTACTATCTTTTAAAAGGATCCCCTTGTTATGAAGGGTGAATAGGAATTCTACGATTTTTTGCACTAAAGGATAGTTTATTTGGGTATTAGGGAGTAGGATATCCCCTTTAGCAAGAAAACCTCTCTCCATATAGGGAAAGAGTATAGCCCCGTAAAAAGGGGCGCGGTTTAAAAAGGCCTTCCAAGGAGAAGTCCACCACAGGGCAAGGGGTGAGATGAAGAGAATTTCTAAAGATTTAAGTTTTTCCATATTCTCCCAGAAGGCCTTTACCCGATTACGCTTAAAGAGCCTCGTGTTATAAAGTTTTAGAAAATAATTTGGTTTTTCCTCAGAAAAGGGGATAAGGAAGAGGGCAAGGTGTGAGGCACAGCGCTTAAAAACTTTAAAAGAAAATTTTTTCCCCTTGAGGGAGTGTAGATCAAAGCCATGGCTACAAAAGAGATTTAAATCCACCTTTGGTGGAATTATATCTCTTAAGCATAGAGGAAATATTTCTGCCTTTAGCTGTAATATCTTTGCTTCCTTTTCCATTTTGGCAACTTCCATAATCTCCAAAATTAAAGGATGATCCCCTTTTTCTTACCTCTAATAGATGAGCCTTACTCTTCTAAATGGTTTATAAGGCAATCTACATAGTTATCCCAAGTGAGATGGGCAACAGTTGAAGCAATTATATAGGGATCAAAGGGGGTGTCAAGGGCTCTGAGTATTGCCTCTTTTAGAGCTTTTTCCTCTCTCTCCACAACAAAGCCATTTAATCCTTCTATGACAAATTCAGAGGTGCCATCAAAGGGGGTAGTAATCACAGGGGTGCCTGAGGCAAGGGCTTCTAAAGTAGACTGAGCTCCAGGGTCATAAAGGGTAGGAAGCACAAATAGATCTGCCAGGGCGTAAAGCTTTTCCATCTCCTTTACTTTTCCTAAAAACTTTACTCTCTCGCTTGAAGTCCCATCCTTTCCTGCCACAAGAAGTTTGATGTGTGAGGGTAAGTGGGGTAGGGTCTTTAATAAGAGGTTAAGTCCTTTTCGTTTAGTATCATAACCCACAAAAAGGATTATGTAATCTTTGGGTGAGAGATTGAATATTTTTCTATAAATATTTCTGTTTTGTCTTAGATGAGGATGAAATTTTTGGATATCTATACCTCTATGGCACACATAAGTTTTAGATAAAATCTGGGGATAAAAGTTAGCGAGGATATTTCTTGTTGGGGAGAATAGGGCTATAACCTTTTTGGCCTCCGTTAAAGCAACTTTTTCCAGTTTAAGCATGATCCTATAACGAGGGCGCATTAGAGAAAGGAATGATCCCCTTTGATGAAGAGTGTAACTAACTAAAGGATCACAAAGGATAAATAAATTACTTTTCCAAGGGAAGCGATAAAAACTAATGATGTAATCATAGTGGATTTCCTGAAGAATTCTTTTGGCTTGAAAAATAAAAAGAAGTTGTTTGGGAATAGAACCAAATCCCCTTAAAGGTAGCCTATAGAGGTCTATTTGATCAACTATTTCCTTTGAGAGGGATACTTCATGGGCAATTAAGGATATTTGGAATCCTCTTTGTAATAATCTTATGGCAACTTCGGCTACATGTCTTTCTGCGCCACCAAGCTCAAAACCAACCTTAGGCCGAATAATAAGTATTTTTTTCATGTTAAAAGTGGGGTTGTAAAAATTCAATTTTATATTAATATAAAAATTCAAATTTTGAATAACTATGGATAAGGTATTGTATTAAATCACATAAATGACTATTGACATAGTCGTATATTTAGAAAAAAATTTTATAAAAGTAACTTTTAATG
>CAZBLU010000007.1:0-57622 GCA_964493015.1 uncultured Caldimicrobium sp.
GAAAAGAATTATTATCAGATAAGAGATAAGCACGAATTTTATTTATTATTTTACCACAATATAGAAAAAAAAATAAAAGAAACGCAAATAAAAATAAATAACCTAAAAGAAGAATATGAAAGAAAATTAAAAAAATTAAAAGAAATAAAGTATCAATATGCTGAAGTTATAACGACTCAAAAAGAAGTTCCTAAGGGGTCCCTAAGCAAGGGACAGACTAAGGACTATATTATTGACCCAATAACTGAGGAAGCTATTGGTCCAGGAAGATATATAAAAAGCTTACGCCCTGGTGTGTTAATAAAGGCTCCACATGCAGGTATAGTAAAAAAAATTAGCTTCACTGCTGAGACCTTTGCTCTTAGTCTTGAGGGTTCAAAATGTAGTTCTACAATCATCGGAATAAGTGTGCTAAAGGTAAGTATTGGTGAGGAAGTTAAAGCAGGACAAATTCTTGGAGAAAGCGGTTTTTCCCAAGAGAAAAATAACTTATTTTATGAAATTGAATGTAAGAAACAAATCTCAGTCCAAAGTGATAGTTTGCCTTAATTTGACATCTAAATAAGAGTAAAGCTTACCTGGCAGATAAAGACCACAGCCTAAAATCCAGTTTTTATCTTTTAAGATTACATAACCAGACTCAAGAGGTAACTCTTTGTGAAGCACCTTTTTTTCTATCAGAATTCTTAAATCCTCTTCCTCTAAAGTAATCACATTTTTGGTGGCATGGAGGCCAAATCTCTGAAGAAAGCTTGAGGTAGGTTTTAAAAATTGGGATATCTTCCGCAAAAAGAGTAGCCCTACAACTTCTGGAGAAAGTTTTTTTAATTTATCAAGGTGAGGATTTCGGCGAAGGAGCCAGTAATTCTTAACCCCTTTTAGGATAATATAGGGATCAAATAGCTCTGGAGGAAGACCAAATCTCTCATAAAGATAGAGTAAGATTTCTTCTCTCTCTTCCTTGCTAACCTCAGCTGGAAAGGCCTTTCTCTCTTTAGCCATATTAAGAACAAAAATAAATTATTTTATTTAATTTGTAAAGTCTGTAGCAGAAAAGTATCCTGTAATTATTTGTTTTCTCCGATTTTATAGGTTTCACAATCCTTAGCAGGCTAAAGCCTGCGCCTACCCACGTTATGATGTAATATCAGTCCTTCGTAGTTTAAGTTGTGAAATTATTCAATAACTTCACAGAACTCTCTTGTTTTTGGCCAAATATAGAATAAAATTATAGCCTAATTCTGATTATCATTTCCCATGAGGTGAAAGATTCATGGAGCAAGCCCAGAGATATAAAGAGGCTGGTGTTGACTTAGAAAAAGCAAACCTCTTAGTAGATATCGTGAGAGAAAAGACAAAAAAGATGGGGCAAAAAAATGTTTTATCCTCTATTGGAGGCTATGCAGGGCTTTTTTCCTTAGATACATCCTGTTGCAAAAACCCTGTCCTTGTCTCCTCTACTGATGGAGTGGGCACTAAGATAAAATTAGCAATTTTAGCCGATAAGCATCGTGGGATAGGCATAGATCTTGTTGCCATGTGTGTTAATGATATAATAACCTGTGGGGCAAGACCCCTCTTTTTCTTGGATTACATTGCCATGGGGAGGTTCCAAGAAAAAATTTTCCAAGAGCTCATTGAGGGGATAGTTGAGGGTTGTGAACAGGCCCAATGCGCCCTCTTAGGGGGAGAGACAGCAGAGATGCCAGGAATGTATGAAGAAAATGAATATGATCTTGCTGGTTTTGTTGTGGGGCTTGTAGATAGAGATAAAATTATCGATGGTTCTGAGATTTCCTTTGGGGATGTGGTCCTGGGACTTGCCTCAAGTGGTCTTCACAGCAATGGCTTTTCTTTGGTTAGAAAGATTATCTTAGAAGAACAAAAACTCTCCTTAGATTATATTCCACCAGAAATAGGTATGCCCCTTGGAGAGGCTTTACTTATCCCCACAAAGATCTATGTCCAAACTATTTTGACCTTAATAAATAAAGGTCTTCGCCTTAAAGGTATTGCCCATATCACTGGTGGTGGCTTTTTTGATAACATACCAAGGATATTGCCAAAGAATTGTAAGGTAATTATAGAAAAAAAGGCCTGGGAATGGCCCCCTATTTTTAAATATCTTCAGGAACTTGGAAAGATTTCTGAAGAGGAGATGTATCATGTCTTCAATTGTGGTATTGGCATGGTAATGGTGGTAGATAAGGGATCCTTAGAGGACATAGAAACCTTTTTGAGCGCCCTTGGGGAGAGGGCCTATATTTTGGGGACAGTGGAAAGGCGTTTAGAGGGAGAAAAACAGGTTTATTTGGTTTAAAGGGATGCATAAGTATGTACTTTCAAGAGGTTATAGCAAAGCTCAATGAGTTCTGGGCTAAAGTGGGGTGTCTCCTCTTACAGCCCTATGATGTAGAGTCTGGAGCTGGGACCTTTCATCCAGCAACCTTTTTAAGGGCCTTGGGGCCTGAGCCATGGGCCTGTGCCTATGTAGCCCCTTCAAGAAGACCAACAGACGGAAGATATGGAGAAAACCCTAATAGGCTCCAACATTACTATCAATACCAAGTGATTATCAAACCCTCTCCAGAAAACATTCAAGATCTATACTTAGAAAGCCTTAAATATTTAGGCATTGATCCTTTAGATCACGACATACGCTTTGTAGAGGATGACTGGGAATCCCCTACCCTTGGTGCCTGGGGCTTGGGCTGGGAGGTCTGGCTTGATGGCATGGAAATTACACAGTTTACCTATTTTCAACAGGTAGGAGGCTTTGAATGTAGACCAGTCACCGTGGAAATAACCTACGGGCTTGAAAGGCTTACTATGTATCTCCAAGGGGTGGATAATGTCTTTGATATCAAATGGAATGAAAGAGTTACCTATGGTGAAGTGCATTTAAGGGGCGAGATAGAATATTCTATCTATAACTTTGAAAGGGCAGATATAGCCCTTTTAAAGGAGCTCTTTGATAAATACGAAGAGGAAGCGCAGAAACTCTTTGAGGTAGATCTCACCTTACCTGGATATGACTTTGTGCTAAAATGCTCTCATACCTTTAATCTCCTTGATGCGAGAGGTGCACTCTCTCCGGTAGAGCGTGCTAATTATATAGCCAGGGTAAGGGCTTTGGCGAAAAAGGCTGCTGAGAGTTGGCTGGAGAGTATAAAATGAGTAAAAATCTTCTTTTTGAAGTGGGAACTGAGGAATTACCAGCAAGATTTATAGAACCTGCCTTAGAGAGTATGCAAGCCTTCGCTGAAAAAACCCTAAAAGATTTAGAACTGACCTTTGAGTGTATAAAAACCGCTGGGACCTGTAGAAGATTAACTCTCTTTGTGGGCAATTTGGCTGAAAGACAGAGGGACCGAGAAGAGGAAATCCTTGGCCCCTCTTATCAAGTGGCTCTTGATGAGAAGGGAAACTATACTCCTGCGTTACTTGGCTTTGCCAAAAGACATAATCTGTCCCCTGAAGAGCTTTATCTGAAGGAGACTCCCAAGGGGAAATATTTCTGTGCTAAGAAAATTATCAAAGGCAAAGAAACTAAAGAAATTTTAGGGGAATTTCTTTTAGATCTTTTGAAAAATATCTATTTCCCTAAAAGAATGCGCTGGGGGACACATGACTTTGCCTTTGGCAGGCCAATTAGGTGGCTTTTAGCTCTCTACGGTGATGAAGTTGTTCCTTTAGAGGTAGCTCAAATTAAAAGTGGGTCTTTTACCTTTGGACATCGCTATTTGGCTCCTCATAAACTCTTTCTTTCTGAAAGTTCTTGGGAAGTTTATAGGAACATTTTGCGGGATAACTATGTAATTGTTGATGTGGAAGAGAGGCTCCAAAAGACAAAAGAATCTATCATAGAAAAGTCCTTTAGTTTTGGGAAACCTCTGCTTGAAGAGGCCCTTCTTAAAGAAAATGCCCATCTGGTGGAGTATCCTTTCCCAACCATAGGACATTTCCCAGAAAAGTTCCTAAAACTTCCTCCTAAACTTATTACTACGGCCCTACAAGAGCATCAGAGATATTTCATGATCACCAATGATGAGGGAGATCTTTTACCCTATTTTGTGGCCGTTAATAATAACAGACCTCGAGATGAAAAGATATTGATTAAGGGGCATGAAAGGGTCGCTAAAGCGAGGCTTGAAGATGCCCTATTTTACTACGAAAGAGACCTAAAAACCCCCCTTATAGAGAGAGTAGAGAAACTAAAGGGCATGGTCTATCACATTAAGTGTGGAACTCTATATGACAAGACAGAAAGACTTATAGAGCTTGCAAAATTTCTAAAAGATAACCTTTTCCCTACGCTCCCTGAAGAAAGGGTTTATAAGGCCTGCCTATATGCGAAGGCTGATTTGGCTACAGAGGTGGTTAAGGAATTTCCCTCTCTACAGGGCTATATGGGGTCTCATTACCTCTCTCTTGAAGGTGAAAAAGACATAGCCTCTGCCCTTTATGAGCAGTATCTTCCTCATCCACAGGAGGAAATTTTTCCTGAGACAGAGTATGGGATAATCCTCTCTTTGGCTGATAAAATAGATCACATCTGTGCCCTCTATGGGGTTGGGGAAAGAGTTACAGGAGAAGGAGATCCCTACGCCTTAAGGAGAGCTGCCTATGGAATCATAAAAATACTTATAGAGAAGGGCTTAAACCTTGAACTGGAACCTGTGATCAGCTTTGCTCTATCGCTTCTTGAAAAACAGGGATTTCTAAGAAATAAAAAAGCCTTAACTGAGATTGTGGAGTTTTTTAAGAGAAGGCTGGAAGGAGAGTTTTTAAATATGGCTTTTGGTAAAAATTTCATCTATGTCATAATTAATCAACCCTTAAATCCCTATGTACATTATTTTAAATTAATAGCTCTAAGAGAAATTTATACTTTAAAAGAATTTCAGGACTTAATGATCCTCTTTAAAAGGGTAACTCAAATCCTCAAAAATATTCCTTTAGAAGAGTTACCAGAGGTTAATCCTCAGCTCTTCCAGTTGCCTGCCGAGAGAATTCTCTGGGATATACTTTTAAAACATCAAATGAGGCTTCAAAGCCTTCTTCAAGAACGAAATTATAGAGCCTATTTAGAGACCCTGCTTTATTTTAAAACACCTATTGATCAATTTTTTGAAGAGGTCTTTGTTATGGTTGAAGACAAAGACCTGAGAAATAATCGCTTATCCCTTTTAAAAGAGGTTGCTGAATACTTTTACTCCTTTGGGGACCTCTCTTATCTCGCCTAATATGGAAGAGCTTTCAAAAAGTATTGTCATAGGCACAGCGGGTCACATAGACCATGGGAAGACCTCTTTAGTGAAAGCTCTCACGGGGATTGATACTGATAGACTCAGGGAGGAAAAGGAAAGAGGTATTACCATAGATATTGGCTTTGCCAACCTTCGTCTCCCCTCAAATATCTTAGCAAGCATTGTGGATGTTCCAGGGCATGAGAGATTTATTCGCAACATGGTAGCTGGAGCCTCTGGGATAGATCTCGTTATCTTGGTTGTGGCTGCCGATGAGGGAATTATGCCCCAGACCAAGGAACACTTAGAAATCTGTGAACTCTTGGGGATTAAGGATGGTGTTGTAGTGCTTACTAAAGTTGATTTGGTTGATAAGGAATGGTTAGAATTTATAAGAGGAGAAGTAGAGGAATTTTTAAAGGGGACCTTCTTAGAGAGGGCTCCTATTGTCTACTTTTCTGCCAAGACCTTAGAAGGTAAAGAGGAATTAATTAAGATCCTTGACGAAAAGGCCAAAAGTATCACTACAAAAGATCTAAGCCAACCCTTTAGGTTGCCCATTGATGGAGTTTTTCACATTAAAGGTTTTGGCCTCATTGTGAGAGGAACAGCTATTTCTGGTGAAGTAGGCCTCAATCAGGAGCTTATGCTTTATCCACAGATGAAAAGGGTAAAGGTAAGAAATATCCAAGTTCACGGAGTAAACAGGGAAAAAGCCTTTGCAGGTATGCGGGTTGCCTTAAATATCACTGGGGCAGAAAAAGAAGAAATATCAAGGGGGGATGTAATTGCAGATCTGGGTGTTCTGGAACCAACGCAATGGCTTGATGTGGAGATACAAGTTCTTAAGGAAATAGAACCGCCCCTTAAAAATTTTGAAAATCTCCTTTTTTATGTGGGAACCTCTGAGGTGCTTGGGAAATTAGTTCTTTTTAACAGGGATAGCCTTAAGGCAGGAGAGAGAGATATTGCTCAGCTTTTTTTACAGAAACCTGTTTGTGTGTGGAGAGGAGACAGGTTTATTTTAAGAAGAGCTGGAACAAATCAAACGGTAGCTGGTGGTTGGATCCTTAATCCCCTTGGTTTTCGGAGAAAGAGAACTAAACCCTGGGAAAGAAAGGATTTAGAAATTCTCACCGAAAAAGAACCACAAAAACTAATACTTCATTATTTAGAAAAGAAGGGCCCCCTTGGCCTCCCATTTAAGCAGCTTGAATTACATCTCTCTATCTTTGGAGAAACCTTAAAAAACCTCTTGCAGCAACTCGGCGAAAAAATTATACTGATAAAAAGTGGAGAAGAAAACTACCTCTTTTCTCAGAAAAGTCTTTTGGAATTAAAAGAAGAAATCTTAGAAAAGTTAAAAAAATATCATGAAAATAATCCCTTTAGCCCTGGACTTTCCAAAGAATTTTTAAAAAGCAGATTATCTTCTGACATTAGAGAGCAATTATTTGAAAGGGCCTTAGGAGATTTAGTTAGTGAAGGAAAAGTTATTAAAGAGCGAGAACTCTATAGTCTGACAACTCATAAAAAGTTTTCTTCCACAGAAAGTGAAGCCCTTAAAAAAGAAATTGAAGAAAAATTTTTAAAAGAAGGATTAACTCCAAAAGATTATGAAGAAATTTTATTAGAATTCAAAGATAATTACAAAGCCGCCTCAGAACTTTTCAAGGTCTTAATTCGTGAGGGGAAATTAGTAAAGATAACGGATAAGCTGGTTTATCACATTTTGACACTCAAAGAAGTTGAAGAGAAGGTAATGGAGTATTTTAGGGTTAATAAGGAACTTACGATTAGTGATTTTAGAAAACTATTAGGAGAAGGGGTGAGTAGAAAATTTCTCATTCCCCTTCTTGAATATTTAGATAAAGAAAAGATAACTTTAAGGATTGGCGATAAAAGAGTTCTCAGAAAAAAATAACTTACTTTTTGCTCCTTTTCTTTTTTCTTTTTCTTTTAGTTGGAACTTCTTTAGAAATTTCGTAAAATTTTCTTAAGTTTTCTAAGACTTTTTTGTGAAATTGTGTAGGCTTTAGTCCTGTCAAAAGTTCAATAACATCATCAACAGTTTCTACAGCATATATGAAAAACCTCTTTTTCTTGATATCCTCTAAGACTTCATCATCTAAGAGCACATTATCCATGTTTTGCACTGGGATAATAACCCCCTGTTTACCTGTGAAATTAATGATTTTGCAGACCTTATAAAACCCCTCGATCTTCTCTTTGACACCTCCTACTGGCTGGATATGACCAAATTGGTCTATGGAACCAGTGATAGCCAAGTTTTGCTTGATAGGCACTTGAGCCACAGCAGAAAGTATGGCCAAAAGTTCTGCACAAGAGGCACTGTCTCCCTCTACTGGTTCATAGGCCTGTTCAAAGGTAATAGAACAAGAAAGTTGAATAGGAAAATCAGCACTATATTTATGAAAGAGATAGGAAGAAAGGGTTAAAACCCCTTTAGAGTGAATGGGACCACTCATTTCGATTTCTCTTTCTATATTAATTACCCCCTTGGAACCAGGATATACAGAGGCAGTAATTCTTGAAGGTTTACCAAAGGAATAATCCCCTAAGCTTATCACACTGAGACCATTTACCTGCCCTACCTTTTCTCCATCCACATCAATTAAAATTTTCCCTTCTTTTATATATTCCCTGACTTTTTCTTCTATAAGATTTACCCTAAAAATTTTCTCTCTAACAGCCCTTTTGATATCTTCATCGGTTATTTCTTCTCCAGAAGAATTGATATTAGCTTCCCTTAGAACACTTTTCAAATCCTCAAGCACCATCCTTATTTTCTTTCTATGTCCAGACTCATAAATGGCAAATTTCAAAAGTTCATTAAGGCCTCTATTATTTAATTCTTTAAAACCTTCATCGGCAATAATTCTTTTGATTATTTTAGGAAAGGACTCAATTGCAACTTCATCTAAAGGAATAATGGGATCAAATTCTGCTTTTATTTTAAAAAGTTCCCTAAACTCCTCATCATAGATTGAAAGAAGATAATAAAGATAGGGATCTCCTATAAGAAAAACCTTGGTTTGAAAGGGCATAGCTTCAGGCAAAAGCCCCACATGGGGCACAGGAATTTCTTCCATCATCCCACCCATTAGATGTAGCTTGTGATGAAGAAGGGCCCTTTTAAGTATTATCCAGATATAGGGATTTTTAAGAATCTCCCAAAGGTCAATGACCAAAAAACCTCCATTTGCCTTATGCAGACTACCTGCTGTAAGACTCAAATGATCGGCATAGAGAATTCCCATCTCAGCACGGTAATTTATTTGACCAAAAAGTCCTTTTAAAGTAGGCACTTTTTCATAAATGACAGGAGCTCCCTCTGTTTGGGAATTATCTACTAAAAGATTTATACGAAACATGTTGAGGGCTTTGTTTATACCGCTTTGCACCATAATATTGCCTTTAGCCTTCTCCCATTCAATAAAAAAATGGATATTCTTTACTATTTCTCTCTTCATAGTTTTTAAGTATTGTAAAACTTCCTGAACGCCAGAAAAGGCCTCTTCTAATTTTTGGAAGGCTTTATTAACCAAGTTTTCCGCTATCTTTTCTCTAAGTTTAAACAGGGCCTCACCAAAAGCGCTATCTAACTCCCTCAGTTTACGCATATATTCCCTAAAAATGGGTTCAAAGTTCATTAAACTCTTTTGATATTCTTCTCGAATGCGAGGATCTTTAAAGACCTCTTCTTCCGACATAGGGGCTTCTATTTTAAAAAGAGGGAGCATCTTAACTCCCTGAGGGCCAAAGAGAACCATTAAATTGTGTTTTTTGGCCTCTTCAGAAAGTTCATTAAAAAGCCTCTCCCGCTCTACATCAATGTCCTTGGTTAATTTGGCTAATTCTTCTTCATATTCTTTCCCTTCAAAGGCTTTATAGGTCTCCCTTTTGAGATAATCTAAGGCCTCTTCAATCCCCTCCTCTAATACCTTCCCAAGGCCTGCAGGCAGAAGAATACATTTAGGTTTAGCAGGATCGTCAAAGTTATTCACATAGCACACATCTGGAGGTTTAGGAAACTGAGAGGCTACTTCTTGAATGCGTTTTAAGGTGTATCTTGTCCTTCCGATACCTCTTGGACCACAAACATAAACATTATAGCCCTTGTCAGAAATTTTCAGGGCAAGATCAAAGGCTTGTTCAAGCCTTTTTTGATGGGGAAATAATTCTCCTGGTTGAACATCTGCTGTTCCTTTCTGGTAAGGTTTCAGAATTATAATGTCTTCAATACTCAATCTCTTAATTCCCATATCTATTACCTCTACCTCTTTTTTATTATTATAATCGCTTATGATTTGACTGAATAACAATTTTAGAAAATATTTTCTAAAAAACAAGAGAAAATCGTAACCTCTTGCCTAAAATAAATTTTGATCTTAAATTACTTAATCAGTATGGATCAGAAAACTTTATTATTGTGGTTAGCCACACTTCTTTGTTGGGGAGTTAGCCCGGTTTTAGAAAAATTGGGCTTACGAAGAGTGGATCCTATTGTAGGACTTTTTACAAGGACCTTTGCTGCATTCTTAGGGATTTCATTTGTGGTATTTTTTACCTCAGGATACGAAAAACTCAAAATACTTACTCTTAAAGACTTTTTCTATTTAGCTTTAAGTGGTCTTATGGCAGGGTTTCTTGGTATGTATTTTTATTTTTCCCTTTTAAAAAGCCATCAGGCCTCTCAGATTGTCCCCTTGACTGCAACCTACCCTTTAGTTGCCTCTCTCCTTGCTATCTTGATTTTAAAGGAAAGCCTAACCCTTAATAAACTTCTGGGAACCTTTCTAATTGTCATAGGGATATATTTATTGTTCAAAAACAACTAAACCCTTTAAGGGCTCTCCTTGAAGGGTCTTCTCCTTTTACCACCAATATTCTGGATAACTTCTCTTAGGAAAGAGGTTATTTACAATTATAGCTATTAGAAGTATAGGTAAGAGGCCTGAAGCTACAGGAAATAGGGGATATAATAGGCCAAGATTATGAAGTTTCTCATCACCAAGGATAAAAAGAGGGGCTGTTGCTCCACCTGGCGGATGCAAAGTTCTGGTAAGATGCATCAAAAAAAGGGCTAAGGAAACGGCCATAGCACAGGCTGCCCAAGGAAAGGAGGCAAACAATTTATAGGCTATAACCCCTGAAAGAGCTGACAAAATATGCCCTCCTATAAGATTCCTGGGTTGAGCCAAAGGACTCTTAGGAGCACCATAAATAAGAACTGCAGAGGCACCAAAAGGGGCAATTAGAAAAAGAAGACCTTTTGGTGCAAAGTAAAATTGGTGAATTAGGGCTACCAAAGCTATTCCTAAGAATCCTCCCAAGGAGGAAGCCAGAATTTCTATAATACTTACCCTTGGTGGTCCTTTAGAACTACTTATTATCTTTTTCCAAAGCTTCTTCGGTATCATAAAATATTCCTCTAAAAAGGGGATGTTTTAATATAAGATCTTCTCTGGTAATGATTCCCACCAGTCGGTGATGACCATTTATCACAGGGATTCTATTTAGTCCTTTAGTTCTCATAAGCAGAATAGCCTGTTCAATAGGGGCTTCTTCAGAGAGAACTATGGCAGGCGAGGTCATTAAATCTCTAACCTTTTTCTCCAAGAGTTTGGAGAGAATTTCCTCACCTTGCTTCATAAATAAAAGGAGCAAAAGATGAGTTCCACCAGCTGGTTTAAGGTTTAATCCACTCAAAATATCCCTCTCCGAAATTACACCTATAACTTTTCCATCTTCCACTACAGGTAGGCCAGAGATTCCTGCTTCAGCCATTTTAATAATAACCTCTTTAATATCTTCCTCAGGGGAAGTATAAATAACCTGAGGATTCATCAGATCTCTCACTTTAACCTCTTTTAAAAAGCGATTCATCATTAATTCAAAAACTATGTTATATAATTTCATTAAATCATCCACAGTAACATCTACATAGCTTCCCATCTTTTCTAAAGCCTTAATAATTATATCCTCATCTTTAAGCCCGTTAGGTATTTTCATCAAAGTCATGGCAACCACCTCAAAGTTTAACCTTTGAATTATATAATAACCTAAAATAAAGGAAATTTTTTATCAAAATGGGGTAAATTTTACCTTAATTTTGAATTGACTTAAATCAAGGATCTGAAGAAAGACAAGACTTATTTTATAATTAAAAATACCCAAAGGAAGGATACAAAATGGCTATTTTAGTTATTGATGAAGAGTTATGTATTGGTTGTGGTACCTGTGTAGAAATTTGTCCAGAGGTATTTGAATTGGGAGACAATGAAAAGGCCTATGTCAAAAATCAAGCTATTAATCCCTGTCCTGTTTCTGCTATCTCTTGGCAAGATTAACAGGCAAAATCTTTATTGACAGAGGCCTCCTCTTAAGATATAATTTTAGCTATAAATTACCTATCTAAGAGGAGGTCTCATGTCCAGAAAAGGAGAAAAGTGGATTCAACACACTTGGGAATTTGAAACAACAAAAGATCCCTATGCCATGACTTCTGCACCCTCTGGTGAAGCAGTTTGTCCCAAATGTAAATCTGTCTTTAAAGACAAAAGATGGTTTATCGATGAAAGCTTGGCTGAAGAACTTTTAGAAGCGGAAAATGTGCCTAAACTTTTATGCCCTGGATGCCGAAAGGTCCAAGAAAAGTATGCCATGGGATATCTCTATCTTTCTGGTAAATTCTGGGAAACCCATAAAGAGGATATCATGAAATTAATTCAAAATGAGTATGAAAAAGCAAGGGGTTTAAATCCTCTTCATCAGATAATCAATATTTATGATGAAGATGAAGCCACAGTTATTGAGACCACTACTGATCATTTAGCCGAACGTTTTGGTAGGGCTATTTACAGGGCCTATAAAGGGGATTTAGAATTTAAATGGTCCAAAGGGGAAAAGTTCGTCAGGGTTTACTGGAATAGAGACTAATCATGGCCAAACCACTTGCTTTAGCTATAGATTTTAAAAAATTTACTCCCAATATATTGTCAACAGGTGAATATCTTCTAACCTATGTTTACCGAGAAAGTAAGCTCGTTCTTTTTCACATTATTGAATATTTTTTTACTCCTCCAGCCTACCTTCTTCCCTATCTAAATATTGAAAAGGAGCGTTTAGAAAAGGAATTAGAGGGTTTAGCAAGGCCTCTCAAAGCCAAGGGTCTTAATGTAGAAAAAACAGTTATTTTAGGCGAATTTTGGCAAGCCTTGCAACATTTCGTTGAGATTCTAAATCCAGAAATGATTATTTTGGGCTATGAGCCACATTTACTCAAGGTCCCCACTGCTGAAAAAATTTTAGAAAGAATAGAGGTCACCTACTTGGTGGTCAAGGAAAATCCTCTTAACCAGGTAAAAAATATCCTTTGCCCCTTTGATTTTTCCGACATGGCTAAGAGGGCTCTTAAAAAGGCTCTGGAACTCTCTTATATCACTGGAAGTGAAATTAAGGTCCTTTATGTTATTAGTCCTTTAGAGTCACCAGATAAAACCTGTAATCTAAAATTTGTAAGTGAGAGAGAAAAAGAGGTCCAGAAAGACTGGGAAATATTTTTAAAGGAAGAATCTCTTTTCCAAAAAGGCTTATCCTTGGAAATTATTAGTGGTCATAGGATTGAAGAAATTTTAAAGAAAGCTAAAGAATATGAGGCAGATCTTATTATCATGGGACGAAGAGGAAAAATCTTAAAATTTGGTCTTGGTTCTATTAGTAAAGCCATAATAAAAAACTTTGCTAATCCCGTACTTTTAGTAGCTTAAAATTCTATGGCAATTTTAGAAGCTCTATTTGCCTTAGCGATTATTCTAATCTGTGCTGAATTATTCACCAATGGTGTAGAGGTTTTTGGAGAAAAACTCAATCTCTCCCAAGCAGTTGTGGGAAGTATACTTGCCGCAGTAGGCACTGCCTTACCAGAAACTATCATTCCTTTAGTAGCTATTTTTCTTTACCAGGGTGATGCTGGCTCTCATATTGGCGTTGGGGCTATCTTAGGGGCTCCTTTTATGTTAACAACTGTTGGCCTCTTTTTGGTAGGACTTGGAATTACCCTTAGCTATCTTCAAGGGAAAAGGCCTTTCAAGTTATATTTAGAACCTGAAACTTTTAAAAGAGACTTTTCCTTTTTCTTACTCAGTTACAGTTTAGCTATTACCATACCTCTTATTCAGCCCAATACCATGCTTCTTCATTATATTTTGGCCTTCATCCTCTTGATCAACTATGGGGTCTATCTTTATCTTACCTTTCGTGCAGAAAGCCTGGAAGTTGAGGCTTATAAAGACCTCTACTTTGAAAAACCCTTCAAAGCTCTAAAAATTAAATTAGGGAAAACAAAGATTATCTACTTAGCCTTCTTCCAAGCGGTTATAGCTATCTTAGTAATGATCAAAGGGGCCCATCTCTTTGTGCATGCCTTAGAGATACTCTCCCAGAAGTTTGGGCTTTCTCCTCTCCTTTTTGCCCTCATTGTAGCCCCCCTTGCTACCGAATTACCCGAAAAATTTAATAGTCTTATATGGACATGGAGGGGGAAAGATGTCCTTGCCCTGGGAAATATGACAGGGGCTATGGTCTTTCAATCCACTTTTCCTGTTAGTATAGGCCTTCTTTTTACCCCCTGGAAAATAGAGGGCTTAGCCTTAGTTTCTGCTCTAATAGCTATTTGTCTTGGTTTAATATATCTCGTTTTTTTACATATTTTCAAACATTTACCCCCTCTTTTACTAACTCTCTCTGGTATTAGTTATATACTTTATATATATCTTGTGATAACCTTAAGATAATGCTTCAAACTTATCTCACCTGGCTTAATCAACATCAATTTCACGGCATAAAACCAGGACTATGTAGGATTACCAAACTCCTTAATAGACTTGGAAACCCCCATAAGAAATATCTTACCCTTCATGTAGCTGGAACAAATGGCAAGGGCTCTACTTGTGCCATCTTAAGTCAGCTCCTTACAGAACATGGCCTTAAGACTGCTCTCTATACCTCGCCACACCTCATTCGCCTAAATGAGAGATTCAAGATTAATAACCTTGATATCTCTGATGAGGACCTCTATGAATTGTTAAAGATTTTATACCAAAAGGTTATGGACGAGCCCATCACCTATTTTGAGCTCACAACAGCTCTTGCCTTCTTATATTTTGCCGAAAAGAGGGTAGATATAGCTGTAATTGAGACAGGCATGGGAGGAAGGCTTGATGCCACCAATGTAATTCTGCCAGAGGTCTCGGTAATTACCACTATTGGCTTTGACCACACCAAATATCTCGGCCCAACTTTGGAAAAAATAGCTTTTGAAAAGGCAGGTATAATTAAGAGAGGACGACCTCTTGTGCTGGGAAGAATAGAAAAAGCACCTCTGAGAGTTATTACGAAAAGGGCTGAAAAGCTCTCCTCTCCCAGCTATATTTTAGACCAAGATTTTGAAATATTTTTTTCTGCCCCCTTTTGGACCTACAAAGGAGAGAGAGAATTCTCCAACTTAGACCTCTCCCTTAAAGGCAGTTTCCAAGGAGACAATCTTGCTTTGGCTCTAAAAACCTTAGAAATTTTGGAGGAGAAAAAGCTGATTAAGATAGAAGAGAAAAAGGTCAGGAGCGCCTTAAAAAGAGTAAGATGGGTGGGAAGATATGAAAAAATTGAATTCCAAGAAAAGGAATGGCTTCTTGATTCAGCCCATAATTTAGAAGGGGCTAAGGCCTTGGTAGCCTCCTTAGAGAGGGATGGCTTTTACCCCTATCTCTTGATACTTGGAATAACCGATGAAGAGGGAGAAAAACCTGTCTCCCAAATTTTCAAAATATTAACAAAACATGCCTCAAATATCTTTGTCTGTGAATTTTCCTCACCCCGTAAGGCTCTCACTCTTAAAGATTGGAGTAGGATCCTAAAAAATGAAACTGATTTAAAAAAGGTTAACTTTTTGCACTCCCCTAAGGAAGCACTTCTTAAGGCCCTAAGAAGCGGGGAGAAAAAAATTCTCCTTACAGGTTCTATTTATTTCTTAGGGGAAATTTTAAAATCCTTCAGAGAGCTCAACCTATGTCTCTCAGAGCCTCTGTAGAGACACCCCTTACCCCTGAACAGAAGGAAATTGTTGAGTTTGAGGAAGATCTCCTTGTCCTCGCTGGCCCAGGGTGTGGCAAAACCTTTACCCTCTTAGAAAAAGTGAAAAGATTGCTTGAACGGGGCCATAATCCTGAGAAAATCCTTTTGCTCACCTTTTCCCTGAAAGTCTCTCAAGAACTCAAAGAAAAGCTAAAGAAATCAGGGTTAAGTCATATCAAAGTGGATACCTTCCATGGATTAGCCTATGACTTATGGAGAGACTACTACAACCATCCTCCGAAGCTCCTCAGTGAAGAAGAGAGAGGAGAAATTTTAAAAAAATTATATCCTGGAGTCAAAAATCCCTTAAAATCTCCTTTAGAGAAGCAAAAATACTACGAATACTTAGAAAAAAATAAGCTCCTTGATTTTGACTTCTTACTTGTGAAGGCTTCAGAGCTACCCTTAGACTTCCAAAATTATTTCCTTTTTATTGATGAATTTCAAGATCTATCTCCAGAGATTTTAAAATTTTTAGCTTCTCTGAAAGATGCTGTCTTTTATCTCTTTGGGGACCCCAATCAATGTCTCTATGGCTTTAAAGGGGTTAATTTAGCTGGTATAAAGGAATTTTTGAGTAAACACAAAGAGACTATGAAAACCCTAACTCTCTCTCAAAGTTTTAGGTGCCCTCAGGAGATTCTTCACATAGCTAAAAGGTTTCACAGTTCCCCTTGGGTAATACCTGATTTTAAAAGTCATAAGAAGGGAGGAATTCTCCAAGGTTTTATCTTACCTGATGAAAAGGAAGAGAGGACTTTTCTTTTATCCCTTTGTTATCAACTATTGGGAGGCCTCTCTTTAGAAAGGGCTCATCATCACCACATAGCTCCTTCAGAGATTTTTATTCTCTCGCGAATTAGAAAGGTTTCAGAACCCCTAAAAGAGCTTTTTCTACGGGAAGGCATCCCTGTAGCTTTTCCGGAAGAGGAAGCCCTTAACTGGAAAGAGGCCCTTCAGTCCCTTAGCCACAGGCTGGAAACTTCTCCTCTTCCCTTTGAAGAAATCTGTAAAACTCTTAGCCCTCAACTTCAAAATATCCTTAGTAATTGGTATGAACTTTGGGCCAGGGATAAAGAAAAGTTGATCTCCTTTTTGAAAGGTATTGAGTTGTATGATTTAGTTCAGCCAAGCCTTGAGGGAATTAATTTTTTGACCATCCATGCCTCTAAAGGTTTAGAAGCTGAAGTAGTAATTCTCTTAGGAGCTGAGGAAGGTCTAATACCTCTTAAAATCTTTCAGGATGTTGATCTGGAAGAAGAAAAGAGAATACTTTATGTGGGCTTAACTCGAACCAAGAGGGCCTTCTATTTCACCGCTACAAAATCAAGAAGGCTATTCCAGCATCATCTGAATCAGGGGTTATCAGGATGGTTAAAAGATCTCCCAGTGAAAGAATTCTCTAAAAGGCCCCCCTCACCAAAGCAAAGGGGCCTTTTTTAAAATTTACTCCTTAAATTCAAAACCCTCTTTTTGAGCAAGTTGTCTCATCTTAGCTAAGGCCTTTTTTTCTATCTGCCTAATCCTCTCCCGTGATACCTTGAAAATATAACCAATCTCCTCTAAAGTATATCCCTCATATTCTCCTAAGCCAAAACGCATTCTGATAATCTTTTCCTCTCTGGGAGAAAGAGTAGAGAGAAATTTTTTGATACGCTCAGATATATCTCTTTTGCGGGTCTTTTCGTAAGGAGAAGGGCTTTTTTTATTCTCAATAAAATTACCTAAGGTACTTTCATCATCGCCAACAGGGGTCTCTAAGGAAACAGGATCCTTAGCAGTTTCAAAAATGACTAAAATCTTCTCATAGGGGACTTTGGTATATTCAGCCAGTTCCTCTGGGGTTGGCTCTCTCCCTAATTCCTTAGAGAGTTCATAAAAGGTCTTGAAGACATGATTTCTTAGTTCCAAAAAATGAACTGGAAGCCTGATAGTTCTTGTTTTGTCAAGTATGGCTCTGGTTATGGATTGTCTAATCCACCAGGAGGCATAGGTACTAAACTTATTCCCTTTTCTGTAGTCAAAACGATAGACCGCTCTCATCAAACCAAGATTCCCCTCTTGAATCAGATCAGCAAGACTTAATCCTTGCCTCATATATTTTTTAGCAATGGAGACCACTAATCTTAAGTTAGCTTTTACCATTTCATCTTTGGCTTGCTCTATTTGACAAATATATTTCTTTATTTCCGCGCAAAACTTTTTTACTTTTTTATCCTCTTTATATTTTTCCTCACATACCTTTATCAGGTTTTCAAAATAGTTAACATAGCTTTTTTTGGGTTTAAAATTAGGATCCCTTTTTTGCCAATTTTCAATGGTATGCTTAGCTTCAAGGATTTCAGGAATTTGAGTCTTAATGTTAAAAATAGTATTGATTATCCCCTCAAAGCCCTCACGAATCTTGCGAGAAAGCTCTTCCTCCTTTTCAGGTGTAAGTAACTCATATTTGCCCATTTCTTTTAGATAAATAGAAAGAAGCTCCTCTGTAGATGGCTCAGATATACCCTCTTCTTCTTCGTCAAGCTCTGTTTCTCCAAGAACAGTTAACTCTTTCATCTTGTCTTGGACTCTTTTTTCAATAAATTCCTCACGCTCATAAGGATCCATTTCTTTAAGTTCAATCCTATAGGTTTCCAAAAGATCAAAGATCTCTTCCATCTTATCAGGATCATGATATTCTTCAGGAAGAAGGCTATTTAATAGGTCATAAGTTAACTGACCAGACTTTCCAAGTTCAAGGATTTTATCTTGTAATTCCTTGGCCACCATTTTCCTATAAATCCCTCCTTTCGTTAATTCTTTCTTAATTTCATAAAAATAAAGCACCTAAAGCTTAACTTCAATTGCTCCACCAGTTCCAAACAAAATTATTTTTTTAATTTTTCAATAACTTTTCAACCCTTAAAAATGGCAAAAAAAGATGATTATAAATAAAGACAAAAAGATATGTATAAAATTCTTGATCAGATTGATTTTTTCATAAAAATTTAACTATTTTATATGATATGTTGTTTCACCTCCTTTTTGTAAACCAACTAAAAAATATATCTGAACACTCCTGTTTGTCAAGGCCATGGTTATTTACCCACTGTGGCTAAATAGATAACTGTTTCCTCTTTTCCATCGAGCTTCAAAAATTCATTAAAGTCCTCATCAAAGAAGGCTCCAATAGGACAGGCTTTAAGCTCAAGGGCTGTGGCAGTAAGCAATAAATTCTGACAAATATGGGCTACATCCATAAAGATATACCTTAAACCCCTTTCCCCGTATTTGGCCATGGTCCTTCTTAAAATAGCACTCCAAATAAAAACAAGGCTTGCTGTTTCTAAAAAGGCTTGGCCTAAGGCCAAATCTTTTAATAAGGGGCCAAAGTTCCCTTCCTGTAATTTTTCCAAGGCAAAATCCCGCACATCTAAGTGATATATTCCTGGAGAGATATCCTTAGCATAATTGATAGCCAAATAGGTCTCAATAGGATAAAGAGCTCCAGCAGAGGGCGCAGTTCTTAGCAAATAATATCCTGCCCTTGCCGTAACTCCCTGAATAGCAAAGCAGAGGAGGCTAATCTCCTCTAAACTTAAAGGTGTCCTCTTATAGCGCCTATCACTTCGTCTGGATATAAGGATCGAAAAAAAATCTTTAGTGGCAGGGAATTCTTTGATTTTGAGAGGAATTTTCTCAGCCTGAGGATAGGTTTTAAAGGGCGGTGCCCCTTCTAAAGGGACCTCTCTAAAGCCAAGATTACTCAAAGATAAATTTGTTCTCTTGAGAAATTGATAGCTAAGAGTCTTTTCTAAGCTCATGCCTTGCCTCCCTTGGGATAATTAAAAAGCTTCCTCTCCAAGATCTCAAGAAGAATCAGAAGCTCTTTAAAATAAAATTTCTTCCTAAATCTCTTAGGAATCTCTCTTCCCTTCAGGGAGAGGTAGTAGATCTTATAAAGATCTCTCAGCATATCCATGGCCTTTTCAAAAAAGGCACGACTATAACGAAAGGTAAAAAAGAGGGCCCAAAATAGCTTAAGCAGTTCTTCTCTATCAAAGGTTGGCATCTCCTTAAAAGCAAGTGGGTTATAAGGTTTATTTATTAGCGGCAAACAGGCATAGCTATAGAGAACCACCTTTTGTTCAGCTATTAGGTTCTTCTTGCCCAGAAGCTTTAAAATTTTCTTCAAAACCTCCTGAGAAAAAAGGGGATTTTCCTCTAATGTTTGCCAAAAGGGATAAATTTCATAGAGAAGTCCACTTTTTTGCATTAACTGGAACCATTTGTAGACCCAGAACCCCGTGAGATCTTTGAGAAGCTCATCCCTCAGTCTTTCCGAGGGAACTTTTTTGATAAGCCCTTTATGATTAATTAATTCAGTCCAGGTCTTTTCCTCTATGGAAAAGCCCGTTCTTGCAGCATGCCGAATAACCCTTAACATGCGAACTGGATCCCTTATATACCTATCCTTAGGTTCACCTATTACTCTTATAATTCCCCTTTTTAAATCCTCAAGACCCCCAACATAGTCAAGAATTTGATGGCTAAAGGGATCATAGAAAAGGGCATTGATGGTAAGATCTCTCCTTTGGGCATCTTCTTCAGGGCTGCCATAGTTTTCCTTATGACTTTCATCAAGCTCCTCTCTTCCTCGAAAGGTGGATACCTCTACAAAAAAGTCCCTCCTAATATAAATATGCACAATAGGGAACCTTCTTCCTATAAGCCTTGAGTTAGGAAAAAGTCTTAATAGTTCTTCAGGTTTGGCCTCAGTAGCGATATCAAAATCTTTGGGCTCAAGATGAAGTAGCAAATCCCTAACACAACCTCCAACTAAATAGGCTTTATAGCCCTTTTCTTGCAAAAATTTGATAATTCTAAGAACAGGACGGGGGATTTTCTCTCTCAGATTTAAAACCCCTCTTTTTGAGGTAAATCTGAATAGCTGAGATGGCAGAAGGAGTAACCCCAGGAATCCTCAAAGCCTGACCTATAGATTCTGGCCTATGCCTGGTTAATTTTTCCCTAATCTCATTAGATAAGCCTGGGATCTCATAGTAATTAAGATCTGCTGGAAGTTTCATATTCTCCCATTTTTTAAATTTCTCCACCTCTCTTTTCTGTTTCTCAATATATCCACTATATTTAACTTCTGTTTCAACCTCTTCAAGAACATCTTGCGGAAACTTTTTTAGCTCGGGAAAGAGTTTACTTACACTTGTCCACTCTATTTCAGGTCTCCTTAGCAAATCAATAAGTCTTTGGGTCTCTTTAAGAGGGGAAAGGCCTAATTTTTCCAAATAATCATTAATAAAACTGGGAGTAACCTTAATTTCCCTTATGAGATCCCACAACTTTTGAATCATTTCTTTTCTCTGTAGATAGATTTCCCATCTCTCATCATCTACTAATCCCAATTTTCTACCCAATTCTGTTAATCTTAGGTCTGCATTGTCTTCTCTTAAGAGTAACCGATATTCAGCCCTTGAGGTAAACATGCGATAGGGCTCATCTGTTCCTTTGATGACCAGATCATCAATGAGCACCCCAATATAGGCTTGAGACCTGTCCAAGATAAAGGGCTCCTCATCTTTGGCCTTTAAGGCAGCATTAATGCCAGCAATTAGACCTTGGGCTGCTGCCTCTTCATAACCAGTAGTTCCATTTATTTGTCCTGCCAAAAAAAGCCCTTCAATTAGGTGAGTTTCCAGGGTATGTTTGAGTTGATCAGGATAAACAAAATCGTACTCTATACCATACCCAGGCCGAAGAATTACTGCCTTTTCCAGACCTGGAATACTTCTAACCATCTCTATCTGCACGTCCCAGGGCAAGCTGTTACTAATACCATTGGGATAAACCTCGATGGTATCTAAGCCTTCAGGCTCAAGATAAACCTGGTGGCGATCTTTATCGGCAAAACGAAAGATTTTATCCTCTATGGAGGGGCAGTATCTCACACCTCTTGCCTTTATCTTTCCTGTAAAAAGAGGGGAACGGTCAAGGGCCTTTCTTATTATCTCATGGGTTTTAGGGGTAGTATAGGTAATAAAGCAAGGCACCTGGGGTAAGGGAGGTCTTTTACCCTTATTTTTAAAGGAAAAGAGTGGCACTGGATAATCACCCCATTGTAGTTCACACTTACGATAATCAATGGTTCTACCATCAAGTCTGGGGCAAGTGCCTGTTTTGAAGCGCCCTAAGTTAAAGCCAAGCTCTTTTAGATGCTGAGATAGCCTATTTGAGGGAGGATCCCCAAGTCTTCCAGCTGGAAAAGACTCAAGGCCAATGTGAATTAGCCCCTGCAAAAAGGTGCCAGTGGCAAGAACTACCGCTTTAGCACCATATTCCTCACCAGTGCGCGTTCTCACCCCAACCACTCTCTTATCTTTCACCAAGATTTGAGAAACGGAATTTTGTCTGATATATAAATTAGGTGTTCTTTCCACAACCCTTTTCATCCTTTCTTGATAGCGAAATCTATCTGCCTGAGCACGAGTTGCTCTAACAGCTGGGCCCTTCCTGGTATTAAGCTTTCTAAACTGAATACCTGTCTCATCAATGGCAAGAGCCATCTCGCCTCCAAGGGCATCAATCTCCTTCACTAAGTGTCCCTTACCAATCCCTCCAATTGAGGGATTACAGCTCATAGCCCCAATTCTCTCAAGGTTAAGAGTAAGCATTAAAGTTTTACAACCCATACGAGCTGCGGCTAAAGCAGCCTCAATGCCTGCATGACCTCCCCCAACCACAATGACCTCAAAGGTTTCTAAAAAATTCATGGCCATATAAAAATTATAATTCAAAAATCAGATTTTTAGAAGCTAAAGAGGGAGAAGTAATAGGAAGAATTGGGGCAGGCTTAAAGCCTGCCCCAAAAAGACTAACCGAGAATGGCTTTTAAATCCTCATCAGGGGTGCTAACTGGTTTTAAATTATAGTTTTGCACAATAAAATTAGCCACATTTTTACTTAAAAAGGCTGGCATGCTGGGACCAAGCCTCATATTCTTAATACCCAGATAGAGTAAAGTCAGAAAAATAGCAATGGCCTTTTGTTCATACCAGGAGATAATTAGAGATAGGGGTAGCTCGTTTACACTCACATCAAAGGCCTTAGCCAGAGCCAAAGCTATCTGAATAGCTGAATAGGCATCATTGCACTGACCAATGTCTAAGAGCCTGGGTAATCCATTTATAGTTCCAAGGTCTTTATCAAAAAACCTAAATTTGCCACAGGCAAGGGTTAAAACTACACAATCCTCAGGCACCTTTTCCACAAATTCAGTATAGTAATTTCTCACAGGCTTAGCTCCATCACAACCTCCTACAAGGAAGAAGTGCCTGATCTTTCCTGCCTTAACCAGTTCAATCACCTTATCTGCCACAGAGAGCACAGCTTGCCTGGCAAAGCCAGTCATTACCTCCTTTCCAGGTTTATCCTCCTTAAACCCCTCCATTTGAAGGGCCATCTCAATAACAGGGGCAAAATTTTCATCAGAAATATGCTTGACCCCTGGATAGCCAACTGGACCAAGGGTAAAGACTCTATCTTTGTAAGAATCTTTAGGCGGCATAAGACAATTAGTAGTCATCACAATGGGACCAGGAAAGGCTTCAAATTCCTTTTGCTGATTTTGCCAAGCCGTTCCGTAATGTCCATAAAAATGGGGAAACTTTTTAAGTTCTGGATAACCATGGGCTGGCAGCATCTCTCCGTGGGTGTAAATATAGATCCCCTTGCCCTCAGTCTGTTTTAAGAGCTCATAAAGATCCTTCAAGTCATGGCCTGAAACAAGGATAGCCTTTCCTGCCTTAACCCCCAAAGGCACCTTGGTTGGCACAGGGTGACCGTAGGCAGAGGTATTAGCTTTATCAAGGGCCTCCATAGTGAGAAGATTAATTCTGCCTGTCTCTAAGGCCCTCTCAACCCAGGTTCTTAAATCTGGAGTTTTGTCCTTAAAAATGTTTACCAAAAGTTCTTTAAAGACCTGGTAAACCTCTTCATTTCTCACTCCTAATTTAGCAGCATGATAGGCATAGGCTGCTATACCCTTGAGACCGTATAGAATAGTCAGTTTAAGGCTTGCTACATCTTCTCCCTCTTCCTTCATGACGGTAGGTTCAATTTCCCTTTCTTCTGCCTGTTTGATTAGTTCTTCCATAGATTTGGCAGGCTTAAAATGGGTCCAAGGAGTGTCCACCTCAACCTTGGCTTCATGCTTTAGAGAATCCCTCAATTCCACAGCCCTCTCAATATAAGCCTTAATTCTCTCAGGATCAAAGTTTACATTAGTAAGGGTTGAAAAAATAGCTTCCATCAGGAAAAAGTCTACTTCAGGTTTTTTGACACCTTTCTTTTCTGCTTCTAAGGTAACCTCGGCAAGACCTGCGCAAGCATAGATAAGTAAATCCTGAAGCACATCAGTTTCATGGGTCTTGCCACAAACCCCTCTTACTGTGCAAGCAAAACCTTTGGCTGTCTGTTCACACTGATTACAAAACATACCTACACCTCCTTAAAATTGTTTTATAGTTAAAATAATCTCTCTATCTCAACTTTTCCTTGATTTAGGTCAAAAAAGCCCAAACTTGGCAAAGGATTACTTTCTGGTAATATTAAAGGCTTGAGGTGAGGGAAATGAAAAATCCTGGAGAATTAGTTATTGGTATCCTTGGTGGAGGCCAGCTTGCCAAGATGACAGCCCAAGCAGGCCGAAAAATGGGATTTACCATAAGGGTGCTTGATCCCACACCTAACTCTCCAGCAAGTCAAGTGGCAGAGCAGGTCCTTGCCTCTTTTAGGGATCCAGAGGCAGTTAGGGAATTTGCCCTCTCTTGCCATATTGTCACCTTCGACCTGGAATATGTGGAAGTCTCTCCTCTGCTTGATCTGGAAGAAAAAATTAGGATACTACCCTCTCCAAGAGTTTTGCAACTTATTCAAGACAAATTAGAGCAAAGAAAGGCCTATCAAAGGGCGGGTCTTCCCGTGCCTGCCTTCAGGGTAGTGGAAAGTTTAGAAGAACTTGCCCAATCCTTGCCTGCAGCCCAAAAAAGTATTGTTGGAGGCTATGATGGGAGGGGAACAGTGCTACTCAAAAGCAGGGAAGATTTAGCTAAGGCCCTACCCTGCCCCTCCTTAGTTGAGGAATACCTGGAACTGGAAAAAGAGCTTGGGGTTATGGTAGTTAGAAATGAAAGGGGAGATGTAGCTATCTATGATGTAACTGAGATGGTCTTTCACCCTGAAGGTAACCTCCTTGACTACCTTTTTTGTCCAGCCAAGCTGGAACCCTCTCTCATGAAAGAGGCTAAGGAGCTTGCTTTAGCCGCCGTTGAGGCTATAAATGGAGTTGGGCTTTTTGGGGTAGAGCTCTTTTTAGATAAAAGAGGAAAACTCTACATCAATGAAATAGCCCCAAGGCCACATAACTCTGGGCACCATACCATTGAAGCCTGCTATACCAGTCAATTTGAACAACATATCAGAGTGATAACTGGTCTACCTTTGGGTTCTCCCAAACTACTCTGTCCTGCTGTGATGCTTAATCTCCTCGGTGAAGAGGGTTACAGAGGTAAACCTATTTATGAGGGGCTTGATGAGGTCCTCTCTATACCTGGGGTCTCTGTCCACATCTATGGAAAAAAAGAAACCTTCCCTCTACGCAAAATGGGACATGTGACCATCCTTGCAGATACTATTGAGGAAGCCTTGGCTAAGGCCCAAAGGGTTAAACAAATTTTAAGGGTAAAAGGAGAGATAAAGCTATGAAGGTTGGAATTATTATGGGAAGTGACTCAGATTTACCTGTGATGAAGGAGGCTGCAGAGGTCTTAGAGGAATTCGGCGTGCCCTATGAGATTACCATAGTTTCTGCCCATCGCACTCCTGAGCGCATGTATGAATATGCTAAATCAGCAGAGGAAAGGGGTATAGAGGTAATAATAGCTGGAGCTGGAGGAAGTGCTCATCTTCCAGGTATGACTGCTTCTCTTACCCCACTTCCTGTGATTGGAGTTCCCATCATGACCAAGGCTCTTAAAGGTATAGATTCGCTATTATCCATTGTGCAAATGCCTGGTGGAATCCCTGTAGCCACTGTGGCCATAAATAATGCCAAAAATGCTGGGCTCCTTGCTGTCCAGATCTTGGCTATTAAATATCCTGAGCTTAGGGAAAAAATTAAGAGCTATCGCCAAAAGATGAGAGAAGAAGTCACAGAAAAGGGTGAAAAATTAAGGAGCTTAGGTTTTAGAGAATATTTAAAAGACAAGGCTTAAAGATACTTTAAGGCCTTTCTCCCAATATCTTTTCTATAATGGGCACCTTCGAAATGGATGAGACTCACAGCCTCATAGGCCCTATTGATAGCCTCTGGAATATCTTTTCCTAAGGCTGTAACTCCAAGGACTCTTCCCCCATTAGTGTAGTATTTATCCGCTACCTTTTTTGTTCCCGCATGAAAAACCACTACATCTTGGAGGGTCTTCACTCTATCTAAACCAAATATCTCCTTTCCCTTTTCATAGGTTCCAGGATAGCCTTTACTGGCCATAACTACACAGACACAGGCTTTGTCTTTTTCCTTAAGAGGAAACTGATCAAGCCTGCCCTCTAAGGTAGCCTTAATTAATTCAAGGAAATCTCCCTCAATTCTTGGCAATATAGCCTGGGCCTCAGGATCACCAAGTCTACAGTTAAACTCAAGCACATAGGGCTCACCCTCTGAGATCATGAGCCCTGCATAGAGAAAACCACGATAGGGATGACCTTCTCTTTTTAGGGCCTCAAGAATAGGTCTAATCACCTTATTCTCAATCTTTTCCTTAAGAAGATTATCAATCAAGGGAGTTGGAGAATAGGCTCCCATCCCTCCCGTATTAGGCCCCTCATCATGATCGAGAAGTCTCTTATGGTCTTGAGAGGTGGGAAGGGCCTTAAAGTTCTCCCCATCAGTGATCACAATAAAAGAAGCTTCTTCCCCACTTAATTTTTCTTCAATAACAACCTTTTGGCCAGCCTCTCCGAAAACTTTATCTACGAAAATTTTATGAAGGGCTTCCATTGCCTCTTCTAAGGTATCACAAACAAAAACTCCCTTTCCTGCGCATAGGCCATCAGCTTTGATTACTATGGGAGCCCCCTCTCTCTGAACAAAAGCTCGGGCCTCATCAAAGGAGTTAAAGACCTTAAACTTAGCTGTAGGAACATCTGCTACCTTCATGATCTCCTTGGCAAAGGCCTTACTACCTTCAAGCTGGGAGGCCCATTTATCAGGCCCAAAGACCTTTATACCTGCTGCCTCCAAATAATCTCTTATGCCCTTAACTAAAGGCTCTTCAGGACCAGGGATAACGAGATCAATCTTTTCTTTGAGGCAAAAGTTTTTTATCTCGGCAAAATCGTTAAGGGAGATACCTTCAGGAATTTGGGCAAGTTCTGCAATGCCTCCATTACCTGGAAGACAATAAAGTTTTGTCAAGAGCGGGCTTTGAGAGAGGACATAAGTTAAAGCATGTTCTCTGCCTCCACCACCAAGAACAAGAACCTTCATGACTTAGCCTCTAAACCTAATTTTGGGAGAAGTTTGCACAAAAATGGAAAAAAGAAGAGATTTGAAGAAATCAGAAGGCAAGAAGGGTATTACAGTTAGCCAAAGGGTTTCTTTCAATCCATAAGAAAAACTTAGGCTATTAAAGCCAACGAGAAACCAAGTGACCCCAAAGAAGTAGATAACTAAATGAGCTAAGAAGCCCATAAATAGAGATTGATACCAGCTACTAAGAAGCCCCAATTCTTTGGCCTTTCCTATTAAAAGGACTGCAAAAAGAAAACCCAAAAGATATCCCCCTGTGGGACCACTTAAAACAAGCAAACCTCCTTTAAGACCAGAGAAAAAGGGTAGCCCAAGGGTCCCAAGAGTTAAATAAAGTAATACAGCTAAGAGGCCCATTGTGGAGCCAAGATAATATCCTATGAATAAAATTCCAAGACTTTGCAGAGTAAAGGGAACAGGGGTGAAAGGCAAGGGTATTCTGATCTGAGATAGCAAAGCCAAGAGCAGAGTGAAAAAACTGACTGAAACGATTTTTTCCACTACTATGTCTCTCTTTTCTCTTAGTACATTAAAATACATAAAGATCCTCCTATTTTGCTTTAAGCAAATTATAAAAAATTTTAAAGGCTTGTCAAGAAAATGTATGCCTCCATATGATTTTATACTCGGCTGAATTTTTAAAGGCTTGTTCCAAAATATCCTAAAGGAGCTTTTCCTTGATTCAAACTCACTTATAGGCTTTAAATTACTACCTAAAGAAAATCTGGCTACCAAGGGTTATAGCTTCTCTTAGCCAAGTCTTGGATGATTCTTTAAGCCTAAAGACAACTTCTCTCTTTTTGAGATATCTTTGAGGGTTTTAAGTTTTGAGAAAAAGGTATTAAAAAGCATTGACTATAGGTCAATTAAGGGTATTATATCTGCGAGTAATGAGAGAATCGATTTTTGAAAGGGCAGCTCAAGAATACGATCGCTGGTATGAATTAAATCCTTATGCCTATCTCTCGGAAATAGAAGCTATTAGACCACACCTTAAAAGGGGGCTTTCTATAGAAGTGGGAGTGGGAACTGGGAGATTTGCCCTATCTTTGGGAATTGATTTTGGTCTTGATCCCTCGGTTTCTATGCTAAAAATAGCTAAGGAAAGAGGAATTAAGGTAATAAAGGGCTGTGTTGAAAAACTACCCTTTAAAGATAATATCTTTGATAATCTTCTTTTGGTGGTGACTATATGTTTCCTTGAGGATCCTAATCCTGCCTTGAAAGAGGCAAATAGGGTCTTAAAGAAAGGAGGTCGAATAATCCTTGGTTTTGTAGACAAAAAAAGTTTTTTAGGTAAATTGTATTTAGCTAAGAAGGAGAAAAGTAGATTCTACAGACATGCTAAATTTTATTCCTCCAAAGAGATAATAGACCTACTCAAAGAATATGGTTTTAAAATAGAATTAATCACTCAAACTCTTTTTAAGACAATTAAAGAAATTCATGAAGTAGAACCTGTTAAAGAGGGGTTTGGGGAAGGTGGCTTTGTAGTAATCTCAGCTATAAAAGAGAAATATTAATCTTAATCTTGAAAATTTTTTTCTACAACCTATTATAATATACGAGCATAATTAGTGGATGTAAGGTAGCGAAAGATGGTTGCAACTGAGACCTTAAAAAGTAAAGAGATTATCTTTGAAGATTATCCAATAGTAAGGGCTCTTTACGGAGAAAAAGGCTCTCACTTCAAAATCTTAGAGGAGGCCTTTAAAGTAAAGCTAATTCTCAAGGGTAATCATGTCCTCATCACAGGTGAACCAGAAGACATGGAGCTTACCGAAAAGGCTTTGGAAGAACTTTACAGTCTTATTAAATCTGGTTATCATGTTTATCCCTCTGATGTAGAGTATGCCTCAAGAATTCTTCTGGAAAATCCACAAGCCAAACTTCGGGATATCTTTTTAGATACTATTCTCATTACCTCGGGAAGAAAGACCATTACCCCAAAGGGGATTACCCAAAAGAAGTATGTGGAAGCCATTAGAAAGTCTGAAATAGTCTTTGGTATAGGCCCAGCTGGAACAGGTAAAACCTATTTAGCTGTAGCCATGGCAGTCTCCTTTCTTATGAGAGGCGAGGTAAATAGACTCATTTTGGTTAGACCAGCTGTAGAGGCAGGAGAAAAGCTTGGCTTCTTACCAGGAGATCTTGTAGAAAAGGTTAATCCATACCTAAGACCTCTCTACGATGCCCTTTATGATATGCTCTCCTTTGACAAAGTAGTTAAGCTCTTTCAGAAGGGTATCATTGAGGTTGCCCCTCTTGCCTTTATGAGAGGAAGAACCCTTAATGAAGCCTTTATTATCCTTGATGAAGCACAAAATACCACAACAGAACAGATGAAAATGTTTTTGACAAGGATTGGACAGGGCTCCAGGGCTGTTATTACGGGTGATGTAACACAGATAGACCTTCCAGACCCTAAAAAATCAGGCCTTTTAGAGGCAATGGAGATTTTGGAAGGAATTGAGGGTATAACCTTTGTCTACTTTACTAAAAAGGATGTGGTAAGGCATCCTATTGTGCAGAAAATTATTGAAGCTTACGAGAAAAAGGAGTTAGGGAGGACTTAAGCTATGAAGTATAAAGTTATCCCTGTAGAAGAGGCTGTAGGCATGGTCCTCCCTCATGATCACACAGAGATAGTCCCTGGTGGCTTTAAAGGTGCTCGCTTTAAAAAGGGACATATCATAAGAGAAGAAGATATACCCAAATTAAAAGACCTTGGGAAATATCACATTTATGTGCTCGAACTTGAAGAAGATGAGCTCCATGAAGATGATGCTGCTTTAAGGATTGCTCAGGCTGTAGCTGGAGAGGGTATTAGCTGGTCACCTGAGGTAAGAGAGGGAAAAATCAATTTTAAAGCTTCCTATGAGGGACTCTTAAAAATTGATACTGAAACCTTATTGGCTATTAATATGCTTGGTGAAATTAGCCTCACCACCAAACATACTAATATTTGGGTTAAAAAGAACGAATATGTAGCAGGCACAAGGGTAATTCCCTTAGTGGTCAAGAAATCTCTAATTGAGGAGATGGAGAGAATTTGCCAGGCTAAACCTCAAAAAGTCCTAAGGGTTATCCCAAGAAAGATAAACAAAGCGGGATTAGTCATCACTGGCTCTGAAGTCTATTATGGAAGGATTGAGGATGCCTTTGCCCCCCGCATGATCCCCAAACTTGAAGCCTTTGGTCTTCAGATAGAAGGTCCTCTCTTTGCCCCTGATGATAAGGACTTTATCAAGCAAAACATTAGTAAACTTTTGGAAAAGGGTTGTGAACTTGTCTTGGTCACTGGCGGGATGAGCGTTGATCCTGATGATGTTACTAAGGTGGCTATAAGGGAACTTAATCCTGAAATTTATCTTTATGGAGCTCCAGTGCTTCCAGGTAACATGTTTTTATATGCAGCCCTGGGAGATAAGACTATCCTTGGAATCCCTGCATGCGCCATGTATTTTAAGACCACAACCTTAGATTTAGTCCTACCGAGGGTTCTGGCAGGGGAAAAGTTAGAAAGAGTAGACATAGCAAAACTTGGACATGGGGGCTATTGCTATACCTGTGCTGAGTGCCACTTTCCCATTTGCCCCTTTGGAAAGGCATGTTAGGATCAGCTTTAGTGCGTGCCCTATTACAAGTAGTTGACCTCCTTTTGACTATTTACATATGGCTAATCATTGCTCGGGCCATTATTTCCTGGGTAAATCCCAACCCTTATCATCCCATTGTAAGATTTCTTTACAAAACTACAGAACCTGTCCTTAGTCCCTTAAGAAGAATTCTTCCTCCTATTTATGGCTTAGATCTTACACCCTTGATAGTGATATTTATAATCTATTTTATCAAAGAACTTTTAAGAGGGATTTATTTATTATAAAATCTTCTATGATTTTAGAAGTAAAGGTAAGACCCTCCTCTGCCAAAGATGAAGTTTTAAATTATCAAGAACCTGCCTTTTTGGAGATAGCTCTCAAGGCCAAAGCAGAAAACAATGAAGCTAATTACTCCCTTTGCCATTTTCTGGCTAAAATTTTAGGCCTCTCCAAGGAGAAAATCAAGATTATTAAGGGAAAAACTACCAGGAAAAAGCTTGTATTAGTTGAAGGAATGAGTGTTGAAGAGATAAAAGAGCGGTTAATGAAATGAAAGAATTTATCTTTTTTGATCTTGATGGTGTTATCCTTAATTCTATGCCTTATCATGCTCAGGCCTGGATTCTTGCCTTTAGGGAATTTGGCTTAGAGTTTAGCGAAGAGGAAATACTCCTTCATGAAGGAGCTATTGAGCTTGATACAGCCCTTACCCTTTTTACCTCCAAGGGGGTTAATCCTACTCCTCAATTCTTTATCGAAGCCTTTAAATTACAAAAAAAGATTTTTAAGGAAAAATTTTCCTCTTTAGTAAAACCCTTCCCTGAGATCCCCGATCTCCTTAATGCCCTCAAAAAGGAGGGTAGAAAACTTTCCTTAGTTACCTCTTCCAGCGAGGAAATTCTAAGGGATGTCCTGCCTTCTCAGCTAATTCATCTCTTTGAGGTGATTATTACAGGTGACAAGGTAGTAAAAAGAAAACCTCATCCTGATCCCTATCTCAAAGCTAAAGAGTTCTTTGGGGCAAAAGATGAAGAGATAGCGGTTGTAGAAAATTCCCCAGCTGGTGTTCTCTCCGCTAAAAGGGCAAATCTATTTTGTATCGGTATAACAACAACCTTAAGCGCAGAACACCTCTCCTTAGCTGATGTTATAGTAAGTAATCATAAGGAACTCAAAGAGATTCTTTTAAATGGCACATCATAGTAAAGGTTTTAATTATTTAGAGTATTTCTCGATATATCAAAGTATTATTCCTAATTTTGAAGAATTTTTATTATACTTAAAAAAGCCTCATCAGCAATATTTTAGGATTAATAATCTCAAGGTCCCTAAAACTGAGGAGGAAAAACTACTTAAGGTCTTGGAAAAAAAGGGAGTAAGCTTTGAAGAGGTGAAAGAGGTTAAAAAATTTTATCGCGTAATTAACAACGAAGATGTATCTTTGGGAAATTTGGAGGAATATAGGCTTGGTTTAATACACTCAATGACTTTAACGAGTGCCCTTCCTGTGATAGCTTTAGATCCACAGCCTGGGGAATTGATCCTGGACATGTGTGCCGCCCCTGGTGGGAAGAGTGCCCTTATAGCTATGGTCACGGAGGATCAGGCTCTAATTGTCTCTAACGACAAAAGAATTGATAGGCTAACTGCTTTATCGGCTAATTTAAAGAGATTAGGGGTAACCTCTGCTATAGTTACCCATTACAGAGGAGAAATGTTTCCCTATGGGCTGGACTTTGATAAGGTCCTTGTAGATGCTCCCTGTTCAGGGGAAGGGAGATATAAAGTAGGCTTGGAAGGAGAGATCCTCTATCAGAGGGGAACTGGCAAAAGTAATCTTCCCTCTATTCAAAAGGGATTACTCCTAAGAGCCTTTGATCTGGTTAAACCTGGAGGCCTTATTGTCTATAGCACCTGCACCATTAATCCCGAGGAAAATGAAGCTGTGGTGGACTATCTACTGCGAAAAAGGGCAGCCTCCTTAAAGGATTGGACATCCCCCTTACCTTTTACTGAAGCCTTAACTGAATGGCAGGGAAAGACCTTTCATCCTGATCTCAAGAAGGCCAAAAGATTCTATAGTCATCAAGTTAAGTCTGTTGGCTTCTTTGTAGCTCTCATCAGTAAAAGGGGAACATAGTCCCTTTACATACTAATAAGGTTAGGTTATACTTAACACAATTGGATATGGAAAAAATTAAGACTTTTATCAATTTTGTTAGAAAAAATCCTCAGGCAATAGATGAGATCAAAATATTTTTGGAAGCTTTAGAAAAGGAGATTTCTGGATCTCTTTTAACCTATCACCTCCTTGAATTAGCCCAAGATAAAGAAGTTCCCTCAACTACTAAAAGGTTTCTCCTTGAATTTGCAGCAGATAAGGCCTATAGGGAGCTTCGCCTTCAAGAGGCCCTCAAAATCTATAATCTTTTGCATAAAAACTTTCCCAGTGAGACCTATCTGGAAAGAATCGAAAAAATAAAATCATTTAAGGATATAGAAAGATTTCAGCCACTAACAGAAAAGTATAAATTAGATCCTTTTAGTTTACAAAATTTCTATTTAGAGAGTATAGAAACTGGGAAAAGTATTGAATATATTATACTTGAAAAGTATAAAATTCCTAAAGAAGAACTTTTAAAGGCATTAGAAAGCTATTACAAGGTGCCTGCGCTTGATCTCAAATTCTTACTCAGTCAACATAAGTTAAAACGTATTACTAAAATTTTTAACATAAAAAAATCTTTTTTAGAAGAAAATGAATGTGTTCCTTATGAATATGAAAAAGAAATATACTTAATATGTTACAATCCTAAGGATTATGAAAAGATTGAGAAAGTAAAAAGGGTTTTAGAACTTTCGGAAGTAAAGCTTGCTTATGCTATAAAAGAGGACATTTATTATGCCATTCAGAGCTATTTTGAAATAACGCCTGAAGACTTCGAATTAGAGGTCCTTCCAGAAGAAAAAGAAGAGGAAACTACAGAGGAAACAGAATTAGTGGATAGCACTGTTGTAAACTTAGTTAATTTTATTATTGAAGAGGCATATCGTAGAAGGGCTTCTGACATTCACTGGGAGAGTTTAACTGGGAAAAGAGGGCTACTTGTTAGATTTCGCGTAGATGGGGAGTGCTTTGAGTATACAACTATCCCAGAAAATCAGAAAAGGGGATGCATTTCTCGTATAAAGGTTATGGCTAATTTGGATATTGCAGAGAGAAGATTACCTCAAGATGGAAAGATAAAGTTTCGCACTAAGGATGGCAAGTCTTTTGAGCTAAGAGTGGCCACCATCCCTACTATTGAGAATAATGAAGATGTGGTGATGAGGATCCTTGGAGGAATTGAGTTTAGAAGCCTTGAGGAGCTTGATTTATGGGAGGATAATTATCAGACCCTAAAAAGGCTTCTTGAGTTACCTTATGGATTGATTCTTTGTGTTGGGCCTACTGGTTCTGGTAAGACTACCACTCTACATGCCTGTCTTAAATATCTCAACAAGCCAAATCGTAAGATCTGGACAGCAGAAGACCCTGTAGAAATCGTCCAGGACGGCCTAAGACAAGTTCAGGTAAATCCCAAAATAGGGCTTACTTTTGCCAGGGTATTAAGGGCCTTTCTTAGGGCTGACCCAGATGTTATCATGATTGGGGAAACAAGAGATCAAGAAACTGCTCATACCCTTATCGAAGCCTCCCTTACAGGACACTTAGTGTTTAGCACCCTGCATACTAACTCTGCCCCTGAGACCGTAACTCGTCTCTTAGGCATGGGGATTGATCCCTTTAATTTTGCGGACTCCCTTTTAGGAATTATTGCCCAGAGATTAGCTAAAAGGCTCTGTTCAAGGTGTAAGAAACCTTATACCCCAAACAAGGAGGAAATTGAAAGGCTCTTTAGAGAATATGGAGAAAATCCAGTAAAACCTCTTACTGAGGAGCTTATTAGCCAAGGAACTTTCTATCAACCTGTGGGTTGCAAAGAGTGTAATTATACAGGTTTTAAAGGCCGTATTGCTATTCACGAAATACTTGTTCCTGATGAGGAAATAAAGGAAATGATTGTTAAAAATGCACCTGCTCAAGAGATCAGAAAGGTGGCTCTACAAAAGGGATTTAAAACCCTGAAACAAGATGGTATTTTGAAAGTGATTTCAGGTAAGACTACCCTTAAACAAGTACTTGCCGTAACCCTTAGATAAATATGGAAGCCAAAATATCCTTTTATGGTGCTGCTCAAGGGGTCACAGGAAGTTCCTTTCTCTTAACCATTAGAGACCTCCGTTTACTTATTGACTGTGGACTCTTTCAAGGACAGGAATCCTCAAACAATCACTTACCCTACCCTTGTAAATTAAAAGACATTTCTTATCTCATCCTTACCCACGCCCATATTGATCACTGTGGGCGTATTCCCTGTCTGGTTAAGGAGGGCTTTCAAGGTAAGGTCATAGCTACTAAACCCACCTTTCAAATTGCTAAAATTATGCTTCTTGATGCCGCCAAGGTTATGAGAGAGCACTATAAGACCCTTTACAAAAAGTCAGTAAGAAAGGGTTTAGATCTACCTCCACCACCCCTCTACGATGAGTTTGATGTCTTAGAAAGCTTCAAATACTTCCAAATTGAGCTTCCCTATGGGACCCCACTTATTATCAAAAAGGAACTCAAAATTACCCTCTATGATGCAGGGCACATCTTAGGGTCTGCCTTTGTGGTGATTGAGGATTTAAAAAGGGGTAAAAAATTCCTTTTCTCTGGTGATCTGGGAAATAAGAATAAACCTATTGTCAGAGATTTTACCCTACCCCCTGAAGATCCTGACTTTGTCTTAATTGAGACTACCTATGCCGATAGAAATCATAAGACCTTTGAGGAGACAAAAAAGGAGTTTTTGCAGGTTATTCAAGAGACCTGTGAGAGAGGAGGCAATATCTTAATCCCTACCTTTGCTTTAGAGAGGGCCCAAGAGATCCTCTTTGTCTTAAGAGAGTTTTATGAAAAGGGGCTTTTACCACCTTGTTATATCTTTTTGGATAGCCCCCTTGCTATTAGAGCAACCAAAATTTTTAAAGACAATCCCGACTTTTTTGATGAAGAGACCTATAAATTATTTCAGGAAAAAGACCCTTTTAATCTGCCTAATCTATACTTAACCGAGGATGTTGAGGAATCCAAAGCTATTAACTTAATAAAGTCTTCGGCAATCATCATAGCAGGAAATGGAACCCTTAGTGGGGGTCGTATACTCCATCATTTAAAGAATAACCTTTGGAGGGAAGAGTGTAGCCTTGTCTTTGTGGGTTTCCAACCTAAAGGAACCTTAGGAAGAAAAATTGTGGATGGGGCAGAAAAGGTTTCTCTTTTTGGTGAAGATATCCCTGTCAAAGCCAAGGTTTATACTATAAATGGATTTTCTTCTCATGCTGGACAAAAGGAACTTTTAGAGTGGTTAAGTCCCCTCAAAGGGCCAGAAAAGATCTTTTTAGTCCATGGAGAACCAGAAAAAATGAAGCTCTTCAAAGAACTTTTAAGCCCCACTTTTGGGAAAGAAAAGATCCTACTTCCCCATCTGAATGAGGAGATCCCCCTTTACTAAAATGCGCCTCTCTAAATACTTAGCCCTATGTGGCTTAGGGTCTCGAAGAAAAAATAAAGACCTTATTCTTCAGGGACGCATCTCTGTTAACGGCCAGATTATTACAGATCTTTCTTTCCAAGTGGATCCTGAAAAGGACAAGGTTTGTGTTGATGGTAAGGAGTTAAAAACACCCCCTAAGGTCTACTATCTCTTTTATAAGCCGCGAGGATATCTGACCTCTCTCTATGATCCCCATCATCGAGAAACTATAGCAGTTTTTCTAAAAAAGTTGCCTTACCGTGTTTTCCCCGTAGGTAGATTAGATAAGGAAAGCGAAGGACTTTTACTTCTCACTAATGACGGAGATCTCGCTCATGTTATGCTCCATCCACGCTTTGAAATTTTGAGAACCTATCACGTCTGGGTAAAACCAACCCTCTCAGAAGAAAAGATTCAAGCTCTCTTGAGATCTGGCTTTGAGCTCGAAGGAAAAAGAGTAAAACCCCTACAATTTAAATTCCTCAAATTTGATAAGGCTATTCCAGTTTATGAAGTCACAGTTAAAGAGGGAATAAAGAGGGAAGTAAGAAAGATGGTTAGTTATCTCGGTGGTAAAGTTTTGAAACTTATAAGGGTTTCCTTTGGTCCTTTGAGGCTTGGTAATTTAAAACCAGGGGAAATAAGACCATTGAAGGAAGAGGAGCTTAATAAATTAAAACAACTTCTTCAGCATAAAAATTCGCAAACCTTGGGAAGGAGCTCCTCAAGGGCTGAGATATAGTGAACTCCTGGTATGTTAGGCCATGTCTGAAGCCCGATTACAGGTTTCCACATCTTCAAGGCCAAAGCTATCTCAGAGAGGGTCCCATAGCCTCCACCAATGGAGATTATAAGTTCAGCAGTTCTTACCAAAATAACATTTCTGGCATGTCCCATATCAGTGACAATGGGAATAAGCACATAGGGATTAGCTTCTTCTGCCCTATTTCCTGGGAGAATCCCTACAGTTAAAGCTCCAGCTTCTCTTGCCCCCTTTAAGGCAGCCTCCATTACACCACCGAGCCCACCAGTCAAGATTATGGCTCCCTCTTTTCCTAAAGTATAGCCAGCTTGGAAGGCCAAATCATAAAGAGGAGGCTCAGCTATTCCTGCACCAATAATGGCTATTCTTCTATTCTTTAAAGCCATAGGCTCCAACCAGTTTAACAAATCTAACAGGTTCAAGACTTTTGGTGTGTAAAACTCCCCCCCTTTTAACGCCCTTGATTAACATTTGAGAATATTCATCCCCTACAGGTATGACGATCCTTCCGCCTTCTGCAAGTTGCTCAATCAAGGGCTGAGGGATCTGAGGCGATGCAGCAGTGACTATTATAGCCTCAAAAGGGGCTGCTTCACTCCAACCAAGAGTGCCATCACCTGTTTTAAAGGAGATATTTTTATAACCAAGCTTGATGAGAAGATTTTTAGCCTTCTCCTGTAGACTTGGATATTTTTCAATGGTATAAACCCAAAGGGCAAGCTCAGCTAAAATAGCCGTTTGATATCCTGAGCCTGTGCCGATTTCAAGAACCCTTTCCTGACCCTTTAGCTCCAAAGCCTCAGTCATAAGGGCCACAATGTATGGTTGGGAGATTGTTTGTCTTTCTCCTATAGGGAGAGGAAAGTCTCCGTAAGCCTGATCTCTAAGGGCAGGATCTACAAAGAGATGACGGGGAACTTTGAGCATGGCCTTAATAACACGTTCATCCCTTATTCCTCTTGCCTTAATCTGAGACTCAACCATCCTCTCCCGAGCTATACGATAGATATCCTGCTCAGACTTCATCTATCTCCTCACCTTTGCAGGATTTTCAATGGTATAATAGAAGGCTTCAACTAATATATCCCCTTGAAAAACAATTTTTAGAACCTCTGTATAATCCTCGCCCTTGTAATCTCTTATAAGAGGAAAGTTTTCCCAAAAATTTTTGACCCTATAATAATAATACCATTCCTCTTTTCCCTCAGGTGTAACAAAGGCCTGAACAGGGGGACCTAAAAGGCTAAGAATATCACCTTTAGTTGTGAGATTTTTATGCAGCATAGAGGCCTTTGAAGCTAAATTAGGCCCAGGGGTTGCCGCACAGGAGGTAAGCAAAAAGAGAAGGGAAAAAATAAAAAATATTCTCTTCATATTCTCTATTAAAGCATATCTTTTCCATTTGTCACCCCATCTTCTTGTACTTAATGAATGGAGAGATGGCCATGTAGATAAGCCGCCTATACGCAGGCTTTTGCCTGCGCATTCCGCTTGGTTTGGTCTTGATTTTTTAAGAATCGGTGTTTTATTTCTTACAAATAAATCTTTAAATGGGGTTGAGATAAATGATAAACATAAAGAGAATATTCCTTAGCCTTTTCCTGAGCATAACTATATTTTTCCTTTTCAATCAAGCTCTTTCCTTGGAAAAGAAAGAAGATACCTATAAGGCTTTAAAACTTTTTTCTCAAATTTTCCGCCTCATTGAAGAAAATTATGTAACGGAAATCAATCCAAAGGATTTAATATTAGGGGCTATTGAAGGCATGCTTTCTTCTCTTGATCCTCACTCTTCTCTAATGAAACCTGAGGAATTTAAAGAGCTTGAAATAGAAACTAAGGGCTCTTTCACAGGCATTGGTATTGAGATTACCATAAAGGATGACATTCTTACTGTAGTTGCCCCAATTGAAGATACTCCTGCTTGGAAAGCAGGAATCAAATCTGGAGATAGGATTTTAAAAATTGATGAAAAATCAACTAAGGGAATGAAAATCACTGAGGCAGTTAAGCTACTTCGTGGTCCAAAGGGAACAAAGGTAAAATTAACCATTTTGAGAAATGATAGAGATATTATTGAGATTACTCTTGTAAGGGATGTCATTCCTATTAGAAGTGTTAGGGGCAAAATTTTAGAGGAGGGATATGGATATGTGCGTATAAGTCAATTTCAGGAGAAAACGATAGAAGAACTTGTTCAAGCTTTAAAACAATTGGAGAAAGAAACCCAATTAAAGGGGATCATCCTTGACCTGAGGAACAACCCAGGAGGGCTTCTTTCCTCGGCTGTAGAAGTAAGTGACGAATTCTTAGAAAATGGAACCATAGTAACCATAAAAGGCAAAAACAAGGTTAATCAAATGGAATTCAAGGCAAAACCCAATCCGCCAGACAGAAAACATAAATATCCTATTGTTATTCTTATTAATCATGGAACTGCTTCTGCTGCTGAAATAGTAACTGGTGCCTTAAAGGACCACAAAAGGGCCCTTGTTCTTGGGGAAAAAAGCTTTGGTAAAGGTTCTGTGCAAACTGTAATACCTATTGAAGACAACTATGCTGTCCGCTTAACTACAGCCCTATATTATACCCCAAGTGGTATAACCATTAATAAACAGGGGATAATGCCTGATATTGAACTTCCCCAAGTGGAGTTAACTAAGAAAAATGGTAAAGGAGAAAAGGACACCACAATAGACAACAAAACTTCAAGATTTTTCTCTACACCAGAAGAGGACTTTCAGGTAAAAATGGCTCTTAATATTCTCAAAAACATTGTGAATATTGCCCAACTGAGATATTAAAGAGGATGCCAGATCTCAAGATCCTTATCCTTCTCTTACCCATCCTACTTTTTGCCCTTACAGTTCACGAATTTTCTCATGGACTTACAGCTTACCTGCTTGGTGATCCCACTCCTCAAAGAGCAGGGAGACTGACCCTTAATCCTTTAAAACACTTAGATCTCTTTGGAACCCTAACTCTTATCCTTACCCAAGCTATTGGATGGGCCAAACCTGTTCCTATTAATCCGAATTATTTTAAAAATCCCTGGAGGGACATGGCTATTACTTCTGCAGCGGGGCCGCTATCAAATTTTTTACTGGCCATCCTATTTGCCTTTAGCTATCATCTATTTAATACCTTAAATTTAAATTTTAAAGAAATAAAAATCTCAGAGCCCATGGCCATAATCTCCTATCTTGGCGTAAAAATCAATTTAGGTTTAGCCCTTTTCAATTTCCTTCCCATTCCTCCTTTAGACGGAAGTAAAATTTTAGTGAAATTTCTACCACCTTACTTGAGGGAAAATTATTTGCGCATAGAACTAATGGGGTTCTTTCTTATACTCTTCCTTGCCCTTACAGGACTTTTGGGAAAGACGCTCTATCCCTTCCTTAAATTCCTGGCAGAAATTATACTTTATTATACTTCTTTCTTCTTTAAATAGTCTATCTTTTAGAAATTATGAACCTTTCTCTTAAGAGATATTTCTGGATTACTTTTCTCTACTTTTTTTCTGGTATGCCCTTAGGTTTTTTTTATACCTTTTTACCCGTTTTTTTTCGTTCTCAAGGAGTTGATCTTGTCCAAATTGGTTTACTCTCTTCAGCAGGGATTTTTTGGAGTCTAAAACCTCTCTGGGCACCTTTAGTAGATGCTTATGGTGTAAAATCTCGTTGGATGGGCTTTTCCCTCTTGGGGATATCCCTCTCTATAGCTCTCATAACTATGAATACCACGCATATAAATTACCTCTTTTTGTCTCTTCTTATACTAACTTTTTTCTCAGCACTTTTTGATACCGCCCTTGATGGCTTTCTCATAGATTACATACCAAGGGAAGAGTATGGTAAAGCCAATGGTCTAAGGCTATCAGCTTATCGCCTGGCTTTGATTTTTTCAGGCGGCATACTAACTGCTCTCTCGGGATATTTAAACTTTACCCTTATCTTTTATCTGCTCTCTTTCCTTACAGGTCTATCTGGTTTAATCATTCTATTAAATCCCTCTTTAAGCTTAGCTAAGAGAGAGAGGAGAAATTATTCTATTAGAGCGCTTTACTGGGAACCTTTGAAGGAAATCGTCTCTCGGGAAAGGGTATTTCTTCTGTTACTATTCATAGCCACTTACAAAATTGGAGATGCTCTATTAGGAGGGATGATTTATCCTTTCTGGGTTGACCGAGGTTTTACACGAGTTGAAATTGGACTCATTTCTGGAACTCTTGGATCTGTATTTAGCATCTTAGGGTCTTTACTTGGGGGTTATATAACCAGCAAGTGGGGGATTAAGAAGAGCCTCCTAATCCTTGGAGCTCTTCAAGCCTTCTCCAATCTCGGATATGCTATTGCTGCTATACCCTTTTTGGATAAAAGAGCCGTATATATCGCAAGTATTTTAGAAAGCTTTACAGGAGGTCTGGGGACTGCTGCCTTTCTTACCTTCTTAACCAATCTTTGCCATCAAAGATTTTCCTCAAGCCATTATGCCCTCTTTTCTACTCTCTTTAGTATAACTTTAGTGATTTCCAGGACTATAAGTGGATTTGGGGCAAAATATTTGGGTTATTCCCTCTTTTTTAGCCTAACTTTTGTGATTGCCCTTCTTCCCTTAGTTCTAATTCCTTTCCTTTTTAAAGAAAAAATAGAAAAAAACACCGGGTATGGCAGATAGGAGTATTAAGGTATAGGCAAGTAGCCCCAAGGATAATCCGTATTCCACAGAGTAATTGAAAAGAACGAGAAAGTAACTAAGTGTTCCCTCTCTTACTCCTAACCCAGAGATACTAAGTGGTAAGGCTGAGAGAAAACTTGTTATAGGTATAATGACAAAAAAATAACTTTTGGGCAAATCTATGTGGATAGCTAAGGCAAGAAAGAGAAATTGAAAAACAAAAAGTATCTGGATGAGTAGTCCTAAAAAAAGGGGAAAAATAACTTCTGGTATCCTAAGGGGTTTTAAAATATCTATTTCATACAAACTGGAAAGAAGCGTTAGTAGGAAAAAGCCTACTAAAGAACTATAGGTTATGACATACAGAGATAATTTAAATTTTTCAGGCAAAAAGTCAGCTCTAAAGGGCAAAGATAGGGATAAAATTAGAAGAATACCTGTTAAGCCAAGGCCTCTATCCAAAAGAACACTTAGGCCTGCCTTTTTCCAATCAAGTCCAGATTTTACTAAAAAAAGGCTTCTTAAGGTATCTCCAGCCACTATGCCTGGGAAAACCGTATTCAAAGAAAAACCCATAAGATAGGTTTTAAAATAATACAAAAAGGAGGCTTTGAAATTCCAGGCCTCACAGATAAGCTTCCAACGTAGAGCCACTAAGCTCTGAAAAGCCACTACACAAAGTAGGGCAGCAAAGTAATAGTAAGGCTCTATATTTTTAATTAAGTATTTAATTTTAGACCAATCAGTCTTATGAAAAAGATAGAAGAGTATGCCAATAGACGTGAGAAACCGTAATAGAAGAAAAACTTTAGATTTCATTTGTTTAACAGTCACCTTTAAAAACTCGGAAATAACTAATAAAGGCCTTCTGGGGATATAAAATAGGATTTTCAATAATGGCAACAAGGTTTCCCTTAGGATCAAGAAGTCTTAGCCATTTCTCGCTTGGTGAAAGGGTTGACTTTTGAAATTTCATAAAGGTTAATATAGTATGCCGTGGGACTTGGAGACCTGATCCAATCTTTTGGGCAAATTCTTCGCTTAAGATAACCTTGGGCAAAAATTCCAAAGCCCTCTCAAGGGGGATAATAAAGGATTTTAGTTGCTCTCCGTCCTTTTCTAAAAGATCTTTAAGCTCTTCAAAGGTGAGTGCCTTATCTAAGGTAAAAATACTCTTCTGAAGCCTTCTTAGTTTAACGAGCACAGCCCCACATTCCAGTATCTCTCCAATTCTATGAATAAGACTCCTCACATAGGTGCCCTTGCTGCATTTTAAATAGAAGGTAACCCTGTTATCTTTTAGGGAGAGGATATCAAACCTGTGGATCCTAACTTTTTTGGGTTCTTTGGGAATGAAAAGCCCGTCTCGAGCATATTTATAAAGGGGACGTCCTCTATATTTGGCTGCTGAATAGGGTGGCGGGATCTGTTCTATCTCTCCCTCAAAACTTTGACATACTTCCTTCAGTTTGGAAATTGTTACATCTTTTACTTCATAACGAGCTAAAATTTCCCCAGTTATGTCATAGGTATCTGTGGTTATGCCAAGCTCAAATTCTCCCTCATAAACCTTATCACCCTCTAAGAAAATCTGAGCTACCTTGGTAGCCTTATTTAGGAGAATAGGTAAAACCCCTGTAGCCAAAGGATCGAGGGTTCCTCCATGGCCTGCCTTTTTTACCTTAAGCCACTTTTTGACCCTTTCTACTACCTCAGTTGAGGTCAATCCCTCTGGTTTATCTATAACAAGGATACCAGAAAGTTCTCTATTCATGGCAACCTAACCAGCTTTTCCTCAAAGTCTTTAAGAAATTCTTCCAGGCTTTCTCTTTTCACTTGAAAACCACAGGCATATCTATGACCACCACCCCCATACTCTTTGGCTAAAGGAAGAATTTCCCAAGGGGCCTTACTCCTTAAACTGACCTTTATGCGTCCTTTTTCTACCTCTTTCACTAAAGCTCCATATTTAACCCCCTGGATACTTCTTAAAAAGCTTGCCAGATCATTTATAGCCCTCTCTCCCCCCAAATCCTGAAGATCTTCAAAGGTTAAAAAAGAAAGAGCTATTTTACCTCCGTTAAGTAGCCTCAATCTATTTAAGACGATTCTCAGGGCTTTAACCTGAGAAAGAGGAAAATTTTCATAAAGGGCCTGAGCCACATAGGAAGGACGAGCCCCAAGAGTCACCAATTCCTGGACTACCTGAAAGATATCCCCTTTAACATTCTCATAACGAAAACTTCCCGTATCATAGTAGATCCCTGCTAAGAGGTTTTCTGCTATCTCAGGAGTTAAAGAAAAACCTGCCTCTTTGAGGAATCTATAGAAGAGAATGGAAGTGGATGCTTCCTCGGGATTTATAATAAAATAGGTCTTTGCTCCAAAAAGTTCAGCACAATCCTCCCTTTGGTGATGGTCAAAAACCAAGACTAATTTGGGGTCTTTAACCTTGGCCCTAAGCTTTTCGGAAATCCGCCTCTCACAACTTGCATCAAAAAGGATAACCAGATCTGGAGAGATCAAGTCCTTGATTTCTTCAGTTAATTTTAAGCGGGAAAAACCATGTAAAAAGGAGGCATTAGAGGGAATTTCCTCAACCAAGGGAAGAGGAGCTTTTTCAGGGAAAAGGAGGGTAAAAGCCAACATACAGGATAGACCATCAATATCAGGGTTTTGATGGGTTAAGAGTAAAATGGATCTTGCCTCAGATATAGCTTCAAAGAAGATGCTACCCTTCACTTTCTTTTTTATCCTGTCTTATTTTTTCAAAAAGTTCGTGTAAACGTTTTTCTTGCTCTTCTGTAGTATCCATTTTAAATTCAAGATCTGGCATGAACTTAAGAGTTATCTTTTCTGAAAGAAGCTTTTTGATATACCCTTTGGAATGGTTTAGAGCTCTTTCGATCTCCTTAGGATCAGCAGCAAAGACCCGAAAAAAGACAACTGCCCTCTTAAGATCCGCTCCCAGTTTGATATCCGTTATAGTGATGATGTTTTTAAATAATGGATTATTTAGCTCATGCATTAAAATCTCTGTAATTGTTTCTTTAAGCAGGCTTGCTATTTTTTCAGTTCGTCTGGTCATTATAAGGAATACCTCAATAATTCAGATAATCAATCTCGACTTTGACAATCTCAAGAGCACTATGTTGCTGAATAAAGTCCACGAGGGAGGTTAGCCTACTATCCACAAAGGGGTGATCTCTTCCTACCAGGCTAACCCCGATAACGGTCCTCTGCCAATGATCATGCCCATCTACTTCTGCCACAGACACCTTTCTGAAATTGGATTCTATCTTTTGTATAAGTGCCTTTAAGATCTGCCTTTTTGCCTTAAGAGAATTTGGTTCAGGGAAAAAAAGTTCAATCTTAGCTACCCCAACTACCATACTATAATTCCTGGACTACCTCTTTTACTTCGAAAGTCTCTAATAGGTCTCCCTCTTTGATATCATTATAATTTTCAATCTTTATACCGCACTCATAGCCAGCTGGCACTTCTTTTACGTCCTCTTTAAATCTCTTAAGGCTCCCTATCTTACCAGTGTAAATGACCACACCATCCCTAATCACACGAATGCGGTGATTTCTGTTGATCACCCCTTCCTTCACATAACAACCAGCCACTATTCCAACCTTGGGAATTTTAAAGGTAGCTCTAACCTCAGCAACACCACTAATTACTTCTTCATACTTTGGTTCCAGAAGCCCAGTCATGGCCTTCTTAATGTCTTCAAGGAGATGATAGATAACATCATAAAAGCGGACATCAACCCCTTCCTTTTTGGCAATCTCTTTGGCCTGGGATGTGGGTTTCACATTAAAACCGATAACAATGGCCTCAGAAGCAGAAGCAAGCATGACATCACTTTCACTAATGGCCCCAATCCCAGCCCTAATGATGGAAACCTTCACTTTATCCGTAGATAGCTTAGCAAGTGAGCTTTGAAGGGCCTCTAAAGTGCCCTGTGTGTCTGCCTTTAAGACCAGTTTGAGTTCTTTTAATTCTCCCTCTTTTAGCTTGTCAAAAAGCCTCTCAAGACTTATCTTGGTAGCCTTAGCGGTTTCAGCCTCACGGGCCTTCCTCTGCCTATATTCAGCCACCTTTCTGGCCTTTTCTTCATCCTCTAATACAATAAAATCATCTCCTGCAGAAGGTAGTTCTTCAAAACCAAGGATCTCCACTGGGGTTGAGGGAGTAGCTGACTTCACTCTATTCCCATAACTATCAAACATAGCTCTAACCCTTCCGTAGGTAGAACCACTGACAAAGACATCTCCTTCCTTAAGCGTGCCTTCCTGAATAAGAACAGTGGCTACCGGTCCCTTTCCCTTATCAACCCTGCTTTCGATGACCCTCCCTCTGGCAGGTCTATTATAAGCTGCCTTAAGGTCAAGCATCTCAGCCTGGAGGAGCACAAGCTCCAATAAATCCTCAATCCCGATCTTATTTCTGGCAGAGATATTAGCTACCAGCGTATCCCCTCCCCAATCTTCAGGAACTAACCCCAGCTCTGCAAGTTGAGCCTTCACTCTTTCTGGATTAGCATTAGGTTTATCAATTTTATTAATAGCAACCACTATAGGTACACCTGCAGCCTTAGCATGCTCAATAGCCTCCTTCGTTTGATCCATAACTCCATCATCTGCTGCTACTACTAAAATAACTATATCAGTAACTTGAGCCCCACGAGCTCTCATAGAGGTAAAGGCCTCGTGCCCTGGGGTATCAATAAAAGTTATCTTTCTTCCACCATCAAGATTGACCATATAAGCTCCTATATGTTGAGTAATACCCCCTGCCTCTTTGCTTGCTACATCAGTCTTTCGGATAGCATCAAGAAGAGTAGTTTTTCCATGATCTACATGCCCCATAACCGTAACTACTGGAGGCCTTGGACTTAATTCCTCGGGAGAGGGAGGTATATACTGAAGCAAGATTTCCTCTTCAATGGTTGCTCTCTCTACTTGATAGCCAAATTCATCAGCCAAGATGGCTGCCGTTTCTGGATCTATAGACTGGTTTATAGTGAGAGGCATGCCTAATTGCAAGGCCTTTTTAATCACCTCTCCAGCTTTAACCCCCATGAGCTTAGCAAGCTCCCCTACCTGAATACTCTCGTAGATCTTTATTTTTTTCTCCTTAGGAGGTAGCGTTGGAGGCCTTTCAGAAACCACTTCTTTTTTGACCTGTGGCTTAACAAATCTCTTACCCTCTAACTCCTCTTCAGAGACTTCCTCAAAAAGAGAAGAGACCTCTAATTCAAATAAATCTTCCTCCAATTCCTCCCTTTTACTCCTCTTGAAAGAAGGAGCTTTCTTCTTAGACTTCTTCTTTTCCTCAAAAACATCCACATCCTTTTTCTTCTTTTTGACCTCCTCCTTCTCTGTTACAGGGGCTACCTCGGGAATAGGTGTTTTTTTCTCCTCACTCAGGGGTTTTCCTCTAAAGACCTTTTCTCTCCTGGGTTTAAATTCGGTAACCACCCTCTTTTCAGAGGGACCTTCAGAAGAAGTAGAACTCTCCTTTTCAACAGTTTCAAGAATTGGCTCCTCACTTACAGGCGGAGTTAATCTCTCTTCGCTAACCTTCTCTTCAGGTATTTCTTCTTCAGTAATTCTCTCTTTAGGGACTTTTTCTTCTAATCCTGGTGCTTCGGCCTTAACCTCTTCTACAGGTTCTGTTTTTTTCTTAATAATAAGCTTTTTCTTCTTGGGAGCTTCCTCTATTATGGGCTTTTCTTCGGGAGAGGTGATTGCTTCTTCTCTCTTTATCTCTTCTCTTTTAATAACAATGACTTCCTTTTTAGTAAAAGCCCTTCTGATTTCCTCTGCCTCATATTCAGAAAGGGAAGAGGAAGGAGACTTTACAGAATACCCCTTTTCTTTGAGTCTTTGTAATAATTCCTTAGGATCTAAATTTAATTCCTTTGCTAAATCGGCAACCTTTACTTTAGCCATTTACTTGCACATCCCCTTTAAAATGTTTTAATAATCTTAATATTAAAGTCTTAAAATTCAAGGGTTACTTTAATTTTCCAAAAATTAGATTAATATTTTAATTCATGAGAAAGGTTATTATCATTCCTGCTCGCTATGGATCAACCCGATTTCCTGGAAAGCCCTTAGTGCTCCTCTGGGATAAACCTCTTATCCAATGGGTTTATGAGAGGGCTTTAGAAAGTGGCCTAAAGGAAATATATGTAGCTACCGATGACAAACGGATCTTTGACACGGTAGTGAATTTTGGAGGTAAGGCTATCATTACTGGAGAACATCCTTCAGGAACCGATAGAGTAGCCGAGGCAGCAAACATCTTAGGCTTTTCGGAAGAAGATCTGATTATTAATCTTCAGGGAGATCAGCCCCTTTTTCCTGCAGAATATTTCCACAAGCTGGTGCAGCCTCTGCTCCTTGATCCCCAAATTCCTATGGCCACTTTAGCTACTCCTATAAAAAATAAAGCAGACTTGGCAAATCCTCATAAGGTTAAAGTAGTCCTTGACCAAAGGGGAAGGGCCCTTTATTTTTCCAGAAGTCTTATTCCTTACTTTCGCCCCCCTGGGAAAGAGCCTGTTTATCTTAAACATGTGGGGGTCTATGCCTATAGAAAGGAATTCTTAGATGAATTTGTGAAGCTTCCCCAAGGGGATTTAGAAAGGGCAGAAAAGCTTGAACAGCTTAGGGCCTTAGAGCATGGCTACTCTATTGCGGTAAGCCTTGTGCCTGAAGATATTCCCGAAGTAGATACACCCGAAGATCTGGAATATATAAAATTTCTAACCAGAGAGCCATGATCAGAAAACCAGCAGTGGCAGGATACTTTTATCCAGGGCATCGAGAGGATTTGCTATCTACTCTAAGAAAACTAATTTCTCCTTCTACGGAGAAAATAGAGGCTAAAGGAATTATAGTGCCCCATGCGGGGTATATGTATTCAGGCGTGGTGGCAGGCAAGGTCTACGGGAAAATCATTCCCCCAGAGGTAGCCATCATCCTTGGCCCCAATCACACAGGGCTTGGAGAGGAAGTCTCCATCTTCCCCAAGGGAAGCTTTCTTACCCCTCTTGGTGAAGTAAAAGTAAATGAAAATTTAATTAATCTCATTATGAAAAAAGCCCCCTTTGTTTCCATAGAGGTACAAGCCCATCTCAGAGAACACTCTTTAGAGGTGCAGATCCCCTTTTTGCAATATCTCAATCCCTCAGTAGAAATAGTAGCTATAGCCCTCATGGATCTTACCTGGGAGCAAATAGAGGCTCTTGGTAAGTCCTTAGCTGAGGCTATAAAAGAGTATACCCAAGATATCAAAAGGCAGGTCCTCCTGGTAGCAAGCTCTGACTTTTCGCATTATGAGCCCCATGAGGTAGCCAAGAAAAAGGACTCTTTAGCTATTAGAGAGATTTTAAATCTTTCGGAAAGGGGCCTTTTAGAGGTTGTCTATAAAGAAAGAATAAGTATGTGCGGAGTTTTACCTGTTGCCGTCGCCTTAGTTGCCTCCAAAGCCTTAGGGGCTAAGAAAGCCACCCTCATTGAATATAAGACCTCAGGAGATATCACAGGAGATCGTTCAGCCGTAGTTGGCTATGGGGGGCTAATAATACATTAGGGGATGGGGAGCCTATGGTGATCACTCGTTTTCCACCAAGTCCTACAGGTCATTTACATCTTGGTGGGGCAAGAACTGCCCTCTTTAACTACCTCTTTGCCAAAAAGGCAGGTGGCAAGTTTATTCTAAGATTTGAGGATACTGATAGAGAGAGATCAAGGGAAGAATATGTTACCTCTATACTCGAGGCCTTAAAATGGCTTGGGTTAAACTGGGACGAAGGCCCCTTTTTTCAGAGTAAGCGGTTAGAACTCTATCAAGAATACGCTAAGAGGCTCTATGAGGAGGGAAAGGCTTACTACTGTGAGTGTTCTAAAGAGCTTTTGGAAGAAAGGAAAAAGGCCCTTCAGGCCCAGGGGTTAAAACCAAGATATGAAGGAACTTGTAGAGAGAAAGGGCTTCCTCCAGGGCCAGGGAGGGCCCTTAGAATAAAAGTCCCTGAGTATGCAGAAATAGTTTTTGAAGACCTCTTGAGGGGAAAGATTGTCTTTCCGCCAGATGAGGTAGATGATTTTATAATCCTACGCTCTGATGGCACACCTACCTACCAATTTGCTGTAGTTATTGACGATATTACCATGGGAGTTACCCATGTAATCAGGGGGGATGATCATATCTCTAACACCCCAAAACAGCTCATTATATATCAGGCCCTTTCCGCAACTCCCCCAAAATTTGCCCACATCCCCATGGTCCTTGGTCCAGATGGAGCAAGGCTTTCAAAAAGGCATGGGGCGCGTTCTATTTTAGAGTATAGAGAGGAGGGTTATTTACCTCAGGCGGTTGTGAATTATCTTGCTCGCTTAGGTTGGGGCTATGGAGACCAGGAATATTTTACTATGGAAGAACTCATTGAAAAATTTGACCTTACGAAAGTAAATCTCTCCCCTGCCCGCTTTGATCCTGATAAATTTCTGGCCACAAATGCCTATTGGATTCGGACCCTCCCCACAGAGGAGATATTTGAACATTTACTTCCCTTTCTTTCTCACTATCCACTGGAAAAATTTCCTAAAAGCTATTTCCTCAGTATCTTAGAAAGTGTTAAACCAAGGGTTAAGACCTTAAAAGAAATGGCAGAGATGATTGACTTTTATCTCCTTGAGGATATAAGTCTGGACGAGACAGCCAAAGCTAAGGCCTTAATACCTAAGATAAAGCCCCATCTGGAAGCCCTCTTAGCAGAGCTTGAGGGGCTTGATTTTGATGATGAAAAGAAACTTGAGAGCCAATTCAGAGCCTTTGTAGAGGCAAGGGGAATTAAGGTAAAGGAACTGGCTCAAGCCATAAGAGTTGCCCTTACAGGAAAACTAATCAGTCCCCCTCTCTTTGAGGTCATGAAGTTTTTGGGTAAAGAAAGGGTTAAAGATCGTATTTACAAAGCCTTAAAACTATTTTAGGAGGTGTCTAACTTATGTGGGAAACACTGATACTAGTGGGTATCCTTGTGCTATGGATTGTTATTTCTCGTTTTCTCTTCCCTAAGATGGGGGTGCCTGTTTGAGGGGTGCCACAAAATCCTCTTGCTGAAGGGGATAAGAATAAAAATAAGTGTCTCTGCAGTAAAGAAAACCAAAAGAAATGAAAAGTGAAAATCTTACCGCCCATACTTATAATGAAGAGGTAGCATTAGAAATTTTACAAAAAAAACTTTAGGAAACCTTTCTCTCCTTTAAAGAAGAGGAGAACTAAAGGCTTGGAAGTATGGAAACTAAGGGCACACACAGACCTGGCTCTGATATAGATTTAGTGCTCATTGCCCCAAAGATGTCTTTTGATCGCTATCTTGCCCTGTATGTGCAATTAAAAGAGCTTGAGTTGCCTTACATAATTGATCTAACAAAATTTGAACTTCTCAATCAAGATATGAAAGACCATATTATTAGAGTGGGAAAAGAAATATATTTTTAAAACTACTAAAAATAATGAGGTGGAGGCAAGGTGAAAGGGAAAAGAATTGTTAGTGGGATGAGACCTACAGGGCCCCTTCATTTAGGCCATCTGCAAGGGGTATTAAAGACCTGGATATCTCTTCAGGAGCAATATGAATGTTTTTACTTTGTGGCGGACTGGCATGCCCTAACCACTGAGTATGAAAATCCGGGGAAAATTAGAGAATATACCAAAGAACTTATTCTTGACTGGCTTTCTGCTGGCTTAGATCCTGAAAAGGCCGTTATTTTTCTGCAATCTGAGGTGAAGGAACATGCAGAGCTTTATTTACTTCTCGGTATGATAACCCCAGTCTCCTGGTTAGAAAGAAACCCCACCTATAAAGACATGATACAAAATTTAGCTGAAAAGGAGCTTGCCACTTATGGATTTCTTGGTTATCCCGTATTACAGGCAGCAGATATCCTTATCTATAAGGCCTCTAAAGTGCCTGTTGGACTTGATCAGGTGCCTCACTTAGAGCTTACTCGAGAGATTGCCAGAAGATTTAATTATCTCTATGGTAAAAAGCTTTTGCCAGAGCCAGAGGCCATCCTCTCAGAGGTTCCAAAGATACCAGGGATTGATGGAAGAAAGATGAGTAAATCTTATGGTAATGCCATTTTTCTTAAAGACTCTCCCCAGGTCGTAAGGCAGAAAGTGCTTGCCTATGTAACTGACACGCTAAGACCGAGAAAGAGTGATCCTGGTGATCCCGTGAATCGCTGTGTGGCCTTTAATCTGATTAGGCTTTACAACAAACAAGAAGAGCTTGAAGAAATTATTCGAGATTGTGAAGGAGCAAAACTTGGCTGTGTGGAGTGTAAAAAAAGGCTTGCAGAAAAGATAATCCAGGCCCTTGAACCCCTCTGGGAAAGGAGAAAGGAATTAGAAAGGGGTAATCTCTGGTTAGAGCTAATCACCCAGGGCACAAAGAGGGCAAGAGAAGAGGCTCAAAAGACTATGGAAGAAATCCGAGGGGCCATTTTTGGTAAGGAATTAAATTTAACTCTCAAATAAGGTGCCCTTGAAAATCTCTTCTTTTTTCTTGGGTTCCAGGAGAACCCCTCTTTCCTTCAATAGGTTTAAAAATTCCTCTTCGTTGAGGGTTTTTACCCCAAGACTTAAGGCCTTTTGGTATTTAGAGCCAGGCTCTTCTCCCACCACCACATAGTTTACACTTTTAGAGACACTATCAGTAACCTTTCCTCCAAGGCTCTGTATAAGTTCTTTAACCTGCTCTCTGGTAAAACTTTTCAAGGTGCCTGTAAAAACAAAGGTTTCTCCAGCAAAGACCTGAGGAAGCTTTGCCTCTTCTTCCTCTTCAAAGGTTATTCCAGCAGCAAGAAGTCTATTAAGCATCCTCTCATTTTCCTCATCTCTGAAGAATTCAACTATGGAGCGTGCTGCCTCAGGACCAACTCCAGGGATAGCCATAAGATCAGCCATAGAGGCTTTCCTAAGCTTGTCTAAACTCTTAAAACGTTCGGCTAAAAGCTGAGCCATAGCCTCTCCTACATGTCTAATACCTAAGGCATAAATGAAACGAGCCAAAGTGGTTTTCTTACTCTTTTGAATGGCTTGATAGAGGTTTTTAGCCTTTTTATAGGCAAAACCTGAAAGTTTCATGAAGTCTTCCATTTTAAGATAATAGAGGTCAGCTGGAGATTGGACCATACCCTTGTCTACCAATTCCTGAGCCACCTTTATGCCTAAGCCCTCAATATTCATGGCATTTCGGCTGGCAAAGTGCATTATTTTTCTTACACCCTGAGCATAACACCCCTTGTTAGGGCATCTCCAAACTGCCTCTCCTGGTCTCTTAGTAAGCTTAGTACCACAAATAGGGCAATGAGTGGGAAAGTGAATCTCTCTTTCCGTTCCAGTTCTTTTTTCCTTAATGGGCATCACAATCTCAGGAATTACATCCCCTGCCCTTTGCACGAGGACTGTATCTCCAATCTTTATGTCCAAATTTTTAATAAAATCTTCATTGTGTAGGGTAGCCCTTTCTACAGTTACCCCTCCAATTCTTACTGGTTCTAATATAGCCACAGGTGTTACAGCTCCAGTCCTACCAACCTGAAAAACTACATCTATAAGTTTGGTAGTAGCTTGGGTAGGAGGAAATTTATAGGCAAGGGCATATCTGGGAGATCGGGCTTTAAGCCCAAGCTTTTCCCACAAAGAGAGATCATTCACTTTGATTACTACCCCATCTATTTCATAGGGTAAGGTGTCTCTTAGTTTTTCTATTTCTCGATGATACTTTATGGCCTCTTCTATATTGGGAACAAGCCTTACTAAGGGATTAACTTTTAAACCCCATTTTGGTAAAGTTTGTAAGATCTCCCACTGGGTAGTGAACTTGTAGCCCTCTACATAGCCAACTCCATAACAAAAAATATCAAGCTTTCTTTGAGCAGTAATCTGAGGATCAAGCTGTCTTAAAGAGCCAGCTGCTGCGTTTCTGGGATTAGCAAAGGGAAGCTCCTTCCTCATGATGCGTTCTTCATTTATTTTTTTAAATTCCTCCACATTCATATAAACCTCTCCCCGCACATCTAAGCGAGGAGGTGGAGGAGGGGCATCATCAAATTGTCTGAGTCTGAGGGGTATGGTTTTTATGGTTTTTATATTGTTTGTCACATCCTCCCCTACATACCCATCTCCACGAGTAGAGGCCACAGTTAGAACTCCATCTTGATACACTAATTCTACTGCAAGCCCATCAATCTTTGGCTCAACAGTATAGGCAATGGGAGTATCAGGAGGTAGATTGAGAAAACGCTTTATCCTACGATCAAATTCTATTACTTCAGCCTCTTCCATAGCATCATCTAAGGAGAGCATGGGCTCTTTGTGAGGAACCTCTTTGAAGGCCTCAGCTGGTTTAAAGCCTACCCTTTGGGTAGGAGAATCAGGGGTTATGAGTTCAGGATAGCGAGCCTCAAGCTCCTTTAGCTCCCTCATCAAAGCATCATACTCGGCATCAGAGATAACAGGACTATCAAGCACATAATAACGATAGTTATGATATTCTATTTCTTCACGAAGCTTTTTGACCCTCTCTATAATCTCAGGTGGTATCTCTCTCTTTATCTCTTCAGCCATGGATACCTCCTCCTTCCCCTTAAATAGTTCCCCCAAATTATATATACTACACTTGCTAATAAAAGAAAAGTGGCTAAATAGGGAAAGAGGTAACCACCCCTAACAAAGGGTGTCTTATCTTTGAGAGGCCTTATGGTCCCCAAAATAATTTCCTCTCTTTCTAAAAAGCTCTTTACCTCCACCTGGCCTAAAGGATTAATAACTCCTGAAATCCCTGTATTTGCTGCTTGCAAGACATATCTTCTCCCCTCAACAGCCCTCACTATAGCCAACTGAAAGTGCTGATAAGGGGCAGAGGTTTTCCCAAACCAGGCATCATTTGTTGCAATAAAAAGGAAGTCACCTCCCTTTCTAAGTCTCTTAACCCATATCTGTGGAAAAGCAGATTCAAAACATATAAGGGGCACAAGCTCAAAGTGGTTCTCTCCAATGGGAAAACTTAAATTCTTTGATATTCCTGGCTTAATTATGTCGGACACCACAGAGATCCTCTTCAGGAAGGGGAAAAACCTGGCTAAAGGCACATATTCACCAAAGGGCACAAGTTTTTCCTTATCATAGAGATCTGCAATGTCTTTACCGTCCCACACAAGGAGGCTATTGTGCACCCTTGGACTGGAGTTAAAATTACTCACTCTAAAGGTGCCAAAAATCAGGACTGGAACTCTGTGAAAGGAATCTCTACCTGTTAATCTTAATCTCTCTAAAATCTCCAAAAGTTTTAAACTGGGCTCCCTATCATGGGGAAAATAGAAGGGAAAGGCTGTTTCAGGAAAAAGTATAAGGTCAGGGTTATGGCTTAAGGCCATCCAGAGAAGCCTTTCATAAGTCTCAATAGAAATTTTTATTTCCTTTGCCTCTTTGATCTCCTGGGGTATATTCCCCTGTAATAAAGCCACTTTTAAGCTATCACCTCTCTTCATTAACTTTTTCTCCCAGGTTTCCTGCTGGTAATACCCATAAAAGAGAAAAAATAAAATTATAGAAAGAAAGAATAACTGACTTCTCAGAGAGGCAAATCTCTTTATAGCCCGAGAGGAAAAACTTTTGAGGGTATAAAAAAGATAATAATTGATAAAGAGGACCAGGAAGGAAAGTCCCCAGATACCAAGGAGATCGGCACTTTGGAGAAGGGGAGAAAAGTTAGCCAAGGGATAACCTGCTAAGCCCCAGGGAAAGCCTGTAAGAAGGGTGGAGCGTAAAAATTCAAAGCCAACAAAGCTCATACTCAAAAATAACCCTTTGGCAGGAGTAGGCTCTGAAAAGACCTTAAGTTGAGCATTAAGAAGTAGAAAGAGAGCAGGATAAAGAGCTAAATATAGGGATAATAAAAAGAGAGCAAAAATAGCTACCACCCAGGGTAAAAACCCATATTTATGGAGGGTATAGGCAATCCAGTAAAGTAGAGAGAGGTAATGGATTAGGCCAAAAAAGAGTCCTAAGCTTAGAATAGTAAGATTATCCCCTTCTTTTTCTGAAGAAGCCCAAAAGAGGGGGACTAAGGCTATAAAAATCAGTAAGGAGTAATCCCCCTTAGGAAAGCTCAAGGTGAAAAAAAGGGCTGAAAGGAGACCTAAAAAATAGGGTTTAAGAAAGGATTTTGATCCTAAGCTTATCAATTTTTCTTTCATCGGCCTCTAAGATCTCCACTTCTAAGGGAGGTATAGTAAAGCGCTCTCCTTTCTTAGGAATTCGCTTTAAGTTATCCAGTATAAAGCCTGCTAAGGTTTCATAGTCACCTTTAGGAAATTCTATCTGATAACACCTCTCCAAGATCCTCAACTTAGTAGTGGCAGGAAGTTCAATCCATCCCTCAGGATCAGCCTTATAACACTTTTGGACCCCAAGAAAGAGGTCCTCCACGATGTCTTTAAAACGTATGATGCCCACAAACTCGGAAAACTCGTCCACCACAAAGGCTAACTGTAGACTCCTTTGGCGAAATTTCTCTAAGGCAGCTGTTATGGAAAGGCCCTCAGGGATGGTAAGGGCAGGATGGATAAAGTCCTGCCAGTTATAAACCTCTCCTTTGAAACCCGGCACAAGGTCCCGTAAACTTACATAACCAAGGTAATGATCAAGGGTGCCCCTATAAACTGGATAATAGTGGTGAGTATAGGTTATCACATATTCTTTGATTTCCTGCCAGGAGAGATTAATATCAAGGCCTTTTAGGTGAATACGAGGGATAAGAAAATCTCTAACCTCAAGCTCCTTAACCCTCTCTAAGGCCTGTAACAGTTCTTCCTCAGAAAAGGTAGCCCCCTGGTCGGTCTGTAAGAATTTTCTAAAGAGAAGTGATTTTAAAAAACTAAGGATTGAGGGATCTTCCATTTTACCCTAAGAAATAGGGACTATTCTCCTCAAGGAAGGAAACATATTCCCTTACTGCCTCTTCAAGCTCCCTCATAGACTTATTATAACCCACTTTTCGTAGTTTAGTAAGATCGGCCTGTGTAAAGTATTGATACTGCTTTCTTAATTTCTCTGGCATATCTACGAACTCTATATGGGGAGATAAATTCAAAGCTTTAAAAACTGCATAAACCAGGTCCTTAAAGGATCTGGCTTTACCTGTGCCTACATTAAATAAACCATTAATTTCAGGGTGCTCAAGAAAGAAAAGGGTCACATCTACAGCATCCTTTACATAAATAAAATCTCTCAATTGTCCACCATCTTCATATCTTGGGTCATAGGACTTAAAGAGCTTAACTTTTCCTTCTTTTTTAATCTGTTCATAGGCCTTTAGGGCTACACTTCTCATCTCTCCCTTGTGAAATTCCCTATCCCCAAAGACATTAAAATACTTTAGACCTACCACCTTTTTTAAATGCCCTTCTCTATAAAGCCAAAGATCAAAGAGGTGCTTAAAAAACCCGTAGGGATTAAGGGGCTTAAGTTTATCCAAAAGGGTCTCATCATCAACAAAGCCCAGGGCTCCATCTCCATAAGTGGCTGCAGAAGAGGCATAAATGAAGCGAATCTCCTTTTTTAAGGCATAGGCACATAGCCTCTGGGAATATACATAGTTATTTTCATAAAGATAGCGTAAATCTTTCACCGTAGTATCACTGCAGGCCCCAAGATGAATAATAGCTCCTATATCAGAAAAAGCATCTTTTTCAAGAAGTTGGAGAAAATGGTCCCTCTCTATGTAATCCAAGAATTTTAGCCCTACCAGATTTTTCCACTTTGGCCCCTCAGTGAGATGGTCAACTACAATTATTCTCTCTTCACCTCGCTCATTCAGGGCAAGAACGAGATTTGAGCCGATAAAACCAGCCCCTCCAGTTACTACTATTTTTTT
>CAZBLU010000008.1:0-49275 GCA_964493015.1 uncultured Caldimicrobium sp.
TACCAGAGGCCTATGCTATAAGCATAAAATGAAAATCTGAAAATGTTTATAGAACGCCTGATTTGCTCACTACTGAGGAAATTTGGATTGATTACTTCTTGGACTATGTTAAAATTGAACCTATATTTTGATGAGGTTGCTTATGGAGTTAGATTTTCTTGAAGAATTGAATCCTGCTCAGAGAGAGGCTGTAGAAACTATTTCTGGGCCTGTTCTTGTTATCGCTGGGGCAGGATCTGGGAAAACTAAAACCTTGGTCTGCCGTCTTGCCTATTTAGTGGCTCAAGGGGTTCCTCCTGAAAAGATTTTACTCCTGACTTTCACACGCAGAGCAGCAAAGGAAATGATTGAAAGGGCTGGCATGCTTTTAAAGCGGGACTTTGATAAAATTAACGGAGGCACCTTTCATTCCCTCTGTCACTTGATGCTCAGACAATATGGTCATCTCTTAGGTTACACTTCCAATTTTACCTTGCTTGACCGCGCGGATGTGGAAGATCTATTAAACCTCCTCAAGAGTAGTTTAGGGTTTTCGGATACCAAAAAGCGCTTTCCTAAAAAACAAACCTTGGCAAGCCTTTACAGTAAGGCTATTAACAAAATAAAGCCCATAGCTGAAATCTTAGAGGAAGAATATCCACAATTTTTAGAATATTTACCATCTATAGAGAAACTTTTTATTGAATATCAAAACTACAAAAGAGAACATCAACTGATGGATTATGACGATCTTCTCCTCAATTGGTTAGAAATCTTAAAAAGATATCCTCAAATAAGAGAAGAGGTGGGTAAGCGTTTTCAATATATCATGGTTGATGAATATCAAGATACTAACTCTCTTCAGGGAGAGATAGTAAAATACATGGCAGAAAGCCATCAGAATGTTATGGTGGTAGGGGATGACTCTCAGAGTATTTATGGCTTTAGAGGGGCTAATTATAAAAATATTTTTGATTTTCCTAAGCTTTTCCCTCAGACCAAAATCATTAAATTAGAACAAAATTATAGAAGCACGCAAGCTATCCTTGATTTAGCCAATATTACTATTGCCAATTCTAAGTGGAAATATACCAAGGCCCTTTTTACCCTGAAAAAGGGAGGAGAAAAACCCTACTTAATTAAAGCCAAGGATGAAACAGAATCAAGCCAATTCATAGCTGATAAGGTTTTAGAACTTCGGGAGAAGGGAATAAAACTCTCACAAATGGCCGTGCTTTTTCGTTCAGCTTATCATTCCTATGATTTAGAAGTGGAACTCACTAAAAGAGGGATCCCCTTTGTAAAATATGGTGGTCTCAAGCTTTTAGAGTCCGCTCATATTAAAGATTTGCTCTCCTTTTTGAGGGTCCTCTCTAATCCTCAAGATTTCCTCTCCTGGAATCGTCTCCTTCTGTTGCTGGAAGGCATCGGGCCAAGAACGGCAGAAAAAATTTTGACTCTCTTAAAGGCAGAGCCTCTTTCTTTAGCTCTCTCTAAAATTAAAAATCTTTCTAACTCAAGGGAATTAAAAAGGTTTCTACAGCTTTACCAGGAAATAAATCCCTATTTAGAGACCCCAGCAAGCATACTGGGACAGATCTGGGAATTTTATGAACCTCTTTTCCAGCGCATCTATTATGAAGATCACTATAAGAGAGTAAAAGACATAGAAGGGCTTTTTTCTTTAGCGGAAAAATATCACTCTTTAGAGGAATTTCTTACCGATCTCGTCTTAGAACCACTGGAAATTACTGAAATTGAAAATATCTCTTTTGATGAAGATCCCCTTATTCTCTCTACTATACACTCAGCAAAAGGCCTTGAATGGCACACAGTTTTTATCCTCTCTCTTATTGAAGGGCGTTTTCCCTCTATTCACAGCCTTTCTAATGAAGAAGAGCTTGAGGAAGAGAGAAGACTCTTTTATGTAGCTATTACCAGAGCAAGAGAGCAGCTTTTCCTATTATCTCCTCTTATGGTTTATATCCCTGGGGAAGGTAAGACTTTTGCTAAAATTTCTCGGTTTTTAAAGGAAATTCCACCTCAATACTATCAGGAAATATCCCCAGGGAAGGCTATGCCCTCTAAAAAAGTAAGTAGAGAAGAAATACCCCTTGGGATAAGTTCACCTTACAAGGTAGGAGATCTTGTAAGACACCCCCATTTTGGTGAAGGGGAAGTGCTTGAGATTTTAGGAGATAAAATAAAAGTAAATTTTCTTAGTAAAGGCCCTACCTTATTACATTTGAAGTATACCCACCTTGAGAGACTCCTATGAAAGAAAAAATAAATTTAGCCTCTAAAATTAAGGAACGAGTCTTGGTCAAAAACCTGTCCCTCAATTCTCTAAAAAAACTACCCCCTGAAATCTTTAATAAACTATCTGATCTACTCAAAAACTTTATGCTTCTTCACGAAGGAAAACTATATAAACCAGAAATTAGAATTATCGATGAAAAAACTCTCCTATTAAAGCCTGAGGGATTACCTGTCCTTAATAACAACGAGGTCCTACTCCTTATTTTACCCTTCAGTGAAATCAGATACATCTTTATAGCTAAGGTAACCAATATTGATCATAATGGTTATACAGTTACTCTTATGGATCCCCGATCAGAAGACCGATTGCATATCGAGCAAAGAATACCTGCCTTCTTGTCATTAATTCCCCAGCAATTTATCAGGGAGCTAATACAAAACCCTGCATACCAACTTCTACGAGAATCAAATGCCACTGTTGATAACTATCATCTATTAGAAGAAATACATATTTATGATCTAATTTTAGATGACAATCACCATGTAGAAGAGAAATTTAAAAAATTTATCCAAAGAACACTTTTTGTAGGAGAGATCCTTAATATAGCTAAAGGTGGATTAGCAGTTAAAATCTCAAGTAAAGTTCAGTTAGATGATGAATTTAATGTTTTTTATGTAAAGTTTACCTTTTCTCAACCAAAAATATTAAAATTTGCTCTCTTTTCCCATCTTCGTGATATTAGTCAATTAGAGGGAGGGACTATCTTTCATTTTTCTTTCCTTACAGGACTTAATCCAGACCTATGGAAATTAATCAAAGCAGACCTGGAAAAACTAAGGCCCTAAATGTTGGCATAATCTAAGAGAGAAGTCAAGAAATGATCCTGTTCCTCTAAAATATAGATAGGCCTTTTCTTTATCTTCAACTACCTTGAAAAGCTGGAAGCCCTCAAGGCGACTAACCTTGCGAAAGGCTGGAAGGATATGAAGATCCTTCAAGACTATTTGCCAAATTTTGCCCTTTTCTTCTATAGATAAAAGGTGAAACCTCTTCATATAGAGCTTTAATTTATAGATCTTTAAAAGATTCTCTGCTTCCTTAGGCAAGGGTCCATATTTATCTCGCAATAGCGCCGTAAAGTCTTCTAACTCCTCAAGGGAATTAATGAGCACCAACTCTCGGTATAGACTCAAACGCTCCTCTGTTTCAGGAACATAGGTGGCTGGCAAATAGGCTGGGATCTTCAAGTTTACCTCAGGCTCCCAGTCTTCAATGACTTCTCCTTTTAGGCTACGAATGGTATTCTCCAGAAGTTCGAGATAAAGTTCATAGCCAACCTTATTAATATGCCCAGACTGATTAATCCCCAAGAGCTCACCTGCTCCTCTAATCTTTAAGTCACTCAGAGATAACTTAAAGCCAGAACCAAGCTCCACAAATTGCATGAGGGCCTTAAGTCTTTTTTGGGCGCCTTCCGTGACTGTTTTTAAATCGGGAACTAAAAGATAACAATAACCTCTCTCCACCCCCCTGCCTACCCTACCCCTCAGTTGATAGATATCGGCAAGACCGAAAAGGTCAGCCCTGTTGATAAAAATAGTATTTGCCTTAGGGATATCTATCCCACTACCTATGATAGGTGTGCAGACGAGGATATCCAATTCACCATTAAGAAATTGATAAATGGTCTTTTCCAATAGCTCCTCTTCCATTTGACCATGGAGGATTTCAATCCTTGCCTGAGGGACGAGTTTCTTTAGAAATTGAGCAAGTGAACCGAGCCCCTGAATCCTCGGGTGAACAAAATAGATTTGCCCCTTTCTTGAAAGTTCCTCTTCAATGGCTGACTTTATCAAAAGAGGATCAAAAGGGGATAATACAGTCTTAATGGTTTTTCTTCCTGGAGGAGGTGTCTCTAAAAGGGAGAGATCAAAAATACCAAGAAGGCTAAGTTGTAAACTCCTTGGGATAGGTGTAGCAGAAAGGCTTAAGACTTTGACAGTTTTTTTAAATTGCTTTAATTTCTCCTTATGTCTGACCCCAAACCTATGCTCCTCATCTATAACAAGTAATCCAAGATCTTTAAAATGAACATCTTTAGAAAGAAGCCGATGGGTTCCCACAATAACTTTAATCTCTCCCTGGGAGAGGGCCTTGATGGTCTCTTTTTGCTCTCTCGGAGATCGTAATCTGGAAAGGATACCAACTCTGATGTTAAAGGGTTCAAGCCTTTCTCTAAAATTACGGTAGTGCTGTTCAGCTAAGAGGGTTGTAGGAGTAAGGACAGCCACTTGTTTCCCACTGTAAGCGGTAACAAAAATAGCCCTCAGAGCTACCTCTGTCTTTCCAAAACCAACATCACCAACAAGAAGTCTCTCCATAGCCTTAGTGGAAGTGAGGTCCTCAAGGATCTCCTCAATAGCGGTAATTTGATCAGGTGTTTCTTCAAAAGGAAAGGTTTGTGCAAATTCTGAATAGGCAAGAGCTGGGAATGGTATAGCGTAGCTCTTTAAAGCCTTTCTCTCTGCATAAAGCCTTAATATCTCTTCCACTACCTCGGCAAGCCTCTTTTCTACCTCTTTACGACGCTGTAAAAAGGTCTTCTTGCCAAGTTTATCAAGGGTAGGCTCTCTCTCCTCTAAACCAACATAGGGATAGATTTCATTCAAACGTGTTACAGGCAAATAGAGCTTATCACCACCTGCATATTCTATCTGGAGAAACTCTCCCTCAAAACCATCAACTTTTAAAGATACTAACCCCTGGAACCTTCCAATACCATGTTGTTTGTGCACCACATAGTCACCTGGTTTGAGATCTTCAAAACGCCTGAAATAGTTTTTGGCCCTTTTGGCTCCCCCTTTTTCTTCTCGGGATACTCCCCTCTTTCCGAAGAGCTCCCAATCAGAGGTTAGTAAAATCTTTTCTCTTGGATAAATAAACCCCTCTGCAAGCTGTCCAAAATAAACTTTAAGATTTTCCAAATCCGTAAGACCTCTTCTGGTTAAACCTTCAAGGATAGCTATTTTATTTTTTTCGTCTCCAAGGATTAGGTAAACTTGATAACCCTCTAAGAGGTGCTCTTTAAGAAAACTAAAGGCCCCTTCTAATCGCGATTTTCTATCAATTTCAAGCAATTTTACATCAAAGATTTGCGTGTCTCCCCTCTGGAAAGGCAGTGAGTAGGCCTCGATGGAAAAGGATTGTGCCAGGAGTTCTTCAACCTCCTCTAAGGTGGCATATAGAAGAGTCTCCTCATAGAGAAGTCTTTCCCTTTCTTTTGCCCTTTTCGATATTAAATAAAGTTTATCCCAGAAATGCTCTATTTTCTTATAAATAGCTTCCTTTTCAAAGAGCAAAAATCCCCTCTTATTAGCAGGCACATTTTCTGGTAGTAGCCTTAAATCCGTATGTACAAAAGGTAAGAAAAACTCTGGATTCTCAAAGAAAACCTTATTTTCTACTGATTGTATCAATTCCGAGATCCTCCTCTCTGAGATCCTATCCTTTAAAGATAAAATTTTTCTGTAAAGGGCTCCAGTATCCTTAGGGAAATAAAGCTCCCTTGCTGGGAGAATAATTAGTTCCTCAAGGTAGGATATACTTTTTTGCGATTCTATGTCAAAATACTTCAAGTTAACTACTTCGTCTCCAAAAAACTCTATTCTAATGGGATAGGGCTCTTGGGGAGTAAAGATATCTATCACCGCTCCCTTAACAGTGAATTCTCCAGGCGATTTAACTATTCCCACCCTTTCATAGCCAAGTAGGACCAAATCCTCAAGTAGGCTATCACGGTTTATCTTTTCGCCTCTTATAAAGTAAAGGTATGACCTCTTTAAGGTGTCATTGGATAAAGTTCTTCGCAAAAGACCTTTTATTTCTAAAGAGATAACCTTACTTTTAGGTAGCTCCCAGATGATCCGTAGGCGTTCTTTTTCACCCTCATCAAGGGTTATGCTTTCACTAAAAGGGGGTAAATCGTGAGGGGGATAAAAATAGGCCTTTTCCTGAGAAAAGAGGCGAAAGCTTTCTACAAAGTCTTTGGCCTTTTCTTCATCAGGAAATAGGGCAAAAAAATGGGATAGAGAAGGATATTCCTTTATGGCCCTCGCTAAGTAATAACCTAAAAAAGATGGATTTACACCAGATAGAAGTCTTTTCACTTTCCGGTTATCTATCTTTAAGTTTTTGAGTTCAATTTAAATTCTCTCTTTTAAATTTCAAGTTTTTGGTTAAATTAATCTTTAAATTAATTTTCTAAAAGTTTATAGGGTTAAGAAAAATGTTAATTGAGTCCCTTACCTCCGAAGAATTTTCCCTTTTACGAGAGAAAATTAAGGGAGTAATTATTCCCATAGGTTCCGTTGAGGCTCATGGGCCTCATCTACCATTGGCCACAGATCTCTATACCATTTACGAAATTAGCAAAAAACTGGTTGAAAGGATCCCCTTTTTTGTAGCTCCGCCTATTTATTATGGCCTCTGTAGAAGCACAAAAGATCTACCAGGCACTTTAAGCATAAGGGGAGAGACCCTAAAGGCCCTCTTACTTGATGTCATGGAAAGTCTTTATAGACAGGGCTTAAGCCATTTCATCATTTTATCTGGCCATGCTGGCGGCACTCATAACGGTTATCTAATAGATGCCGCTGAAACCTTTGTAGAGAAATATAAAGATAGTAATATTTTAGTTGCCGACATAGCCAAACTAATTAAGGAAATTTCTGGGGATCTTGCCATATCAGATAGAGACTCCCATGCAGGAGACTGGGAGACCTCACTTATGCTCTATCTAAAGCCTGATACCGTAAAAAATTTAGATAGTGCCTTTGAGGACTACCCCACCTTTCCCAAATACAAGATAGTGAGAGATAAGATACTATACTGGCCTTCTGGTATATGGGGTAACCCCCAAAGAGCAAGCTTAGAAAGGGGTAAGGTTATGGTAGAAAAACTCATTGAAGTTCTGGTAAATCTATTAAAAACTTTATAAAGGCTTCCTAAGACAAACTAAAGTCTAATTAAAGTAATATTTCTTAAAAAATACTCTTGACAAAGATTTAATTTTATAATATAAAAAATGACATGAAATTTTTCGAAAAAATTTCTCAAGCGGTTATTCCTCATAAACCTCTTTCACTTCTTGGTTTTGACATGGGAACTTATTCTATAAAATTAGCCGAAGTCTTCCAGAAAAAAGACGAAATAATTTTAAATGGATTTTCACAGGTTAAGACCTTTGAAAACACTATTATAAATCAAATAGTAAAGGATGAGCAACTTTTAACCACATATATAAAGAATCTACTTGCAAATTTTAATCCTCATAGTAATCGTGCTTACTTATCTCTTCCTTATGAAATAATTATTTATGGTAAGTTTACTATTAAAAATCCAGAATCAGCTGAAGTTATTGAAAAACAAATTAATGATGAAATACCTTATAAGATTGAAGATGTTTATTTTAGCTATTTTATAATGCCAGAAAAGGGTTCTTATACAGTATATTATCTTGTTTCTAAAAAAGATAATATAGAGAAAATAAAAAATGTATTTTTAAATCTAAATATCAAATTAGAAAATGTAGATGCTGATTTTATAAATCTCCATAATTTCTTAGAGTTTTTATATGGGCCTGAAAATAAAGTTGTTATTGACTGGGGTAATGAGAAAATCAAATTATATTTTTCAAATAAAGAAGTACCCGTTTACACTCGAGAACTTTTTAATTTAGGATTTAAACATTTAAAAAGTAAAATTCAAAGAGAGCTGAAAGTAACTTATGATAGGGCAGAAAGATATATACACAATCCTCCCTCAGATAATAGGAGAAAAATAATCAAAGATTTTTTTAAGGAATATATTAAAAAATTAGTAGATGAAATTAAATTTGGTATGGAAATTGCACGATCAAAGTATAATTTAAATCCAGAAATATTTTATATAATAGGTGGGGGGGCTCGTCTTCCAGGAATCCACAGAATTTTATCGGAGTTACTGAAAATTGAGGTAAGAGAAATAAAAATAGAGCAAAAGATAAAAATAAATGAAAACATTGATCCTCAATATTTAGATGTATTAAATACACAAGGAGTTTTATCCATAGCCACGGCAGTAAAGAAGTTTATTTAGCCTATGATAATAAAATTTAATTTATTACCAAGAGAAGAAATTATTACACCTGAAGTCACGGAACAGCCACCAGTTTTCTTAAAATTTTATACCTCTCTTCTACTCTTTTTAGTTATAATTTTGGTGGCATTTAGTTATAACACACAAACTAAAATTGTTTCCATGGAGTCAGATAAGAAGAAAAAGGAAGAGATTTTAAAAAATTATAAAACTATTGCTCAAAAGGTAAAAGAGATGGAAAGAGAAAATGAAGAAGTCAAGAAAAGGATTGAAGTTATTATTGCTTTAAAGGAAGCCCAGGGTAAAAATCTTAAGAATATGGCTCATCTCTTTCAAGCTGTGGAAGCAAACAAACTTTTGTTCAATAATTTCAAATTAGACAGTAATAAGGCCTTTATTAAGGGCTTAGGCTTAGATATGGACTTTTTGGCTATATATATGCAAAATTTGGAGAATAATAAAGAGCTATTCAAAGCAGTGAATCTTAAAACAGCCCAGCAAAAAAATATAGGAGATTTGAAATTAGTGGAATTTGAGTTGGAGGTAATTTTCTAAATGGCTTTTAAAGAATTGAGGGAAAGGCTAGCAAGATGGGAAAAGGAGAGTTCAAGACGGGAAAAAATTTTGTTAACTCTTCTAACTTTGGGCTTACCCATCTTTTTGTTTTATCAGTTTTATTACAATCCTTCCCAAGAAAAAATAAAAATCTTAGGAGAGGACATTAAGAGCCTTGAATTAGAAATTGCTAAGCTTGAATCTTTTGTTAAAAAAGAAAAAGAATTAACAACCCAGTTGAAGGAACGTAAAGTATTTTTAGAAGAGGTAAAATTAATTTTACCTACCGAGCAGGAGATACCTAAGCTTTTAAAAGATGTCTCTCTTACAGCCAAAAAAAATGGTTTAGAAATACTAAGTTTTACCCCAAAGGGAGAGGAAAAAAGAGATTACTATAATGTAATACCTTTTGACATACACCTAAAGGGCAATTTCTATGATATTTTAAAGTTTTTAAATGAAGTTGAGAGGCTTCCAAGATTAGTGAAACTTAACTCTATTGAATTACAACCGCAAGAAAAAGAAGAAAAATTAATCATGAAGGGTAATTTTATAACTTATAAATTTACTGGAGAACCTTTAGAAAAACAGGGAAAGAAATGAAAAAATTATTATTAACCTTAGTCTGCCTCATTCTTTTCAACTCCTGTCAGAAGGAAAAAGAGATTAAGGTAGAAGGACCAAAACCCCATACACCTCTTGTAAAAGACGTAGAACTGGAAAAGTGGAGAGAAAGCCTTAAAAGAGAGAGTTATACAATAGATATAGCTAAGACCCCTAATCCCTTTATTAGCCCTAAGACTTATAATATCCTTGCCCAAAAAGAGGAAACCATTCCCCTTGAATTGGTAGGTATTCTTGATAAAAATGGCCAAAAAATGGCTCTTCTTCAAGATTCAACAAGGAGAGGATATATTGTTAAAAGAGGAGATAGGTTAGGCCATTCTTATATCAAAGAAATCGGAAATGATTATTTAATAATTGAAGAAACGGTGGAAAATATCTTCGGAGTAAAAACCAAAAGATTAAGAAAAATAACCTTAAAAAAGGAGAGGTTGTAAATGACTAAAAAAAGGTTTATTTATATCTCTTATTTTCTTTTATTCTCGTTATTGATTTTTTCTCAATCACTATCTGCTACAACCAATTCGTTAACCAAAGTCTATTATATTAAAGAACCGGTGGAAAGACTTATTTTTGAGTTTTCTGATAAACCTAAATATGAAATACAGAAAGAAGAGAAAAAACTCATTATCAAATTTTTAGATATATCTATTAAAACTTCAGATTGGTTAAAAACGTTACCCAAAAATATTTTTAAAGAATATAATGTGGTATACGAAAAAAAAGATCTTTTAATTGAATTTATTACACATAAAGAATTTAATTTTCAGGCTTCAACCTATGAAAATAAACTCCTACTTAATATAATTTGGGAAAAAGAAAATAAACCAGCTATGGCCGTAATAAGAGGAGATATAATTCAAACCTCATCAATAGATACCTTAGAATTACCTAAATACCAATATCCTTTACAGACATCTCTATCCAATGTGCAATTGCCTTTTACTAAAAAATATACAGGAACTCCTATTTCTGTTGATTTTCAAGAAGCCGATATACATGCAGTTTTGAGAATCTTAGCGGAGGTAGGAAACTTAAACATAGTGGTGAGTGATAAAGTCAAGGGAAATATAACTTTAAAATTAAAACAGGTCCCTTGGGATCAGGTATTAGATATAGTTCTGGCTAATAATGGGCTGGGCATGGTAAAGATAGGGAATGTCCTTAGAGTTGCCCCTTTAGACGAAATTAAAGCAGAAAGTGATAGGTATAAGGATTATCTTACTTCTTTAAAAGATATTCAGGAAAAGGGTCCTCTTATTACCAAAACTTTTCAACTAAGATACGTAAAAGGTGATGTAATTGTAGGTAAAATAAAAGAAATAATAACGAGTGATGGGAAAATAACCTTTGAGCCATATTCCAATACACTTATAGTAAAGGATACAGAAAAAAATTTGGCGGAGATTGAGAAAATTATCAAAGAGATTGATAAACCAACCAAACAAGTCCTAATTGAGGCACGCATTGTGGAGATTCAAGATACCTATGCCCATAGACTGGGCATTAGATGGGGAGGCACAGCTTACAAGGGAACAGAGCACACTATACTTGGGGTTGGTGGAAACCCAGCTTTTACTGTTGGAAACCCAGCTTATACCTATCCTGGCGGAATGGGACCTGGAACCTCCAATGTTACAATAAGTTTTCCCACTGGGGTTTTGGTTGACCTTGGCACAGCAGGGACCTCTAACCTTGGCTTTATCTTTGGCCATATAGGTAAAAGTGTTCTTTTGCTTGATGCTCAACTATCCGCCTTAGAGACCCAAGGGGTTGCCCGTATTTTTGCCAGACCCAAAGTTTTGACCTTAGATCATCAAGAAGCTGAGATTAAACAGGGATATAAAATTCCTTATTTACAGCTTACTCAATTCGGTGTAGCTACCACTCAGTTTATCGAGGCAGTATTAAGGCTTAAAGTTACCCCTCACGTAACTCCTGATAACAGATTGAATTTAGATGTGGAGGTGGAAAAAAGCACTCCTGATTGGGGTAGAGTAGTACAGGGTGTTCCTGCACTGATGACCAGATATGCCAAGACTAAGGTTCTTATTAATAGTGGGGATACCTTGGTAATTGGGGGTATAAAAACAGAGGATCTGGGGGAAAATCTTGATCAAGTGCCTGGATTATCTCAAGTACCAGGTTTAGGAGAAGCCTTTAAAAAAAGAGAGAAGGTTTCAGAAAAGACAGAACTTATGGTCTTCATCACTCCCAAAATAGTATCTGTGGAGATCCCAGGGGTTGATTATTAAGAAGTTTAATTAGTTTTTTCTAACCCCTTGTCTTATTCGTGGATTAAAATAGAATTAGAACATGAAGTTTAGCTATCTTATTTTCTTTTTCTTAGCCTATCTTCTTGGTTCTATCCCTTTTGCTTTATTAATTAGCCTTCCTCAAGGAGTAGATCCCAGAAAGGCAGGAAGTGGTAACCCTGGAGCCACTAATGTGGCAAGGCTTTTAGGTAAAAAATGGGGCCTTCTGACCTTTCTCGGTGACGCTGGAAAAGGTATCTTGGTCCTAATTATTGTGAGATTAACCGTCTCAGAAAATTTTGCAGAAAACCCCTCGCTCTATGCTGGAGTAGCCTTTTTTGCTGTTTTAGGTCATCTTTTTTCTCTCTATCTCAAATTTAAAGGAGGAAAAGGAGTAGCCACCACTATAGGAACCTTTCTAATACTTACTCCTAAGGCCCTCCTTTTAACCCTGATTGTCTTCTTTTTTACTGTCTATTTTTCAGGTTTTGTCTCCCTTGGATCTATCTTGGCTGTTAGTTTACTTCCTTTATTAATCTATTTATTTAAATATCCGAATGAATATGTATATAGTTCTTTGGGACTTGCTTTTTTGATAATTATAAAACACAAAGAAAATATCAAAAGACTATTAAAAGGAGAAGAAAAAACCTGGAAAAAGGAAAAAAATGTTTGATCGAAAGGAAGCAAAGGAAATTGGTATATATTTTCAAGACTATGTCTTTAAAGTCTCAGAGGATGACCTTATAGTCTACTTAGATACCCCTTTAATTAGCTCTGAGGAGAAAAAAAAGTTTGGGGAAACCTGGCCCTCAATCAAGGCTTATTTATCCGAGGGTGGCCTTAAGCTTCTTCTGGATTATCCTGAAGAAAGTGATGACAAAATCATTGTTGCTAAGGGGCATTTACCAAAGGAGGGCTCACCAGAGAAAATTGAATTATTACCAAAGTTTAGTAGACTAAGAGAAAGGGGAGATGTAGAGGAGTTTGAGATTGCACAAAAGGAAGATTTGCGAGAGAGATTCCAAAAAATTATCTGTGCGGAAAAAGATGAAGCCATTGCTAAGTGGTATCCTGCCCTTCCACCAACTCCTGGGATTAATGTATGGGGAGACCCCATTGAACCGCCCCCTTTAAAAATGGAAAAAGATTTTCAGCTTGGCCCTAATCTTTATTTAGATGAAAAGGATCTCCACATCAAGGCACGAACCTCTGGAGTAGTTACCTTTGAAAAGGGAGTTCTTGACATCCATCCTGAGTATGTCTTAAAAGGTGATGTAAGTTATAATACAGGGAATATTCACTTCATAGGTAACAAATTGGTCATTAATGGGGATATAAAGTTTGGTTTTACGGTTACTTGTAGAGGTGATATGGAATTAAGGGGTTGTACGGAAAACAAGACCCGTATCGAGGTGGAGGGAAATTTTATCTCCGAAGGTATCTTGCGTGGGGAGGAAACTTTAGTTAAGGTAAAAGGAGCGGCAAAGATAAAGGGAGTGGAATTTGCCAATCTTGAAATCTGGGGGGATTTAATTATTAAAGATTATCTTGTTTTTTCAAATACCCTTGTCTATGGTCATATTTTAGCTACTGAGGGCAAAGGTATAATCTATGGAGGAAAGGTTCAAGCTTTAGGTAATATTGAGGCTAAGATTGTAGGACATCCAGCCCAGACCAAAACAGAGCTATTAGCAGGTTATAGACCAGATATCATTGATGAATATTTACGACTATCCGAAAAAGAGCTTCTTTACGCGGAAAATTTAAAAAAAATTAATTATGGTCTTGAACTTTCCAAAAAGCTTAGAGAAGAAGGAAGAATTTCTCGAAATCGAGAAAAAATAATTGAAAAACTTATCACTGAAAAGGCAAAGTTAGAGAAATATTTAGAGGATATAAGGGAAACTTTGAACAATCTTCGTGCAAATTTACAGGATTTGAGAAAAAGTAAAATAAGAATTTGGCAAAAGATATATCCAAATGTTATCCTTGGTATAGCAGATTATAAATATACAGTAGATACAGAGAGCAATGGGCCTATTACTTATTATTTAGAAGATAGCTCTATTAAGGTAAAAAAGGACTAATATGAAACCCTGGGAAGATATTGCTGATGTCTTAAGCACGGAAATAAAAAGAGAGTTAGCTGAGGCCTATTTTTCGGAAAAATTAGCTTTAGAGGAGAGTTGGGAAGAATATAAGAGGGAATTAAAATCCTTAGACAAGCTTGAAGAAGCTCTAATTCTCAATGCCTGCAGACTTATGTTAATGTTAGGAGATGAGGAGCTTTGGGATGAATTTGAGGCGATTACCAATTTTTCCTTAAAAAAATGTTATCATCCCCAAATTATTGCCTCAAGTTATATCAAAAAAACCCTTTTTGAAAAATTAGGCAAAAAACCCTTTGCTTTCACCTCCAAAAATCGTTTTGTAAAGCTTTTCCTTAATATTTATGAGGATCTAATTAAAGCTTACCAGGCCTATGAGAAAAAAAAGGATGATCTTGAAAATTTATATGAAGAGCTAAAAAAAGAGACGGAAAGTTTTTACAGAAGGTATGATTTAAGTCAAATACTCGGTTTTTTTAGTAGACTTGAAGGGGCCTCCCTTGAACTCGGACCTATAGAGAAAAAAGAAAAGGTCTATGAAGAAATTTCTTCAACTTTAAAGATTTCGCTTCCTGAAAGCCCAGCAGAAAAAACCGAAGCCTATAATGAACCCAAATCCCTAAATCAAATTAGTAATGATCTAAGAAAACTTGCTAAAAGTGCCTTTGAACACCATCAAGAATATGCCAAGGAATTATTAAGTCTTGCTGCTAAAAAAGGTTAAAAAAACCATTGAGGAATATAAACTTTTACATAAAGGCGACAGGATCTTAGTAGGGGTCTCCGCAGGTCTAGATTCCATTTCCCTTTTGGAAAGTCTATATCTCCTAAAAGAGGAATATGATCTATCCATATATGTTTCTCATTATGACCATAAAATAAGAAAGGACTCCCATAAAGATGCTCTTTTTGTATATGAATTTTGTCTAAAAAGAGGTATACCTCTTTTTATAACAGCCTCCCCTGTACCTCTTTATGCCAAAAGGGAAAGAATAAGTCTTGAAATGGCAGGAAGAGAACTTAGATATAATTTATGGTATTCTTTAGCGAAAAAATATGATTTTCACAAAATTGCTCTTGCCCATCACTTGGATGATCTGATTGAAGAGGTCTTGCTTAAATTGATCAAAGGAACAGGGAAAAGGGGATTAGCAGGTATTCCTATTAAAAGGGAGGATCTCATTATAAGACCCTTTCTCTTTGTAAGTAAAGAGGAAATAAAAAATTTTGCTGTAGAAAGAGGCTTATCTTGGAGAGAGGATCCCACCAATAAGGATCTCCGTATTCCTCGCAACAAAATTAGGCACATTCTTATTCCTTTTTTAGAGGAGAATTTTAATCCTAATATAAGGGAAACCCTTAAAAGAACTGTGATGATTCTCGAAGAAGAGGAAGAACTAATTGAGAAGGAAGCTATAGAAAATTTTGCCAAGATAAAGTCCTATTGGGAGGATGATCTCATTTTAAAAATCTCGGATTTAAAATTGCTTCCTTCGGTTATGAGAAGAAGGATCTATTTCCTTGCTTTCAAGGAAGTAGGAATACCTCTATTAAGAATAACCTCTAAACACCTAAGCTCCCTTGAGGCCCTGATAATCAAACAATCAAAGGGGCCTATCTATTTACCAGGTAATTTCCTGGCTTATCGGGGACCAGGATACTTAAGATTTACAAAAAAGGTTTTTACTTTCCCCTATTTCGAATTAAAAATAGAAAGGCCTGATACCTATACCCTTCCCATTGGTAAAATTAAGGTCTCTATTATAGAGAAAGAAAAAAGACCGCCTCAGCATCCCTTAAACTTTCAATTATCAGGAGATAAACCACTCTTTCCCCTGCTTTTTAGAAAAAGAAAGCCAGGAGATAGGATTTATTTCCCTGGAATAGGCCATAAAAAACTGAAAAAATTTTTACAAGAAAAAAGGGTTCCCTCCTACTTAAGAGATAGCCTTTTGGTTATTGAACGGGAAAACCAGATTATTGGTGTTTGGAATGTTTATATTCATCCTGAATATCTCGTAAGAGATGATACAAAGAATGTCTTACTTCTGGAACTCCTAAAAGAATAAAGCCCATATACTCTTTGGTAAAAAGATTGATTTTAAAAGATTTTGTTATAAATTTTTAAGTTAGGATATCTCTGAAATGGGAGAGTCAAGGGAGGTTTTTTAGATGAAGAGTTTATTCAAAGGGTTATTTATCTGGATAATATTTGGAGCCCTAATTCTTTTGGCTTATAATTTCCTCTTTACGGAGTCTGCTTTCTATTCAAGTCTAAATCTCAGTTATTCAGATTTTCTGGAAAAGGTGGAAAGGGGGGAAATAAAAGAGATAATCGTTGAGGGCAGAAAGGTAACTGGGAAGCTTCTTAATGGGAAAGACTTTGTCACTCATATTTTACCTGAAGATAGAGAATTATTTACGCTTCTTAAAAGACAGGGAGTTAAGATCTATGTAAGACCAGAGGCCCAAAGCAACTGGATGACAACCTTTCTTGTTTCCTGGCTACCCTTCCTTATACTTATTTTTCTTTGGATACTCTTTATGAGACAGATGCAACCAGGCAATAAACCCTTTTCCTTTGCCAGATCCCGTGCCAAACTTATAAAGGAGGGAGAAAGTAAGGTAACCTTTAAGGATGTAGCTGGAGTTGAAGAGGCCAAAGAGGAACTTCAAGAAGTGGTGGAATTTTTGAAAAATCCACAAAAATTTACCAAATTGGGAGCAAGAATACCCAAGGGCATTCTTTTAGTGGGGCCTCCTGGCACAGGGAAAACCCTTTTGGCAAAGGCTATTGCTGGCGAGGCAGGAGTCCCCTTCTTTAGTATCAGTGGTTCAGATTTCGTGGAAATGTTTGTAGGAGTTGGAGCTGCCAGGGTTAGGGATCTCTTTTCTCAGGCTAAGCAACATGCCCCTTGCATAATATTCATTGATGAAATTGATGCGGTAGGTAGAATGAGAGGAGCAGGTCTTGGTGGGGGGCATGACGAACGAGAACAAACGCTAAACCAACTCTTAGTGGAAATGGACGGTTTTGATACAGCAGAAGGGATAGTAGTTATTGCAGCAACCAACAGACCTGATATTTTAGATCCAGCCCTTCTTAGGCCTGGTCGCTTTGACAGACAGGTGGTTGTCCCTCCTCCAGATGTCAACGGACGATATGCCATATTGAAACTCTATGCCCAGAAATTTAAATTAGCCGAAGATACAGATCTTATAGCTATAGCTAAGAGTACACCAGGCTTTACAGGAGCAAATCTTGAAAATCTTATGAATGAGGCAGCTTTAATTGCTGCTAAGAAGGGAAAAGCCTCTATTGATATGGAAGATTTAGAGGAGGCCAAAGATAAAATCCTTATGGGTAAGGAAAGGAGAGGTATGGCCTTGAGTGAAGAGGAAAAGAAAATTATCGCCTATCATGAGGCAGGACATGCCTTAGTTGCCTACTACCTACCTGATCCCGATCCTGTTCATAAAATAAGCATTATACCTCGAGGCCAAGCTTTGGGAGTAACTCAACAACTACCCCTTGATGATAGGCACATATATACCGAAGATTATCTCCTAAAAAAGATTACCGTGTTATTAGGAGGAAGAGTTAGCGAGGAAGAGGTCTTTCAAAAATTGAGCACAGGAGCAAGAGATGATCTAAGAAGGGCTACTCAAATTGCTAAGAAAATGATTTGTGAGTTTGGCATGAGTAAATATCTTGGTCCCTTAACTTATGGAAAATCAGAAGAACCTATCTTTTTGGGTAAAGAGATGTTCCAGATAAAGGATTATTCAGAAGAGACTGCTAAAATCATTGATTTAGAGGCTAAAGAAATTATTCAAAAATGCTATGAAAGGGCAAGAGAGATTATTACTCAATACAAAGATAAACTTCACTTGGTAGCCAAAACCCTTTTAGAAGAAGAAACCATAGATGCTGAAAAATTTAAGTTGCTCCTGCAGGAAAATTAAGGAAACTTAGCTCTAATAATTCTTACATAACCAGATTGCAATTAAAATGACTTCAATATCCTGGGGATACAACCATGCCTCAACCCTTGATAATTCGAGATTATAGCTTTGATTGGCAGGATACCCCCTATCTTATGGGTATCCTCAATGTAACTCCAGATTCTTTTTCTGATGGTGGCGAAGCTTTCTCTATAGAGAAGGCCTTAATAAAGGCTAAAGCTCTATTGGATGGAGGAGCCAAAATCTTAGATGTAGGAGGTGAGTCTACAAGACCCTTTGCTGAGCCTGTTCCAGAGGAAGAAGAGCTACGTAGGGTCCTTCCTGTAATCAAAGCTATTAGGGAGAACTTTCCTAAAGCCCTTATTTCCATTGATACCTATAAGTCAAGGGTAGCTGAAGCAGCTCTCAAGGCAGGAGCAGATATCGTTAATGACATTTCAGGAGGTCAATTTGACCCTCGGATGATAGATGTAGTGTGTGATTTTAATTGTCCTGTTGTTGTTATGCATATTAAAGGCACACCGAAGACTATGCAGCTAAACCCTCAATATAGAGACCTCCTTGGGGAGATCAAGGATTACTTTAAAAATAGGATAGAAGTTTTTACCAGAAAGGGGCTTTCTCCAGAAAAGATTATCCTTGATCCTGGCCTTGGCTTTGGAAAAACCTTTGAGCACAATATACAAATACTCCAAAACTTGGAAACCTTTAAAGAATTAGGGCATCCCCTTCTCCTTGGTCCTTCCCGAAAGTCTTTCTTAGGAGAAATTGTAAAAAAATCCCCTAAGGAACGTGATGGAGCTACAGCAGGAGTTTCAATTTATGCTTATCTCAAGGGGGTTGATTTTTTAAGGGTGCACAATGTGGCCTTAGTGCAGGATGTATTAGCTACCTTTAAATATCTGTGGAAAAAGCATGAACTTAACCTTTGATTTTCAACAGATTACCGACTTTTTCAAAGCCTTTCGTCCCAATGATGCCTTAGACATTTTAATAGTAGGATTTATCATATATAGAATCCTCCTTTTGATACAGGGAACCAGGGCCTTTCAAATGTTAGCAGGCCTTATTATTCTCCTTTTTCTCTATTTTTTTTCCGAAATCTTGCAGCTCCTTACTTTAAACTGGCTACTACAAACCTTTTTATCTTCGATTTTGATTCTTATTATTATTATTTTTCAGGATGACATAAGAAGGGCTTTAGCCCAAATTGGAACAGTTCCTTTTACCAAATTACAGGCTGAGTACTCCTTTGGAATTGAGGAGGTAGTTAAGGCTGTAAGTCTTATGGCTGAGAAAAAAATCGGTGCCCTTATTGTTTTTGAAAGAGAAATAAGTCTAAAGGACTATCTTGAGGGCTCCATAGCCCTTGATTCTAAGATATCTGAGGAATTGCTGCTCAGTATCTTTAATCCTAAATCGCCCCTTCATGATGGAGCGGTGATAATTAGTGAAGGGAAAATTTTAGCCGCAGGAGTGGTCTTACCTCTTTCCACTAACCCTGATATTGCCAAGGATTTAGGCACCAGGCATCGGGCAGCTCTGGGTATTACCGAGATTACTGATGCTGTTGCTGTAGTTGTTTCTGAAGAAAGGGGACAAATCTCTTTAGCTGTGGGTGGAAAGATTACCAGAGATATAACTCCAGCTACTTTAAGAAAAATCCTTTCTCAGCTTCTGGGATTCGAAACGAGAGCCCCTTGGTGGAAGAGAATAAAAGGGACAAAGAGCAGTGAAAAGAGAGCATAAGCTTAAGATTATTGCCTTTTTAATTGCTGCAACACTTTGGTATCTCATTGTCTGGGGCAAGCCTGTAGAAAGGATAATAGAGGTTCCTCTTAAATTTAAAAATTCCTTTGGTAGTGAATACTTTATAGAGGCCAATCCGAGCACTGTCTCCATAAAAATAGTAGCTACCAGAAGCCAACTAAGAAATATAGATAAAGATAAAATTCTGGTAGAATTGGATTTAGGGAAATATCCCCCAGGGATTCATCAAGTGCGTATCCCTACAGAAAAGATATTTCTTCCTAACAATATCAAAGTCAAAGAGGTATCCCCTAATTTTGTAACGGTCCTTATCAAAAAGATTTCTCAAAAACAGGTCCCTGTAAAGGTTAACCTCAAAGAAACTTCAGAACAAAAGATGAAAAGACTTAAACTTTTAATTAAGCCCTCTGTAGTAACTATCAAAGGTTTTTGGGATGACCTAAAAGAAATAGATCAAATTTATACAGAAGAGTTTTCTCCTCAAGAACTAAAGAAAGAAAAAATCGTAGAAGTTAACCTTCAAATACCTCCCAAGGTCCTTGAAGTATATCCATATAGGGTTAAAATTATTTATCTAAATCCGTAGATTTTGGATCCCTCTATGAAGAAACTTTTTGGGACAGACGGAATTAGGGGAGAGGCCAATAATTTTCCAATGACTCCAGAAATAGCTCTTCAAGTGGGAAGGGCTATTGGTTATCTCTTCAAAAACAAAAAGTCCCATATTAGTAAAGTGATTATAGGTAAGGATACACGTCTTTCAGGTTATCTCTTTGAAACAGCCTTAACTGCAGGGCTTTGCTCCATGGGGGCAAATGTTTATCTTGTTGGGCCCTTACCTACCCCAGGTATTGCCTTTTTGACCAAGGATATGCGGGCTGATGCAGGTGTGGTGATCTCAGCCTCTCATAACCCCTATTATGATAATGGTATCAAGATCTTTGATAGCAAAGGTTTTAAACTACCCGATGAGCTTGAGGCCAAGATTGAGAACTTGATCTTCGATGAGTCCTTTAAGGAAATTAGGGCTTTGAGAGAAGAAATTGGCAAAACTTATAGAATAAAAGATGCCCTTGGTAGATATGCGGTGCATTTAAAGTCCGTTGTCCCTCCATATATCAATTTTGAAGGATTAAGTATAGCCTTAGACTGCGCTAACGGTGCTTGTTATCAGATAGGACCACTCATCTTTGAAGAACTGGGGGCCAAAGTAGATACCCTTGGCTGTCATCCAGATGGTTTAAATATTAATGAAAATTGTGGAGCCCTCTACCCTGAGGGAGTTAGGACTTTGTTACTCACGGGCAAACACGACCTTGCTATTGCCTTCGATGGAGATGGAGATAGAATATTGGTTATTGATGACCAAGGAAATTTCTGGGATGGTGATGATCTCTTAGCTCTATTTAGCCTCTACTTTGTGGAAAAAGGCCTTCTTAAAAATCCCTTAGTAATAGGCACAGTGATGACCAATCAAGGACTAGAAAATTTTCTAAGCGAAAGAGGGATAAAATTGCTCAGGACCCCTGTGGGAGACCGCTATGTTGTTCAGGCTATGAGGGAAAAGGGAGCTCTTCTTGGAGGTGAAACCTCTGGACACATCATCTTTCTTGATAAGGGAACAACAGGGGATGGTCTACTTTGCGCCTTAAGACTGGTAGCCCTTCTCCTTGAAAAAGGAAAAAGGTTGTCAGACTTCTATCCCCTCTTTGAGAAATATCCACAGATTCTTATTAATGTGAAAGTTCGTGAGAAGAGACCCCTTTCAGAAATACCTGGTCTTGAGAATAAAATTAAGACCTTAGAAAAGAAATTAGCTTCTAAAGGGAGAATCTTGGTTAGACCATCAGGAACGGAACCCAAATATAGAGTGATGGTTGAGGCAGAAAGTAAAGATTTGGCCTCAGAGATAGCCCAAGAAATCGCAGAACATATAGAAAAGACCTTAGCATGAAGAAATTCTTTAAAATTATACCTCTATTACTTTGGCTGCTTACCTTTTTAACTTTAAGCTTAGGCTATCTAAAAGGATCAGAATTTGTTCAGTCCCGTGGTTCTCTTCTCTGTCTTTCCTGTATGGGCTTAGAAGAAAATGAAAATTTCTAAGGCACGAAGGTTTATACAACTTCTTTCTACCCTACTTCACAATGCCTATTTAGGTTTTCCTATTACGGGAAATATCTATACGGGTTCTCTAAAGAGATTTTGTGCCCCTGGATTGAATTGTTACTCCTGCCCAGGAGCCCTCTTTTCCTGCCCTTTGGGTAGTCTACAGCAAGTTCTCATTTCCTTAAGGGTTTTACCCTTCCAAGCCTTACTTCAACCCATCTTCTATGTGCTCGGAACTATTTTGCTTTTTAGTCTTGCCTTTGGGCGCTTTATTTGCGGTTGGTTTTGCCCTTTCGGCCTTTTGCAGGATCTCCTCTACAAGATACCCTTTTATAAGAGAAATCTCCAACTTCCCCTTCGGTCCCAAAGATACTTAAAATATGCCCTGCTTATATTTTTTGTGTTACTTTTGCCTACTCTTTGGATTGGGGAGTTGGGATATGGAACCCTCTGGTTTTGCAAATATTTCTGCCCTGTGGGGACCTTAGAAGCTGGTTTCTTTAATTTTCCCTTAAGACCTGAACTGTTAAATCTGGTAGGAAAAATTTTCCTTTTAAAGAGCCTACTTCTTTTAATAATTCTCATCTTATGTCTAATAGAGATCAGATTTTTCTGTAAAAATCTCTGTCCTTTAGGGTTGATTTATGGAATTTTCAATAGATTTAGTCTCTTGCAACTAAGATGGGTCAAAAAGGTATGCACCACTTGTACCCTTTGTGAAAAGGCTTGTCCTATGGGGCTTTCTATACCTAAGGAGCTTAACTCAGTTGAATGTATTAGGTGTCTCAAATGTTTAGAAATATGTCCCACTAAAGCCATCCATTTGGAAAAGACTTTTTACTACCTTCCAGAGAAATATCAAATAAATCTATCAGTAAGGAGATGGCGTGATGAGAAGGGACGGTAGAAGTCCTTATGAAATCAGACCTGTAAAGATTGTTCTTGATTTCCTTAAAAATCCCTTAAGCTCGGTGTTAATTGAACTTGGGGATACTATTGTCCTTTGTACTGTTAGTCTTGAGGAGAAGGTTCCTCCTTTTTTAAAGGGATCGGGTACGGGTTGGATCTCTGCTGAATATGCCTTTTTGCCTGGGGCAACTGTAGAGCGCACACCTCGAGAGACTATGGGAAGAAAGGGTCGTTCTCAGGAGATCCAGAGGCTTATTGGGAGGGTCTTAAGGGCTGTTACAGATCTAAGTAAGCTTGGAGAAAGAACCCTCTGGGTGGACTGTGATGTGCTCAATGCAGATGGAGGCACAAGGACAGCCTCAGTGACTGGTGCCTTTGTAGCCTTAAAAAAGGCTGTTAAAAAACTATTAGAAAAGGATATCCTCAAGGAAGACCCCATTCTTGAATATGTAGCAGGTATAAGTGTGGGAAAAATTGGGGAAGAATTCTATCTTGATCTAAATTATGAAGAGGACCTCTTGGCTGATGTGGATGCCAATTTTTTCCTCACAGAAACAGGTAAAATCGTGGAAATACAGGCTGGTGCCGAGAAGGGACTTTTCACCTGGGAAGAGTTGAACAAAATGAAGGAGCTTGCAGAAAGCGGTATCTCTCAGCTTATAAAAAAACAAAGGGAGGTTCTTGGTGAGCAGTAAAGTGCTTCTTATTGGGACAAAAAACCAGGGAAAAATTAAAGAAATAAAAGAAGCTCTAAAAGAATTACCTTTTGTTATAAAAAGTTTAAAAGACTTTCCCTATTTACCTACACCTGAAGAGAGTGGTAAGACCTTTTTGGAAAATGCCCTTATTAAGGCCAAATTTTATGCGGAGAATACGGGGCTTCTTACCCTTGCTGATGACTCTGGGCTTGAGGTTTATGCCTTGGGAGGAGCCCCAGGCATCTATTCTTCAAGATTTGCAGGTCCCGAAGCTACAGATGAAGAGAATTATAAAAAGCTTTTGGAACTCCTAAAAGATACACCTCCAGAAAAAAGAAAGGCTCGCTTTGTCTGTGTCATGGTTTGTTATCACCCTACGGGAAAGTATATCTATACTGAGGGAGTTTGGGAAGGAAGAATTGCCTTGGAACCTAAAGGTTCTCAAGGTTTTGGTTATGACCCAGTCTTTTTAGTTGAGGAATTTAATTATGAAAAGACGGTAGCAGAACTACCCTCAGAGCTTAAAAACCAACTAAGCCACAGAGCAAAGGCCCTAAGATCCCTAAAAGAGAAACTGCCCTCTTTCCTTGCCCAAATTGAAGCACTATGAAATTATGGCAACCTAAAATTTTCAAATATTATAAAATAGCAGGCTTTTTTAGTGAGAAAATTAATAAGATGCATCTCTACAAACTGGATTTGCCAATTTTTTTCCCCAAACAAATTCATTCTGACCATATCATTTTATTAGATGAGCATTCCTCCTTAGCTCCCAGAAAAGGGGATGGAGTAATTACAACAAGGAAAGATATTTTACTTGGTATACAGACTGCTGATTGTGTGCCTATACTCCTTGCTGACAAAAAGAAAAGGGTTGTTGGAGCCATACATGCTGGTTGGAAAGGGACAGTTAAAGGCATTCTCTCTAAGGCCTTGCAAAATATCATTAGTATGGGGATAAAGCCAGAGGAAATTCTTCTTGCCTTGGGGCCTCATATTCAGAGTTCCTGCTATGAAGTCAAAGAGGATGTGCTTGCCCTTTTAAAACCACCCTATGATAAAAGCCCTTTCGTTCTCTCTGAAGCAGGGTCCTATTATCTCAATTTAGCTATCCTTAACCTCTTTCAGGCTAAAGAGTGGAATATTCCTGAGGAAAATATCTGGGTATCTGAAGAGTGCACTCACTGTATAAGGGAAAAATATCATAGCTATCGCCGCGAGAGAAACTATACCTTTACACAAATAGCCGTTATAAGCCTTGGTGAAGAGGGTTTGATTTAAACTCTATGCTTTTCCTCTACAGCCTTATATATCTTCTTGGGCTTCTCTTTCTTTTTCCTAAGGAATATCTTAAAAGACCTAAATCCTTAAGAAGAGTCTGGTTAAAGGAAAAATTAGGTTTAGGGGAAAGGCCCACCTTTTCAAGAGAGCTTCCCGTGATCTGGGTCCATGCTGTCTCAGTTGGAGAAATCCTTGCCCTTGTTCCTCTCTTGGAAAAATTGACTTCCTCTTACAATATCCTCTTAACCACCATAACAGATACAGGGAAAAAGGTAGCTTTGGAGAGATATAGGCACCTTCCTATAAGAGTTTATTACTTACCCTTTGACCTAAAGTTTTTGCTTAAAAATTTTATAAAAAAAATTTCTCCTAAGGCGCTACTTATTACTGAAACTGAGCTTTGGCCAAATCTCATCATGACTGCCTCTAAGTTTATGCCTATCGCTTTAATAAATGGAAGAATGAGTGATAGGTCTTTTAAGGGCTATCTGAGATTAAAAAGATTTTTTAAACCCCTTTTGGAAAGATTTACCCTCATGGCTTTACAAGAAGAGAAATATAGAAGCTTTTTTCAGGCCTTAGGTGTTAAGCCAGAAAGGATTTTTGTAACAGGAAATATGAAATTTGACCTACAACCTGTAGCTAAGGCCTTTCCTGAACTGGAAAATCTCCCTAAACCAATTATTATTGCTGGAAGCACTCATGACCCTGAAGAGGTTCTTATCACCCAGGCCTTTTTAAAGATCTCTAAGGGAGGCACCTTGATTCTTGTGCCCAGACATCCAGAGAGATATATGGAAGTAGAGGAGAAAATTAAGGCCCTCCTCCCTAAGGATATTGCCTTTTCCAGATATTCAGAAATCTCTCCTCAAGGGCTAAATAAAACTCAGAAGGCACTAATCCTCCTTTTTGATAAAATGGGATTCCTTTCATCCCTTTATCGAATTGGGGACATAGCTATTATTGGGGGAAGCTTTATTCCCCATGGTGGACAAAATCCCCTTGAAGCCCTTTATTGGCAAAAACCTGTGATCACAGGGCCGCATATGGAGAATTTTCCCTTTGTCAGGGAATTTGTAGAGAAGGGAGGACTTATTCAGGCAACGGCAGAAAATTTAAGTTTTTATCTTGATGAGCTTTTAACCTACCCTGAGAAGGCTAAGGCAATAGCTAAAAGGGGCTACGAGCTCCTTCAAGAAAAAAGAGGTGCTACAGAAAAAACCTTTAAGTTATTAAAAACTTATTTAAAGATATAATTAACCTTTTCCCTTTTTAGGCCTCTTGGGAAGATAGTCTAATCGAGGGTTGAAAAGGGCAGAAAAGAGATTTTTTTTGATAATGGGCTCTCTTTCAAAGATATTTTCCTTTAAAAATCTTCCCCAGAAGGATCTTTTTGTTTCACCTGAGAAGGGGCAAGGATTTTCTAAAACCTGCCACTCTCTCATGGCCACAAATCTCTTGATCATATCCTTTTCTATGAAATATAAGGGCCTTATGAGGTAAAGATTTCCCTTAAACATTTCCTGTTTAGGAAGGAGTGTAGAAAGTTCTCCACAATAAAACATATTCATAAAAAAAGTGGTTATCACATCGTCTTTATGATGCCCAAAGACAATTTTTCTGGTTTTCAGCTTATCTGCCAATTTAAAGAGATATTTTCTTCTATTCCAGGAGCAGACAAAACATGGATTAGCTGAACCTTTTTCATGCGCTTCAAGAGCAAGCTCACCTGCAGAAATTTTATCAAAGAGAAAGGTTACCCCTCTTTCCTCACAAAAACTTTTCAAGTAACGCACCCCTTCTTCATATCTGGCTTCATCCTTAGGAAATCCCATGTCCAGATGAAGGGCATAAAGGTTAAGATTGGTCTTATAGTAATGTCTCCATTCAGCTAAGAAGTGGGTTAGCAATAAGCTATCCTCACCACCAGAGAGGGCAATGAGCAAACTATCCCCCTCACTTATGAGGTCATAACCAAAAATAGCCTTACCTATGAGCTTTCTTATCCTTTGAGCTAAATTCATTGTCCCTTCCTAAGATTCCCTCAGGTGATCTTCAGGCCTTTTAGCTGTATTGATTTTTCTTATCTAAAACCTATATTTTATCTTGAAAATTATTTTATCACAAAATAAGAGGAGGGGTAAGGCCCATGCCTAAAGATTATTACTCTATTCTTGGAGTTCCCCGCAACGCTACTCAGGAAGAGATTAAAAGGGCCTATAGAAAGCTTGCCATGCAATATCATCCTGACCGCAATAAGGGTAATAAAGAGGCTGAGGAAAAATTTAAAGAGATAAATGAGGCCTACGCTGTTTTATCTGATCCAGAAAAGAGAAAACTTTATGATCAATTTGGCTCAGCAGAATTTGAAAGAAGATATACTCAGGAAGACATTTTTAAAGATTTTGATTTTGAAAACATTTTCAGTGATCTTGGTATTGATCTCTCTTCCTTTTTTAGAAAAGGCAAAAGGGGAAGGAAAATATATACCTTTGATCTTGGAGATCTATTTGAGAATCTCTTTAGGACTACCTTTCAAGAGGAGCCCTACTCACCCTTTGGCGAAGTCTTTGAGACTTATCAAATTGAGGTGCCAATTACCTTAGAAGAAAGCATAAAGGGAGCTGAAAAAGAGGTCTTCATCCCAGGGACTTATGAGAGCATACGTGTAAAAATACCTGCAGGAGTTAAGGATGGACAGATCTTAAAACTCAAAAAGAAAAGTGGACAAAAGGTTAGAGAATATTATTTAAAGATATCTATCCAGTTACCCAAAGGTGTTAGGATTGAAGATGGGAATCTCTATATGGAAAAAGAAGTCCCCTTGACTACGCTCTATTTGGGAGGAGAAATAGAAATAACTACCCCTGATGGCAGAAGAGTAAAGACTAAGGTCCCCAGTTTGACTAAACCTGGAGCCAAATTAAGACTAAAAGGTCTTGGGTTAAGTAATGGGACATCAAGGGGAGACCTCTTCGTGATTTTGCAACCCCTTATGCCTGGTAGGCTCACACCTGAGCAAAAAGATCTGCTTGAAAAATTAAAGGCCTTAGGATTATAAAAATTATTGACCAAATCAAAATAATGATTACATTAAACACAAAAATTGTTTTAGATAAAACGAGACTTGAGTAGAACTGTTTTTGGTCATCTTCAGGGGTTAAAACCCAGCGAATTAAAAAAATTAGAAAGATTATATCACAGAAAAGTCCCTCCTCAGGCCATTATTACCTCAGATCTTGCCTGGGAGATAGCAGAGCTTTCCCATCAACTGAATCGCCAGATTGGCCTTTTAATAAATCGCAAGGGAGAAATCGATTATGTCATAGTGGGAACCTTTAACAGAGTTGAGATTCCAGAGCTTAAAGGTTATAGAGATTACGCCTCTCGTCTAAAGGGGCTCAGACATATTCATACACATTTGGTAAAAAACGATAAGGGCTCAGGCCTTGACCAGGAGGATCTCCTTGATCTTGCCTTTCTGAGGTTAGATCTGGTGGGTGCTTTAGAGGTTAATGAAAAGGGAGAGCCAGGAAAAATTCATCTGGCCCACATCTTGCCACATAAAGACTTTTATCAGGCCACCTTTTCAGAAGGTGAAAATCAATTTTTTTACTTCTTGAAACCTCGTTATGTGTGGGATCTAAAGGAGAATTTTTTGGACCTAATCAAAAACTTAGAAGATGAATTTGAAAGGATTAAACCCTTTAAAGGAGTAAAGGAAGAGGAAGATAGAGCTATTCTTATTTTAGTTAAAGATCCTCAAACCCTTGATTGGGAAGAGCGTTTAGAGGAACTTAAAGAGCTTTCAAGAACGGCAGGAGTTACTGTAGTGGGTGAAGTTATTCAGAAAAGAACTGCTCTTGATCCAAAATATGTCATTGGTAAAGGGAAACTTCTGGAAGTAATGATTCTTGCCATGAGAACTAAGGCTAATCTCCTGATTTTTGACCGCGAACTCTCTCCTTCCCAAGTAAAGGCCCTGGCTGAAGCCACAGATCTTAGGGTCATAGATCGTACTCAACTCATTCTTGATATCTTTGCCCAGAGGGCTAAATCCAAAGAGGGTAAAATCCAGGTTGAGATGGCTCAACTGCGCTATGCCTTACCCAGGCTTAGAGTCAAAGATGACGCCTTTTCCCGTCTCACAGGTGGCATAGGTGGAAGAGGACCTGGTGAAACCAAACTGGAAATCGATAGAAGACGGATTAAAGATAAATTAGCTAAACTGGAAAAAGAGTTAGAAAAAATCTCTGCTGAAAGAGAGCTGCGTAGATCGAGAAGAAAAAAGTTAAACTACAAAGTTGTGGCCCTTATAGGCTACACCAATGCTGGTAAGACCACCCTTCTCAATCAGCTTTCCAAATCATCCTATCTTGCCGAAGACAAACTCTTTGCCACTCTTGATCCTGTTACTAAGGCAGTAAAAACCAAGAATGGACATATCTTCTTGCTCACAGATACAGTTGGTTTTATCAGGGATCTTCCCAAAGAACTCAAAAAGGCCTTCAAAGCAACTCTGGAAGAACTATATAATGCTGACCTTCTTTTACACTTAGTAGATATTAGTCATCATGATTGGGAAAACCATATCTCCTCTGTAGAAAAAATCCTTGAAGAAATGGAGCTTCTAAATGTTCCAAGAATTATAGTTTTTAATAAAATAGATCTCTTAGAGAAAGATGGGAACCTTTCACCGAATTACCTGAATAATATCCTAAAAAAATATCAAGGCATAGCTATTTCAGCTAAGAGGAAAGACAATTTAGAGAATCTCCTTTCCCTTATTGAGCACCTTCTTTTTCCCGAGGTAAAGGAGCCCTTTTCCTTGGAGGCCAAAAATCACTCCACAACTCTTCAAGGGCATATAGGCTTCTAATGGGCTCAAAAAAAATATGCACTAAAATAGTATCATAGTCAAGGACAATCCAGTTCCCCGTTTCCCATCCCTCTACAGAGAGGGGTCTTATATTTTTCTTCTCTAACTCAGTAATCAGATAATCTGAAATGCCCTGAGCATGTTTAGTTGAATGGGCACTACAAATAATAAAAAAATCAGTGTAATCCACCTTTGACCTTACATCAAGAACGACAATCTCTTCTGCCTTTTTATCTTCTAAAAGCTTTACAATTTCCTCTACTTTTTCCGTCATCTTACACTTTTCCTTCTCTGACCAGTCTGGCAAAGTGTTCAAAACTTCGGTCATAGGTAGCCTCTGCCTCTGGAGGGAAGGCACAGGCTGGAAGTTGACGCATCCTGAGATGATAATGTAAACATTCACAACAGATGCCTTTCTTAGAACAAGGGTCATAACTACAATTACATCTCTTTAGATTTCTCTCCCTCTTACACTCCATAGATCTCCTCCTATTCTACAGTGACACTTTTAGCTAAATTTCTTGGTTTATCTACATCACAGCCCCTTAATACTGCTATTTCATAAGCAAGTAGTTGTAAGGGGATCACATAAAATATAGGTAAAAGCTCATAACTGGTCAAGGGAAGCTCTATAAGGTCTTCAGTAAGAGCTCTAAATTCCCAAGAATTTTCCGTAGTTATGGCAATAATAGGACCTCTTCGAGATCTAATCTCCTCCGCATTAGACAAGGTCTTTTCGTAGACTAAACCAAGCTCCTTAGCTGCAAGAATCACTGTAGGCACACTCTCTTCTATCAAAGCAATGGGACCATGCTTCATCTCCCCAGCTGCATAACCCTCAGCATGAATATAAGCAATCTCTTTAAGCTTCAATGCCCCTTCCAGGGCCAATGGATATAAGATATTCCTACCCAAATATAGGAAATCCTTTGCTTGATACCATTTTTTAGCCACATCTTTTATCTTATGATGAGTATCCTCAAGAACCTTCCTCAAGCTATAGGGCAAGTTAATGAGTCTCTCTATTAGGCTTCTCTCTATTTCTCTCCCTTGAAGTTTGCTCAAATAAAGGCTTAGAAGCACCAATATTAAAACCTGCGTGCTAAAGGCCTTAGTTGAGGCCACACTAATTTCAGGACCTGCCTGGGTATAGAGAACAAAATCACTCTCACGGGTCATAGTGCTTCCCAGCACATTACATATGGAGAGGACTTTAGCTCCCCTTTGCTTAGCCAATCTCAAACTGGCCAAAGTATCTGCCGTTTCTCCTGATTGAGAAATAGCGATAAAGAGCGTCTTTTCATTTATAAGAGGCTCTCTATATCTAAACTCAGAACCTAAATCAACCTCTATAGGAAGCCTGACTGAACGCTCTAAAAGACATTTCCCCACAAGACAGGCATGATAAGAGGTTCCACAGGCTACCAAGTAAATACGATCTATATCCTTTAGCCAATCCCAAGTTAATCCTTCAAAAGAGAAATCTACCTCTCCTACCTCAAGATTAACTCTACCAAGAAGGGTATTTTGTAAGGCCTCAGGCTGTTCGTAGATCTCTTTGAGCATAAAATGGGGAAAACCCCCTTTTTCTGCCTGAGTAAGATCCCAGTGAATCTCTTTGACTTCAAAGTCCCTTTTACAACCCTCAAAATCAAAGATTTCAATTTTCCCTGGGGTGAGAAGGGCAATCTCTCCATCTCTAAGAAAAACCATCCTTTTTGTAAAAGGTAAAAGGGCTGGGATATCAGAGGCTAAAAAAAGCTCCTCTTCACCTACCCCAAGGATTAGAGGACTTTGATAGCGAGCCACTAAAATTTTATCTGGCTCATCAGCAGAAATTAATGCCAGGGCAAAGGCTCCTTGCAATTCTTTAATGGCCTTAAGAAAGGCCTCCATAAGAGGATATCCCTCATTTCGATAATCCTCTATCAGATGGACAATTACCTCTGTATCGGTAGCTGAATGAAAGCGATGCCCCTTAGAGAGTAATTTGCTCTTAAGGGTGTAATAATTTTCAATAATACCATTATGTACTAAAGCTAAGCGACCTTCACAATCAAAGTGAGGGTGAGCATTTTCCTCAGAGGGCTCACCATGGGTCGCCCAGCGAGTATGCCCAAGCCCAGGCGCCTTCACCCTGCTCAAATCCCTTGAAAATATCCTTTCCTCCAAATCATAGACCCTTCCTTTCACCTTACAAATTTCAAGCCCCTTTTCCCCCAAGAATACTACCCCTGCCGAGTCATACCCGCGGTATTCAAGTCTCCTCAACCCCTCGAGTAATACAGGTAAAAGAGGGCGTCTACCAATGTAGCCTACGATTCCGCACATGAGGTAGCCTCTCCTTTTAATCTCTTTATATACTCCTCCCATTCCCAAGGGGTAAAATACTTCTTTTTGGTGTTACACTCTTTACAGGCTGGCACTATGTTTTCTCTACTTGAGGTTCCGCCTTGGCTTAAAGGAATCCTGTGATCCATAGTTAGTTCCTCAGGAGGCACTCTTTTACCACAGTAATAACAAATCCCCCGCTCAACCTTCCTCCTCCACCAACGAGTTTTTTTAAGTGCTCTGGCCTTGGCCTTTTCTCTCTTAATGTGCTCTTCCAGGGAAGTTAAAAGCACCTTTTTGTTGAACACTCCCTTTCCCCTATAAGTGATTCTATTTTACTAACAACTTCATCCACGGTAAGATTAGTAGTATCAATCTCTATTGCCCCTACAGGCTTTTTAAGAGGCGCAACCTCTCTTTCACTATCCAAGGTATCTCTTTGCCGAAGATTATGCACTACCTCCTCAAAGTCTCTGTCTTGTACATCCTTAAAACGCCTTTTGGCCCTCACCTCAAGGTCTGCGGTCAGATAAATTTTTAATCCTGCCTGAGGAAAAACTACGGTCCCCATGTCTCTCCCCTCAGTAATCAAGCTCCGATTAGAGGAGAGTTTCCTAAGCAAGCTCCCTACTTTTCCCCTCACAAGTGGATGAGCTGAAACCTCAGAAACCTTAGCCTCTACCTCACGAGACCTAAGCTCCGTTCTTAACTCTCTCCCATGAAAATATAACTTAGTCCCCTCTGGTTCTAAAATAACCTCAAGAGACGAGAAAAGGCAATCTATAAAACTCTCTAATTCAGTTTCCTCTTTAAAAGAACCAAGATCTCTATTGTTCTCTAATAAAGCCCAGGTAATAAATCTGTAAAAGGCCCCTGATTCCAATAGGGGGATCTGTAATTTTTTAGCTAAGGCTCGTGCAACTGTTGTTTTGCCTGAACCAGCAGGACCGTCTATGGTGATAATCATCTCCCCTCTTTACACTTCCACTTGATATCCATACAACTCAATATTAGCTTTAATCTCATCAAGAGATAGAGATTCCTCTTTTTCAAAAACCACCTTCCCTGTAGCCAAGTCTATCTCCACATTTTTTGCCTTTCCCGTACTGAGGATAGCCCTCTCTACCCGTCTCACACAGTGTTCACAGGTCATCCCTTTTATCTTAATCTCAACCCTTTCCATAAATGCCCTCCATTATACTTTCAAGAAAATAGCCCCGATTCTTACCTCTGAGGTGTTTTCTATGAAACCCTCTTTAGCTTTATCCTCTAAAAATTGCTTGATTAACTTTTCTTTTCTTGGACCAATAGTGTAACCTTTGGCTAAGAGTCTAAATTTAAGTCTTTCCCAAAATTTTTCTACCTTTGCCCTTCTTTTCAAAAAACCTTGATAGAATTTTACATCCCCAGGTTTTCCCAAGGTATAAAGGTAATTAAAGAGCAAAAAAAGTCCAGGATGTTTCTCCTCTTTAATTTTTTTAAAAAATCTCTTTTCAATCTCCTCCATTAAAAAATTTTTGCGTAACCCTGCCCATTGCACAGCTATAAAATACTTCTTTGTATACTGAAGTATCCTTTTGACCTCTTTTAGATCTCTGAGTATAGGGGTCATGGAAACTAAAACGGTATCAAAGGCTTGAGGAGGCTCATACTTCCTCCAATCAGCTTCAATTATAGTTATATTATTTAGACCAAGGGATTGAACCTTTCTTCTTAAAACCTCAAGCATTTGAGGAGAAATATCTAAGGCAAATACCTGAGATACCTTAGGGGCAACTTTGATAGTATAGGAACCAGTGCCACAGCAGAGATCAAAAAAGGTATACTCTCTCTCGAGAGCTCCTCGTTTCTCCATCTCTTGAAGAATGTCACTCTGCAGTTCCTGATAAAAAGGGTTTTCTTCCAGATCATCATATTCTTCAGCAATAATATTCCAAAAATCGCTCCTTAAATAGGCCTCATTACCTTTCTTCTTAGTCTCTGCAATTACTTCCCAAAAGAAAGGATTAAGCAGTTTACGCAAGAATGCTTCTTTTCTCTTTTGGTTGAATCTCATTTTTATATATCTTGTCTAAAACTCCATTTACAAAGCCAGGAGATTCATCAGTCCCATAAATCTTAGCTAATTCTATCGCCTCATTAATACTTACAACAGGAGGTATATCTGGCCTGTATAGAAATTCATAAATGGCAATTCTTAAGATGTTTTTATCAGTAAGGTTTAACCTCTCTAAAGGCCATGTAGGCGTATATTTTTGGATGAGGTTATCAAGTTCCTCCTTATGGGTAATTACACCCTTCACCAATTCCTGACCAAAGAGAAAGGCATTCTCATTCTCAATGTTAAGATATTTATGATAACCCTCAAGAGCTTTTTCCCAATCTGTATTGGTTACCTCTATTTGATAGAGTACCTGTAAGGCAATCTCCCTACCCTTTCTTCTGGTCATAATTATAGCATTTTCTCAGCTATATATACAGTAAGATCTCCCATAAGATGGGTGTAAGATGCAAGTTCGTTATCATACCAACCATATACTACCACCTGGGTAATTGGTATCTCAATCGATGAACAGCTTAATCCTTTTATTTCCTCTTTTGCCCCTTCTCCACAGGCTTTTAGGAGATCTACCTTGGCTACAGCTGTTCTGGTATGCGTTTCCCTACCTTCGATAATTGCTGCTGCCTTCGGGTAACCTATAATATCAGTAGAGACATTTTGCTCCATAGAAAAGAGAAGATAATCTTTATACTTGGTCTGGGAAGCCTCTTTATAAATCTGATTAATGAGCTCCCTATTTATATGATTCTCCACACTTTCATCTTGAATATTCACCGTTAAAATGATTAAACTCCCAGTTGTTAAAGGAACCCTCACACTTTCAGCCATAAAACCGATCTTTTTCATTTCTGGTATGACTAAGGCAAGGGCCTCAGCAGCCCCTGTGGAAGTGAGAATTATATTGTTAAAGACACTGCGAGCCCTCCTTAGATCCTTTTCGCCCTCCTTGGGAACCCTATCAAGAATTGATTGAGAAGACGTGGTAGCATGCACAGTAACCATAGAGGCAGAGAGGATCCTTTCAGGGCCAAAATAATCAAGTAAAGGCTTCATCATATAGGCAAGACAAGTAGTTGTGCAAGAGGCTGAAGATATTATATGATGCTTCTCAGGCTGATAGGTTTCCTCATTGATACCATAGACCAAAGTAACTACATCCTCAGGTAGGCTCTTGTCTTTGTTTTTAACCTTAAAAGGAGCAGAAACTAAAACCTTCTCAGCTCCAGCAACTAAATGGCCTCTCACCGAACCCTTGGGATGATCTGGCTCAAGGGTAGGATCCCTAAATTTACCAGTGCAATCAACAACTAACCTTACCCCCTCTTCTCTCCAAGTGATATCCTTAGGGTTTCTGTGTGTGCGCAAAAACTTTACCTTTACCCCATTGATCATCATAGTGCCTTCTTTTTCATCCAGATTCTCAATGACTCTACTTGCCCTGTGACCATATAACCACACAGGAAGCCATCCATAGGTGCTATCTTTTTCAATGTATTCAGCAAGATCAGTAAAAGAGGTCCCTACCTCTCTACCTAAGTTGACCACTATTTCAGAAAAATACTTTCTTGCCACATGATGCCAAAGAGTAAGCTTGCCAATCCTACCAAGGCCATTGATCCCAAGTTTCATACATACCTCCTTTTTGTCTCTAATTTTCCCTTATAAATATCTCCAGTAATGCCATTTAGGGTTATCCAATCCCCTAAATGGAGTGTTTCTCCCTTAAGTTTAGCGGATTTTTTGAATTCATCAATTCTCAACTCTTCACATCCCACTACGCAGACCTTCCCTAATCTTCCAGCCACAATTGCAGCATGAGAAGTTTGTCCTCCCCTTGCAGTGAGTAAACCATCAACTAAGGAGATCTCTTTAATATTTTCTGGCACCGTATCATAACGAAGTAAGATTAAGGAGTCCCCCATCTCTTTAAATTTCAGTATATCCTCTAAGGAAAAAACTAATCTCCCAGAAACAAGGCTACCTGAAACCCCTATTCCCTTACCTAAATATTGTAACTTTGCCAGAGCAACTCGTTGAAAGCTTGGTAAGGTCTTTTCTTCTCTAAGAATGATATCCCTTATTTGAAGAATATATAAATCCTTAGGATCCTCACTTTCAAAGGTAAATTCTATCTCCTGGTGATCCCAACCTTCTTCATAAACGAGCTTATAGGAAAAATCCATGAGGGCTTTATAGATCTTAGGAAAGGCCTCTTCTAATGAGGGGCCTTCTCTTCCTTCCATTTTTTTCTGCTCTATTGAAATGGGATAGGCATTAACTAATCCTGAGACAATGTCTTCCCCCTGATTATATGGGGTATAATCACCCCAAAGAAGGATACGAGGAAACTTCCCAAGAGGAGAAGTAGTGAAGGTAACCCCTGTTCCAGAATTGGGCCCCTTATTGCCAAAGACCATCTCCTGAACAATAATAGCTGTCCCCCACTCTTCAGCAATCTCCATAATCTCCCTATAGGAAACTGCCTTTTGATGATACCAAGAATTGAGGATCAACTCTATCCCCTTAAAGAGCTGTTCCCAGGGATCATCCAGGATAGGAATCCCTAATCTCTCTACCTCAGCTCTATAGAGAAGAGCAAGCTCCCTCATTTCCTCTCCACTAAACTCCCTCTTAACTTTAACCCCATACTTCCTCTTATGCTCACGCATAAGTCTATTAAAAAAGTCCCTTGAAACCCCTTGAGCCATGGCCCAGCTCTGAATAAATCTCCTATAGGTATCCCAGGCAAACCAAAGATTTCCTGTCTTTTTTGCCAGCCCCTCCACTAACTCCAAATTTAACCCCACATTGAGAAGGGAACTCATCATCCCTGGCATAGAGATGGCTGAACCACTTCTAATACTCAATAAAAGCGGATTTTCTGGATGATTAAAGCGTTTTCCAGTTTTGACCTCAATTTTCTTTATAGCCTCTCGCACAAGGACCTCAAATTCTCTCCAAAGTGGCTGATACTTTTTAAACAGATGATAACATCTAAAAATCTCTGTGGTCAAAACAAAGCCATAAGGAATTTTTCCTGGTAAATTTTTTCTCTTACCTAATTGCACAAGGTTGTAAGCCTTTCCACCTAAATAAATGAGATCAGAGGTTAGAGGATTAGCTTCATCAAGCCAACAAATCGCCCTCCGAAAATCCATGCTAAGTAACAAATTGAGATCTTCATGTCCCATTCTCTCCTTACTCCTTATTAGAGCCTGATAGACCTTGCGCAAAAACTTATCTAAAGATTGAATCACAAATCCTGAACTAAGTATCTCTTTGATTACCGCTTCACTAAGACAATAATAGACCTCTTCCCTCTCCCTATTAGTCACATATTTCTTATACTTCTCCTTTAAAGCCTTCACATTGAGTGTCTCAAAGATTAGAGGAAAGACCTTCAAATAAGGATTAATATAATAGGACTTGATGATATGTTGAACCCCATCCATTAGACCCTTAAAAATATCCAGATATTGATGGAAAGAAAGGGGATAACTCCTAAGCGAATTCTCCAAGAGATCAAGCGTAAGGTTAAACTTTTGCGAGGAAATGCCATCAATTTCTAAGGCTCTCTTAAATAAAAAAAGCACTTCAAGAATGGTAGAAAACTTTTCCTTACTCAAAAAATCAATATGAAATCTATCTACAAGTTCATTAAAGGTTTGCTCTACTAAGTATTCCAATCTATAAGATAGACCAAGAGAATCGAATTTTTTTTCTCTATATCTACCATACATAGAAGGAATATCAACAGCCACATGTCTTTTAAGAAAGATCTCCTCTATAGCCGTAAACTTTTGAGGAGATAAAAGATATTTGTCTTTTAACTCCTTTAACCAACTCAGTAAAACATTTAGACGTTTGTATAAATCATCTTCCTGTAAAAGATCTTTAAGCTGTGAAATGAAATCAAAACCTAAATTTATATACTGCTCTATAAAACTATCAAGATCAGTTAAATACCCAAAATATTTTTGCCTTTCAAGCTTATAGAGATGTATCATCAATAATAGTTTCTTTTTATATTCTTCTTTTTCTTCTATGCTGTCAATATGTTTTCTAATTAAAGATAAATCTCTTTCTAAAAACTCCTCAATCTCATATAGAGACAACCTCTTGAAAAGTTCCACAAGGAGCTTTTGCATTACTATTTGATAAGATAGTTCTTCATGGACTATCCTTTTCCATATAGGTTCAGGTAAATATTTTTTGATATAATTACTATCAAGTGTATACCAAAATTTAAATATATCTTTTATAAAATCTATAGCAAGACTTGAATTTTCAATATGTATAAATTTTCTTAAAAAGTGTAATAATGTATCTTTTCTTTGAAAAAGCTCATCAATCTCTGTAGACAAATCTCTAATTAGACCTTCAGCCCCTATTTCATTAAAGTATACGGGGAAAACTTTGCAAAATTGTTTTATAAGATTGTAAACAGGCTTTATTGGGGCATTAAGTAAGGAGGATATCTCTCTCTGAAAAAGGTCTGTATCCTTTATAGAAACTCCATAAAGTTTCAGATTAAGTAGTAAAGCTGCCAGTAAACTACTACACCATTCTGGATGAGCTTTAAAGATCTCAAGCCAACTTCTTATATTTAAAAGATGATTGGGATTCTGCTTTATCCTCCAGTGTTCATCAATACCTTCAACCTCTGGAGGAAAAAAGCCATATTTGATAACTTCGTTGATCATCACTTCTGTAAGGTAAACTGCCCTCTTGTTTAAAATAGAGATACCTATGTTTTTTATACACTCAAAAGCTGTCCAGGGATAGAGATTAGACTTCTCCTTCAAGAGAGCAAAAAATTTAACTAAAAAATCTTCTAAATTTTCAGATGGTCTTTTTTCAATCAGTTTGATGAGAATCTGATTTACTTCTTTAATGAGTTCCTCATGGAGAAGTAAAAGAACTGGATTTTCAATAAATTGAAATAGTAACGAAATTCTCTCTTCATCAGAAAGAGGGCTTTCCTCTGAACTCAAGCCTTGGACATAATTTTTAATTTCCCGCAAAAGGTCTAAGTGATCTGGTAAGTTAAGTAGTTCATCCAACCTTAAAAGCTCAAATTTGTCTAAACCTAATTGAGGCATGAAATTTTCAAGGCCAGGGAAGCCCTGTTTCTTCCAAAGGTCATAGACCATTTTAAAATACTTATACAAAAGATTCTTCAAAGTGAGCTCAAAGTCTTTAGATAGGGAAAATTTCTTAAACTTTTTACATAATCTCTTGAAAGAATAATAGTTTTCTAAAAAGGCAGAAAAGATCTCCTCAGGTAAATCTGTTCCAGCCTTGAGGATTTCCATTAAGACATGGGAAAGATGAGGAAATTCTTCTTTTTCTAATAGATCCACTGTTTTATCTAAAAAGGCATAATAGGTCTCGGAAGCTCTAATATTGAGATGCCTATCTTCCCCAAAAAATTTGAAAAGGAGCTCAAAAAGATAATAAAGCCCCAGTTTCTTTTGAGAACTCCTTAAGACTAAAGATAAATTTTTAAGAAAAAAATTACGAAATTCTTCTATAACAAGGAGATTATTTCTGTAGGGATGAAAAATCTCCCGTAAAAGAAAGGCCATCTGTTTTTTTAGAGCTGGAAAATCTTCGAATATCTCTAAGAAAAGTTCATACTTAGGATCATAAAAAATCTCAGAAACCTTAGTTTGAGCCAAGTTGGCTAAGAGAGCCTTAGAGGTGAAGGTTAGTTGCCCCATCTCTCCTATAGATATTCTTTAGAGATCATATAATTAGTAAGATCAAGGAGCCTTACTGAATAACCCCATTCATTGTCATACCAAGCAATGATCTTTATAAGATCCCCCTGAATAACCTTAGTAGAGAGCCCGTCTATTATGGCACTGTGTGGATCCCCAATAAAATCCATAGAGACAAGAGGTTCCTCAGTGTAACGGATATATCTATTTTGATTTTCTCTAAAAATCCTATTAAGCTCCGCAGACGTGGTTTCTCCCTTTATTTTCAATACCAGATCAAGGAGAGAGACATCACAGGTAGGCACCCTGATCGAAAGCCCTTCAATTTTATCACTGAGTGAAGGTAAAATCTTCTTTAAGGCCTTCATGACCCCAGTGGATGTAGGGATCATATTTAGGGCTGCAGCCCTTGCTCTTCGAAAGTCCTTGGGATGAACCATATCAAGAAGCCGCTGATCATTGGTGTAGGCATGAACGGTAGTCATAAAACCCTTCTCTATTTCAAAATAGCGATTAAGCAGAGCAAGTATAGGGGCAAGACAATTAGTGGTGCAAGAGGCATTAGAGATAATAAAATGTTTAGTGGGGTCATAGACCTCTTCATTTACTCCCATCACGATAGTTACATCCTCATTTTTAGCAGGTGCAGAGATAATTACTCTCTTAGCTCCAGCCTTTAAATGCTTACGAGCTAAATCCCCATCCGTAAAAAGCCCAGTACATTCAATCACATAGTCAACCCCTGCTTCTCTCCAAGGTATTTTCTCAGGATCCCTCTCTTGGAAAATGCGTATACGCTTTTCATTTACTATTATATAATCCCCTTCCACATGCACCTCATAGGGTAGCTTCCCAAAGACCGTGTCATATTTAAAGAGATGGGCAAGCATCTCTGGAGAGGAAAGATCATTAATAGCTACAATCTCAATTTGATTAAACTCTGGATATTTAAAACGGGCCCGTAAAAGGGCTCTTCCGATACGGCCAAATCCATTAATAGCTACCTTAATCATAAGTAACCACCTCCTTATAGCTTAAGAGTTAACAATAAGGCATTTTCGCCATTTTTATAATAATTTTGCCTCACCCCTAAGGGAATAAAACCCCACCTCCTGTAAAAACTAAGAGCCTTGCCATTGCTCTCTTTCACCTCTAAAAAGATCTTTTTTATCCCCCTTGCTCTAAGCAGATTTAAAAACTCCTTAAAAAGGATACTACCCAATCCTCTCCTTTGAAAGGCAGGTCTTATGGCCAATCTTAAAAGCTCAGCCTCTTCCGCTATAGCCCTAAAAAGGAGATACCCTAAGATCTCAGCATCTCCCTTAAGGAGCATAAACACACTAAGAGGATTCTCTAATTCCCTTCTCAACATCTCCTCTGTCCAAGCTAATTCTTTGAAAACCTCTCTTTCTAATCTTGCAAGGATAGATATTTCCTCCTCAGATGAGAGAAAAGTCACCTCAACCTCTTTCCACATCACGATGGGTAATAACTACCTCCAAATCAGAAAAAACCTCTCTAATTTTCTCACTAAGCATATGGGCTATAGCCGGACTCCTATGCCTTCCTCCTGTACAGCCTATCCCTATGACAATAAATTTTCTTCCCTCTTCCCAATGAAGAGGTATAACCCATTTTAAATAACCTATCATAGAATTCAATAATTCTTCAGTTCTTTCACTTTTTAATAGGAATTCTCTAATCTGTGGATCAACTCCTGTAAGTGGATTTAATTCAGGAATAAAATAAGGATTGGGAAGGATCCGAACATCAAAAACATAATTTGCCTCTGAAGGAATGCCATACTTAAAACCAAAGGTTATAATATGTAAAAAGGGGCGATCTAAATCCTCCCTTTTACCATATAAAGTAAAGATTTGATGCCTTAACTGATGGACATTAAACTGAGAAGTATTTAAAAAAATATTAGCATGCTCCTTCAAAGGCATCATCATTTCTTTCTCTTTAATTATGGCCTTTCTTAGGTCTTTAAGCTCCTTCATTAGAGGATGGGGCCTTCGGGTCTGATTAAATCTGGCAATTAACACCTCAGTATCTGCCGTAAGATAGAGGATATCAAAAAAATGCCCCCTCTTTTTAATTTCTGAAAAGACTTTGGAAAATTCAGATAAAAAATGAGGATCTCTAAGATCAATGACAAAAGCTAATCTCTGAGTAGTTCCAATGTCCTCTATTTCCTCAATAAAGGGAATAAGGAGCCGGATAGGGAAATTTTCTATAGCTAAGTAATCAAGATCTTCCAAAGCTTTTAATACTGTGCTCTTTCCAGCTCCAGATTCCCCAGTAATAATCACAATATGTAATGGCATCAGGACATCTCAGGCACAAGAAGCACTATTTTTTCTCCCTCCCTTATTAGACAACAGATCTTATCATAATCAGTATTGTAAAAAATATAAACTTTCTCTTGCCCTTTTTTGAATAGCTGTAAGGCATCTTGAGTAGGTAAGGGAGAAATTTTTACAGTCTCTACTATAACCTCTTCTTCAGCAGAGACACCTATGGCACCTTGCATACGTGGAGGCCTATGTTCCTGTCTCTTTTCCTTCAATTTTTTAACTTGTTTTTCTAAGGATTCGTAGGCAAAGTCAATAGATGAATAGATATCATCGGTCTCTTCCTTAACAACTAAGGTCTCCCCATCTCCTTTCAAAATAACCTCAGCTATTTCCCTGAACTTTTCTCTTTTCAGGATAACCTGGGCTTGCACAGGCCCATAAAAATACTTCTCAAGTTTAGCTAACTTTTTTTCTGCATACTGAGCAATAGCTGGTGAGGAGTCCATTCCTTTAAAAGTAAAATTAAATTCCATCATCCTTCCCTCCATAAGAGAGTTATTTTCTCTTTTTTCTTTCTCTAATAGAAGGTATGTTTAACTCTTCTCGATATTTGGTTACTGTGCGCCTTGCAATCTTTAGCCCATGTTTTTCATATAAGAGCTTACTTATTTCGCTATCACTCAAGGGATTTTGAGGGTCTTCCTGGGCGATAATTTCTTTTATGAGTTCCTTGATGGCGGTAGCTGAAAGAGTCCCCCCACCTTTTGTTTGATAACCTGTAGAAAAAAAGAACTTTAAAGGGAAAATACCCAAAGGCGTATCCACATACTTATGACTAACCACTCTACTAATAGTAGACTCATGAAGATTGGTTACTAATGAGAGATCTTTTAAAGTCAAAGGTTTAAGAAATTGTATTCCCTTTTCTAAAAATTCTTTTTGCATATGGAGAATAGCTTGCCCCACTTTATAGAGGGTTGAATATCTACTGTCTAAGGCCTTTAACAGATTCTCGGCAAGTTTCATCTTTTCCTTGAGAAAATCTTTGGCTTTTCCATCAATTAGGGCCCTCTTTTGTCCTAAAATCTTATAATACAAAGAACTAAGCCGTACTTTGAAATTCCTTTCCTTAAGAATTTCTACTTTCCATTCCCCTTCCTCTTTATAAAAACGGAGATCTGGTTCTAAATAGATATTTTTAGTGGAGGCGTAGTTTCGGGCAGGATATGGCTCAAGGGCCTTTATAACCTCTAAAGCCTCATGCAAAGCTGTAAGAGTATAGCCATATTTTTTAGAAAGGGCCTCAGGGCCTTCCATTAGCTCTTCAAGATGTCTCTCCACTAAAAGATAGGGCAAACTCTCCTTCCCATACCCAAGAAATTCAAGTTGGGCAAGCAAACATTCTTTCAAATTTAAAGAAGCCACCCCAAGAGGATCAAGCCTTCTGATTATGGCCCTAACTTTCTCTACTTTATCAATGGAAACCCGAAGATCTTCACTTATATCCTTTGGTGATATTCTCAAATATCCTCGTTCATCCAGATTGCCAATGATATTTTGGGCAATTTCCTTTTCTAACGGAGAGAGTTCCAAAAAACTTAATTGCCAGTTCAAATGATCACTTAGAGTTTCCTCTGTCCCTAATCCTCTCTCCAGAAGGGAGAACTCCTCTTCAGGTTCTTCATAGACAAAAGAAATCTTTCTGATTTCCCAAAAATCCATCTCCTCCCAATTGAATTCATCTACAAGTCCAATCTCTTTCGGAAAGGAAGCCTCTCCTCCTCCCTTAACTAAATCATTAAATTCAATCTCTAAAAAGGGATTACTTTGAGCCTCTTGCAACAGATACTCATTTAACTCAAGGACATTGAGCTGTAAAACCTTTAAAACTAATTGTAATTGAGGGGTAAGAATGAGTTGGGGGACTAATTGAAGTTTATTTTTAACCTCAATCATCGTTAAATCTGAAAATCGGCCCCTAAATATTTTTCACGCACTAAGGAGTGTCCTACTAATTCCTGGGGTGCTCCTTGGCCAATAATTACCCCCTCAGCCATGACATAGGCCCTGTCGCATATTTTAAGTGTTTCACGCACATTATGATCAGAAATGAGAAGACCTATTCCCTGCTCTCTGAGAGTTTGAAAGATCTCCTTTAACTGGGCAACCCCCAGAGGATCAATCCCAGCAAAAGGTTCATCAAGAAGGATGATTTCAGGCTCAATAAGTAAAGCCCTCAATATCTCTACCTTTCTCTTTTGTCCACCCGAGAGATGTTGGGCCTTCACCTTTAAAACCTCTCTTAAATTAAATAGATCAAGATAGCTCTCTATTCTCTCTTCAATATTCTTAACCTTTTGATGCCACCTTTCCATAACTATCTTAAAATTTTCCTCCACCGTTAAACCCCTAAATACTGAGGTTTCCTGTGGTAAATAAATAATACCTAAATGAGCCCTTTCTGAGACATCAAGTCTGGTTATGTCCTTTCCCTTAAAGAAAATCTGGCCCTCGTCAGGCCTTAAAAAACCGGCAATTATATAAAATGAAGTGGTTTTCCCAGCCCCGTTTGGACCAAGTAAACCCACTATTTCTCCCTTTTCAACCATTAAAGAGACCCCTTTAACTATTTCTCTACCTTTAAATCTCTTTTTTAGATTAAGTACCTCAAGTTTGGCTGTGTTACTTTCCATAAATTTTAACCCTTACTCTTCCCCCCTCCTTTGATAAAACCTCACTTCTATCTTCATTAAAATAGATAATTATTAAATCCCCTTCCACAAAATTATCCTCATGCCATACTTTTGGCGTCTCCTCTAAGATAAGCTTTTCTTGGTCTCTAAAATAAGTTGCCTTACCAGCTACAGCTCTCCATTTTTCCCTTTCCATTTTGACCCTACCTAAGGCGATAACGCGCTGAATATCCCTTTTTTTCTCTCCCTTGATATAGTAAAGATAGAGTTTATCTGCCCAAAGCTTAAGGTCCTTACTTTGTGCAAAGACCTTACCTGTAAAAACAGCAACTCCCTCATCCTCATAGACTTCCATTTTATCGGCATTAATATCAATTTCCCTTGCCCCAAAGACCCTATCAAAATTGGCTAAAAGTATGTAAATAGCCAAGAAAATCAATAAATTACTAAAAATTCTTGCTTGCATAAATTTTAATATACCCCAAAAAGAGATTTAAACAAGCCTTTACTTTTAAGTTTCAAGGATTAAAATGGAGTATAATGAGTCCTAAGGACAGGCACCAGTTTTATATTACTTACATATTTATCTCTCTTAGTCTTCTCCTAATTGCTGCAGAGTTTTTTCTTTCTCTCTTTGGGAGATCTCTCTGTCCTACCAAAGGGTGTGAAGTAGCTACTCTAATGATCTTAATCCCCAAAAATTATCTTCTCCTTCTTGCCTTTCTTTACTTTTTCTTATTTTTTATACTGACATTTCTTTACAAGCACACTAAAGGGCCTTTTTTCAAAGACCTTTTATTATTCTTAGGTGGAAGTGGCATCTTTGCCGAGGCTATCTTTCTATTAAGGCTTTTTTGGGATTTTGGGCTTCTCTGTTATTTTTGTTTAGCCGTAGCCTTTTTTACCTTATTAACTGTTTTTACCCTCTTTTCCTATCTTCTAAGAGAGCCCCTAACGTCAACCTCAACTCTTGCTCTCTTTCTTGGTTCCGTGATAGGGCTTATAATAACTTTTCTTCTAACAGGAACTGGTCAAGCCCTTAGAACAAAAATGGATTTAAATAGGGGATTTCTCATTTATTCTGAAGAGTGCCCTAAATGTCAGGCCTTTCTCAAAGACCCTAACTTTGCCCATTTGGAAAAGGTCCATGTGAAAGAGGTTTATCCTCTTTTAAAGATACTAAATATCTCCATCTTACCTATAATGGTTGAAAAAAAGGGAGATACTATTATTATTACTACTCCACAGGCTCCTACTTCAGCCTGTGACTCTCAAGCCCAAGGAGGTCTTTGTGTCATACCCTGATCTTAGTTTAGCAACCACGCACATAGGAAGTCTCCCCTTCACGGAGGTTGAAGAGGCCCTTGCCTTTTCTTTTAATTTCGATATTCCTGCCTGGCCTCAGCTCCCCAAATATAAAGAAGAGGGAATGCTCTGGCAATTTGTGAGAACCTTTCCTGGATTTGATTTGCAAAAAGAGAGGATCCTAACCGATACTTCAAAATTTGAAGAGGGTATGCTTAAGCTCTATGAGGATTATGTGGCTATCATTGAAGAAGGCAAGCTTGAGATACTTGAGACGCAACTTGATAGAGGCTTTTCTAAGAGCTTTTTTGTCTTCATAGATAGGGCAAAACAAAGTAATTACTCCATTCTAAAAGGCCAAATTACTGGCCCCTTTACATTAGGTATTTCTCTGAAAATCGAAACAGAGGAAGCCCTTATTTTTAGAGAGGATCTCCGTGATCTTTTAGTAAAATACCTTACCATCCAGGCCCTTGCCCAGGTCTATAATTTAAAGAAAGCTGCCCAAACAGTCATACTTTTCTTCGACGAACCAGGCCTTTCAGGGTTTGGGAGTAGTGCCTATATTACGCTTTCTAAGGAAATAGTTTTAGGGATGCTTGGAGAAATCATAAGTATCCTTAAGTCCCATGGGTGTCTAACAGGTATTCATGTTTGTGCCAACACCTCCTGGGATATCCTCTTTGACTGTGGGGTAGATATTATTAATTTTGATAGTTATGCCTTTTTTGATAAATTCGTTATCTACGCTGATAAACTTATTCCCTTTCTTGCTCAAGGGAACAAATACATAGCTTGGGGTGCCGTACCCACTGAAAAGGAGACCCTATCAAAAGTTACCATAGAAGAATTACTGAGTGGATTTCTTCGCCAACTAAAGAGCTTAGCTCAGCTTCTATCCCTTGATGAAGAATTTTTAATAAAGCACTCTATGCTTACGCCAGCCTGCGGAATGGGAAGTCTCACTGAAGAAATGGCCTATAAAGTCTTAAAATTCATAAAAGATATAAAGGGAAAAATCCTATAACCTACTTCAAAACAAATTTTCCGCACATTGTAATAGACTTGACAAGTTTCTCTTCAAAGTAAGGTTTTCTACAAAATTAAAAAGAAAAATTCAGAGCATACGGATACTAAGGGGTACTAAAGTGGTTACCCCTGCTCTCCGTAGCTCTGCTAAAAGCCAATTTTATAGATAGTATTTCTACGTTCTAAAATGCCCCATAACCTCCTTTATCTCATGGGTTATTTTCATAACTTTATTATAAACACCCTCCAAATTTTTTACAATATTATATAACTCTATAGATTCAGTAAATATATTATTTGCTTGCTGTTGACTAAATGTAGTTTTATCTTTTACACTAAGCATATGACCAGTAAATTCATCTATTACTATATTTTGTTCTTCTACAGCTGAAGCGATACTTACAGAGATTTCTTCAACTGATCTTACGTAATCTAAGATACTTCCAACACCTACAAAAACTTCTTCGCTACTTTCTTGTAGAAGTCGGATCTTATCCACAATTTTTTGCGTGGCCTCTTGAGTTTGTCTGGCCAATTCCTTGACCTCATTTGCCACAACAGCAAAGCCTTTTCCAGCTTCTCCTGCACGAGCAGCTTCAATAGATGCATTTAGTGCCAAAAGATTTGTTTGATCCGCAATGTTATTAATTAGATTTACTATCTCTTCTATCTCTTTTGATGCAGTTTTTGAAAATTCAACTTTTGTCAAAGTATTATTTACAGAATTAACAGTTTCCTTAACCATTATACTACTATCTTGGGTCCTCTTAGAAATTTCTGATATTGCAAGAGTAATTTCCTGAAGTGATTTCATAATATCTTCAAGACTTTTAAGAACCTCACTTGACGATTGAGCTATACCCTCTGAGTTTCTTTTAAAGCCATCACTTTTTTGCACTAATGAATTGACCATATTATTGATTATTTCTGCTTCATAACTTAAATTATTTATCCTATCTATCAAATTCATCACAATCTTCTTCAAGGTAGACATAAGCTCATTGAAATTTCTACTTAATATACCGACTTCATCTTCTGTTTTAACAGGGAGTTGGAAATTGAGGTCTGCACCACCCTTTGCCAGGTCCTCAATAGCCCTTGAAGTCTGAACAACTGGAGCAAGAGAGGAATTCAACAGTTTGTAAACTAAAAAACCAATTAGCAAAATACTAATGATCCCTGATATAAAAAGCATGATTCCCAAGATATTTGAAAACTTTGAAAATTCACTCTTTGGTATATTTAGAGTAATGAGCCATTTGAAATCTGAAAAGTATTTATAATAATTTATAATAGGTCATGAAACCATCACCAGATATCTTCTTTACACTACTATCCTGAGAAGAACTATTTCTTACCTGAGTAAGAATATTATCCAAGATACTTTTATTGACTTCTCTCTCTGTCATTAATTTGGGGGTATCTTTGGATAAATCATATACAGCCACATAACCACCCTCTCCTATTTTCAACTCCTTAATATACTTAAGAATTTCTACTATTTCATGAGTAATATCATATCCTATAAAAAGTAAACCCACAACTTCTCCCTTTCATTTTTAATAGGTGTATATTTGGTTATATATTCTTTACCAAAGAGAGTTGCCTTACCAACATAGGGTTCTCCTCGCATAAGATAAGCATAGCCAGGATGAGTTTTACCTAAAAAAGTGCCCACTGCCCTTGAACCATCCTCCTTTTTAAGAGATGTAGCTATTCTGAGAAAATCATCACCCTCTCTACGAAATATGGTGGCCACACTCCCCTTTGTTATAGCTGTAAATCTATCGCAAACCTTAAAATCAGGCTTTATGGCTTTTTCACCAGGGGGATTCATACTCTCAAAAAGTGAGTAAAACTTATCTGCAACAAGCTTTCGTAATGTACTTCATTCCGTTTGTGATCATAGTAATCAATAAAAAGCCATGTTGAGACCATAATGATGAGCTGGACAACTAAGATGGTAACAAGAAGATAAGCAAATACCCTAAAAGTAAGGCTTTTTTTTAACCTATTTTTAATGCCCCCCATGTTAATACCTCCTACCTTTTTGCTCAAATTTTAGTACAAAAAAAGTAGTTTTAAAAAGTTATATGCTTTTTAGCAGTCTTGAATAGTAGTAAACCTTTGGGGAAACTAAAGGTCTTTTTAGATTTCTCATAAAATGAATTGTCCTGCCTGCCTTCAAATTTTTTTTATGGGTAAGCCTGAGGGTGTTCTATAAATATTTTCAGATTTTCATTTCATGCTCATAGCATAGGACTATGATAGGTGGTAAGCAACTTGTCAAAATATGAAAAG
>CAZBLU010000009.1:0-49191 GCA_964493015.1 uncultured Caldimicrobium sp.
TTGAAGATAGAGACTTTTTGAGACATCTATTCAAGTTATCTCTCAGGGTGAGCTCCTTAGAGGAGATTTTAAGAGCATTAGGGGAAATAAAGAAATACGATTAAGACTTTTTAGCTGTCAAGGGTGTTATGATTGCTGATTTTCATTTTAGGATTGCATCGTAAGTCGATGGTAGCCCTAAGGCTTTAGCCTGTGCAATTAAGACAATTTGGTAGCCACAGGTCTTCAGCCTGGAACACTCGGATGAATTGCATTTTCCCTCTGACAGACTTTTCTTAAAATCATAGCATGAGTTTTTGAATTTATAACACCCTTTATTGTATCTTGACATTTAGTAAATCTTACTTAACATTTTAAAAAAGGGTTTTAAAAGAGGTGAAGTTATGGGCAAAATTAAAGTAGTAGTCCATGGCATAGCAGTTGACCCTGTGTCCAACAGTCCTGTAATGTTACTTAAGGAAACCCAAGGTGACAGAATACTTCCCATCTGGATAGGTGTTTTAGAGGCTACCTCTATAGCTTCTCGCCTTGAAAACATTCAATTCCCGAGACCCCTTACTCACGACCTTATGAAACACATCCTTGACTTCCTCGGTATTAAAATTCCCAAAATTGAAATTGTAGATCTTAGAGATAACACCTATTATGCTGTCATTACCCTTGATATTCAGGGAGAACTTGTAGATATTGATGCCAGACCGAGTGATGCGGTAGCCATGGCTTTAAGGATGGGCTCAGAAATCTTAGTCCATGAGGAAGTTCTCAAAAAGAGTCAGATCTTTACTGAATCTCCTGTGCGAGAACCCCAAGAGGATATAGTTGGGGCTACGGAAGAGGAAAAGGAAAAACTCAAAGAAATTTTAGAGAACCTCGATCCTAAGCATTTTAAGTATAAGATGTAGAGGTCTCCTTGTTTGACCTTCATTGCCACTCTGTCTTTAGTGATGGAGAGCTAATCCCTGCTGAAATATGGCGCAGGGTCCAGGTTTTTGGTTATGAAGCTATTGCCATAACAGATCATGCTGACCATTCTAATTATGAATGGATTATTTCTAATCTTCTCAAAATTAAAGAGGCCTTTAAGGGCCTAACTCCTGAGCTGATTGTGGGAATTGAACTTACCCATGTTCCTCCTCCACTAATTCCTGAGCTCATTAGAAGGTGTCGTGAAAAGGGGGCTGAATTGGTAGTAGTCCATGGGGAGACTTTGGTTGAGCCAGTTGCTGAAGGAACTAATAGAGCAGGTATTCTCGGAGGAGCGGATATACTTGCTCATCCTGGTCTCATAGGGGAAGAAGAGGTAAAACTGGCTGCTGAAAGGGGAGTATTTTTAGAGCTTTCTGGAAGAAAAGGGCATTCTCTGGCTAACGGGCATGTAGCCCGCTTAGCTAAAAAATTTGGCGCCCCACTGGTTATTAATTCTGATGCCCACAGTCCCTCTGACTTGATGAGCAAAGAGATGGCCCAAAAAGTGGCTCTTGGAGCTGGACTAACCCCTGAGGAAGTAGAAAATTTATGGAAATTTGCAAGGATGCGCCTTCTGAAAAGGAAGTAATTGAAAGGCTATACTCACTTTTTTTAGGGAAAGGTTATCCTTTAGAGGCACTTCATAAAGAAGTTAGAATAGCCTTTTCCCTTGCAGACCTGTCCTTTGAGATTTTTTTGCCCTTAGTAGTCAAAAAAGAAAAGCCCCTACTAATCACCTATTATGAACCATCTCTTAGAGGGCTAAGCTGTGCTGAGAGACCGCTTATCTCCATAGCAAGGCTCTTTTTTGACCCTCCACCCTACTTTGCAATCCTAACCAACTTACAAAACTACATCAATATTGAGGTCCCCTCTCAAAAAATTACCAAAGGAGGTAAGGAGATTATCCCAACCTTTGAGGTGTTCAATAATTACACCCCAACCACGGCCAAACCTTTTAAAAGAGACCTGGAAGAGAAAATCTTAGCTCTTTATCTTAGCGGTGGCTGAAAGAGAAAATAAAGGTAGAAGCCTTCTACCTAAGAGGTGAAATATCTCTGTCTAACCACCTCATAAAGGAAAATACCCACGGCCTGAGCTACATTTAAGCTCTCAATTTTACCTCGCATAGGGATCTTCAAAGTGAAATCACATCTCTCTAAAACAGTAGATCTGATACCTCTTTCTTCATTGCCTGCAACCAAAAGCAGCGGGACTTTTGCATCAAATTCATAAATAGTTTTTTCTGCCCGATGAGAAAGCCCCACAATCCAAACATCTCTTTGACTAAAATACCAAAGGGCCTCTTTCAAGTTGGTAACTTTGGCAATAGGAATATTAAAGGCAGAACCCGAAGAGACTTTGATTACTGTTCCTGTAATTTCACAGGCACGATGTTTGGGGATAATGAGACCATGAGCCCCTGCAGCATCAGCCACTCTTAATATGGCTCCTACATTTTGAGGATCCTCCACTTCATCCAAGGCAATGAGGAGTGCTGGTTCCCCTTTTAAGGAATAATTCTTCTCAATTTCTTCTAAAGAGGCGTAGGGAAACTCTTGTAAATAGGCAACAACTCCTTGAGTATGGGCTTGAGGAGGAACCTTTGGCGGGGAAAAAGGCTCCCTCACATAAACCTTGACCGAGATACCTTCCTTTTTGGCCCTCTCCAAAATTTGAAAGAGCCTTCCTTTAAGTTCACTTTTTTGTATAACTATCTCTTCAATGAGATCAGGATGTGTCTTTAAGGCTTCCAGAACAGCATTGATACCCCAGATTACTTTAGACATAAGTTAAGGTGAGAGGAATTTTCTCCAGGGACGGCACTGCTCTGCCTCTACGATGGATAAAAATTGAGTTATAGCCCTCTCAAGGTCGTCGTTAATAATTAGATAATCAAAAAAGGAAGCAAGAGATATCTCCCAGGAGGCTCTATTTAGGCGCTCTCTAATTTTTTCCTCTACCTCTGTGCCCCTCTTTCTCAATCTCTCTTCGAGGACCTCAAGATTAGGAGGAGCTATAAAGATAGATACAGCCTTTGGGCCGAATCTTTTCTTCAGATTGGCAGCCCCTATTACTTCCACATCCAAAACCAGATGTTTCCCCTGAGAAAAGGCCTTTTCAATTTCACTTTTGGCTGTGCCATAAAAATGTGAATGGACCTCAATCCATTCCAGGAATTCACCCCTTTTTAACATCTCCTGAAAGGCTTCTTTGGTGATAAAATAGTAATCTTTTCCATCAACTTCCCCAGGTCTTGGCAGGCGAGTGGTATAAGAAACAGAAAAATAAAACTCTTCAAGGGATAACTTCCTTAAAATAGTACTTTTGCCTGCTCCAGAAGGACCAGAAACAATCAAAATCAATCTACTCAAGGCCTATTCCTCCTCTTCCTTCAATTTGAGAGTTTCTGAAGTAAATCTCTGCGCTACTGTTTCAGCTTGAATAGCTGAGAGAATAACATGATTACTGTCAGTAATGATAATAGATCGCGTCTTTCGGCCCTGGGTAGCATCAATAAGCCGCTTAGTGTCTTTAGCCTCTTCCTTAAGTCTTTTCATTGGGGCTGAATTAGGATTGACAATAGCAATCACTCTGTCAGCTACCACAAAGTTCCCAAATCCTATATTTAAGAGCTTGCCACCAGCACTCATTATCCTCTCCCCCTTTTTTCAATTTTATAGCCTAATTCTAAAGTCACTTATTAAGTTTATTAGCCTATTAAATTAAATTTACCTGAAATAATATTAACACAAACTAATCATTTGTCAATTTTTTAGGATTTTTTTCTTTTTTTAAGCATTTTCTATAAAAACGGCATCCCCATTTTTTTAATAAAATTAATGGCCCAAGAGTGACATACAGAGTGGTAAGTAAAAAGAGTATTAAAGGAGGGTTTGTGGCTGTAATACTGAGAACAAGAATAAATAATACTAAAAAATAAAAACTTTGGATTTTTTTTATCTTTATCTCCTTAAAGGCGGGATACTTGATGGGGGATATAAAAAAATATGAAAGCAAGTAAACCATTACTATAGTTAACCAGCTTTTATAAAGAGGATCAATTCCCAAGTGGATTAGGAGCAAGATCGTACTTGCAATGATTGCTCCTCCTGCAGGAGAGGGCAAACCTTCAAAATGAATTCCTGAAGAGGGTTTAACGTTAAAACGGGCAAGCCTTAGGGCTACACAGGCCGTATAAATAAAAGAGGCAACCCATCCCATCTTGGTAAAGGCCTTTAAGGAGTAGTTGTAGATGAGAAGTGCTGGAGCCACACCAAAAGAAACCATATCTGCAAGGGAATCAAACTCTTTACCGAATTTACTGCTTTGTCCTGTAAGCCTGGCAAGTCTGCCATCAAAGATATCAAAAACAATAGCCATAAGAATAGCCAAGGCCCCATGAAAATACTTTCCTTCAAAGGTAGCTATAATGGAATAGAAACCTGAAAATAAGTTTAGGGTAGTAAATAGATGAGGTAAAAGGCTGGTCATGGAGTGATCTGCTTTAAGGGGAGCTTAGCCAGCACGGTCTCCCCAGCAAAGACCTTCTGGCCAACCTTGACCAGAAGTTCAGCTCCCTCAGCGGGAAAAAAAAGTTCCACACGGGAACTAAATTTAATAATCCCTATAGGGTCTCCTGAAACAAGGTCATCTCCTGGCAAAACAAAGCTTTTTATCCTTCTGGCTACAAGTCCAGCTATCTGAATAACCCAAAAGGGGATCCCGTCTTCTCGTTCTATGAGGTAGATCATCTTTTCATTCTTATCAAGGGCCTTCTCATGAAAAACAGGCCTTTTTTCTCCAGAGAAATAAACCCTCTTGATAAGCTTTCCTGTAACAGGAGATCTATTAACATGCACATCCCATAACCTCATAAAAATACCAATTCTAAAAAGGGGACCATCGTACCAGTCTGGTCTATTTTCCATCTTACAACAAACTATTTTTCCATCTGCAGGGGAGATGATCAAGTCTGGCTCTAAAAGAGGTTCTCTACGAGGATTCCGAAAAAAGAAGGCATTGGCCAAAGATAGGCCCAGTAACCCAAGGCTTAGCTTTTTTTTCTTAAAAACAAAAGCAACTCCTGAAAGTAGAAGAGGTGTGAGAATATAAGGTTTTCCCTCTGGATGAATCATGGACTACACACTCCGAAGGGAGGGAAAAAGATCTTCCTGAGTATGAGGTAAAAAGAGGGCAGCCATGTAATAGTCCATATATTGAGGATGATTAGAAAGTTCAAGATGGGTCATCATCTGCGTGATTCTTTTAAGTTCAGTCATTTTGTCTTTATAAAGTAGCACTTTTTTAGCTCCTTGTAAACTGGTATTGCCGAGAAAGAAAAACTTATCCCTGGGTAGATCAGGCAAAAGGCCAATAGTAATAGCATCCTCAAGATCAATAAAACTACCAAAGGTCCCAGCAAGAAAGACCCTCTCTAAATCAGAGAGGCTTAACCCCACTGACTCAAGAAGGATCTGATACCCTGCAAACATAGCTCCTTTGGCTCTAATAAGATTCTCTATATCGTTCTCCGTAAAGACAATATCTTGTCCAGTAGCGGACTCCTCTCCAAAGACTAAAACATACTCATAGCCCTCTTCACCTTTTCTTATTCTTGGACTTGCCAGATCTCGCCGATATTTACCTGCCCTATCAATGAGGCCTGTGCGAAAGAGACTGGCAAGTAAAGAGATTATTCCAGAGCCACAGATCCCTTTAGCTTTTTTCTTGCCAATAGTGATAATCATAGGCTCTAAGGTCTTAGGATCAATACTTACGGACTCAATAGCCCCACTGGTTGCCCTCATACCACATTTTATACCTCCTCCTTCAAAGGCAGGTCCAGCAGAGCAAGCTGCACACATGAGAAAATCCTGATTTCCCACCACTATTTCTCCATTAGTGCCCAAATCAATAAATAGGGTTAGGGCCTGTTCCTGAGACATAAGCGAGGCAAGAACACCAGCTGTAATATCCCCCCCTACATAGCTTGCTACGGAGGGTGAGAATATAAAGGGAGTAGTCTCCTTTAGGGGGATACCAAGGTCTTTGGCAAGATATATAGGGTAAAACTTAGCAACTGGCACATAAGGATATTCCCTCAAATACTTGGGCTCAAGTTCCAAAAAAAGGTGGGTCATAACAGTATTTCCAGCAATGGAAACAAGATTAATTGAGTCAACTCCCTTATTAGCTTCTTTTAAGAGCTCCTCAAGAAGGATAAAGAAACGCTCTCTTACCCTTTCTGAAAGCAATTTAAGCCCATCCTTTTTTTTAGCAAACTCAATCCTACTTATTACATCCTCTCCATAGCTAATCTGAGGATTATAGTCAGAAGTCCTGGCTAAGACCTCTCCTGTATTTAGATCTACAAGTTCCAATTGAAGGGTAGTTGTCCCAAGGTCCATAGCCACAGCCAGATTTTCAGAGGTCCTATCTCCTGGCTCTACATCTATTAGGAGATCCTGGGAAAGGGATGGATGTCTGAAAAGAGTAACCGTTACTCGGAATTCAGATTTTCTCAAGGCAAAAGGAAGTTTGGCTAATACCTGTGGAAGCACCACGGGCTTCTCAATGCCACTGCCCTGTAAGGCTGATAATAATCTCTCTAAATCAGGGGTGTTCTCCTCAATAGTTGGTGGAGATAATTCCAGATAAAGTTTCTTAATTAGGGGATCGAGAGTTAATTCCTCTTTTCTTTCTAAGGCCTGGGCCCTCGTCTTCCTTAAAAGGGCTTTACGATCATAGTGACTTTCTACAGGGATTCTCACCACAAGATCAGTAAGGGGCCTGAGGGTACAAGCTTTGTAATAGATATCCTCAATCCTTTCACCCTCAACCTCTCCACTTTCCACAAGGACCTTACATTTATTACAAGCCCCAATACCACCACAACTTGCATTTATATGGATGCCAAGACGCATGGCCACATCTATAACTGTTTCTTCTGGGAAAACCTCTGCTGTAACCTCATAGGGCAGAAAAGTCACCTTAAGCATGAGTTCCCCCCTTAATGCCGCACAAAAACTGACTTAAATTTAAAACGGACATAATCTTTTAACAACCTTTCTCACTAAATTTCACAAGGTTTTCAAACACCAGTTAGGTGAGCCTATCCTTTGCGACCTTGACAAAATATGATTTTGTTCTGTTCAATTTCTGTTCATTTAGGAGTAAAATATAGTAAAAATATGGAGCCCTTGGTATCAGTAATTATCCCAACCTATAACAGAGATTACATTGTAGAAGTAGCCATAAAGAGTGTGCTTGAGCAGAGTTACTTAAACTTAGAGTTAATCTTAGTTGATGACGGCTCTAAAGACAAGACCCCCCACTTAGTTACCAAATACCCCCTAAAATATGTGAGACTTCCGAAAAATTTTGGGCCCTCTTTTGCCAGAAATAGAGGCATAATTCATGCTAAAGGAGAGCTAATAGCCTTTTTAGATAGTGACGACTACTTTTTGCCCTCTAAGATTGAGAAACAGGTAAAGTTTTTGCAAGAAAATCCTCAATATGATCTCGTGCAGACAGAGGAAATTTGGTATAAGGGAGAAAGAAGGGTTTTCCCCAAAAAAATTCATGCCAAGGCAGAGGGTTACTTTTTTGAGAGAGCAGTTAAATTATGTGTGGTCTCTATATCCACAGTTCTGTTAAAAAGGAGTGTCTTTGAGAGAGTGGGACTTTTTGATGAGAATTTCCCCCTATGTGAGGACTATGAGTTTTGGCTTAGAGTTGCCCTTTACTATCCCATGGGTCTGATTAAAGAACCCTTGGTAATCAAAGACGGGGGCCGCCCTGATCAACTTTCTCAAAGAAAGGGGCTTGACTTCTATAGGGTTAAAGCCCTTTTAAAAATACTCAAAGAATATAATTCAAAACTTGAGCCAGAAAAAAGGCTTCTGATATTAGGAGAGGCCAAGAAAAAAACAGAGATCTTCCTCAAAGGGGCAATGAAATATGGAAATATAAGAGATATATATAAAATCAAGAAACTATGGCAATCCTATGATATACAAATGTTAATGAATTTACGTTAATATATACCCAAGTTGAAGCAGCTTTAAATAGATAGTGTAATCTGATTCTTCTGTGTTTTTAATACTCAGCAAGCTCGAACGATCCTGAAAAAACTTATTTTTGAGATATAATTAACTTTAATGGAAGAGTGGTTTGACAAATTTAATAAGTTTCTTGAGACCCTCTGCAAAAACAATTTTGCCCTTCTACCTAAGAGTAAGGTAGAAAAAAACCTCAACTATTTCCTTGAAAGGGCTCCAAAAGAGTTCTCAGAAAATGACCTTAATTCCATGAAGGCCTTGGCTCAAGATTTTGATAAAGTCCCCCTTGAAGAAAAAAAAGAGCGTCTCCTTAAGCTTAGAGAGTTCCTTTCCCAAATTTCTAAAGTCTCATCTCTTCCCTTCTCCGAAAGCTATACAATACCCGATCTGGATAGATATAGAAAAAATCTTCAAATCCTGGCTATTCCCTTATCCTCCCTTAAGGGAATTGGCCCCAAAATAAGTAAAAAGTTTGCCAAAAAGGGACTATATACAATTAGAGATGCCCTCTTTTATCTACCAAAGAGCTATGAAGATAGAAGAAAGATTAGCCCTATTGGCTCCTTAAAGGAAGGTGAAAAAGCCCTTGTCTTTGGGGAGATCCTTCAAAGTGGGGTGAACTACTATTCTCGTAGAAAGCTCTTTGAGGTTATCATTCATGATGGCACGGGTTTTTTGACTCTTAAATGGTTTAATTTTCACGAAAAAGTCTGGAAGGAGCGTTTTAAAACCAACAAAAGAATATATGCCCTTGGGGTGGTAAGCCGTTTTTTAAAAAACTTAGAAATGCACCACCCAGAAACTATAACAGAAGAAGAAAGAGAAAAGATAGAAAATGAATTGGGAGTAATTTTACCTGTTTACCCAGGAATAGAAAATCTACCAGAGAAAACTTTGAGAAAGATTTTTCAAGGAATTGCTAAAGAATATTTAGAGGCAGTGGATAATTTTATCCCTCCTGAGATACTGAGAAAATATAAAATTTATCCCTTAAGGGAGGCCTTAAGGGCCCTTCATCTGCCTGATGAAAAGGAAGACTTTGCTCAACTCTTGCGAGAGGATAATCCCTATCACCAGAGTATTGCCTTTGAAGAGCTTTTCTTTCTTGAATTAGGGCTTGCCCTTAGAAAAAGCAAAATAGCCAGAGAAAAGGGTATCTCCTTCAAGACGGATTCCAAGCTTCTTGAAGACTTTTTAGGGAAACTGCCCTTTGAGCTGACCTCAGATCAAAAAAAGGTCATCCAGGAAATCAAGAGCGATATGGCTAAAGAAGTGCCCATGAACAGGCTTATTCAGGGAGATGTGGGTTGTGGCAAGACAGTTGTAGCCTTTACTGCAGCACTTATCGCTGTAGATAATGGTTACCAAGTAGCCCTCATGGCCCCCACAGAAATCTTAGCAGAACAGCATTATCGCAATTTTCGTCAGTATGCCCAGCTCATGGGTATCCATACTGCCCTTCTCACTGGAGGCACAGCTCCCTCTCGAAAAAGGGAAATCTATCATGGTTTGGCCACAGGATACATACACTTTGTCATTGGCACCCATGCCCTTTTCCAAGACCAAGTGGAATTTAAGAAACTTGGTTTGGTCATTATTGATGAACAGCACCGCTTTGGCGTGCTTCAACGGGCAGCCCTAAGAGAAAAGGCTAAGGGCTTAATCCCAGATACCTTAGTAATGACTGCAACCCCTATTCCCAGAACCCTTGCCTTAACTGTCTATGGAGACCTTGATGTCTCCATCATTAGGGAGATGCCCAAAGGAAGAAAACCTGTAATTACTAAACTCTTCACAGAGAGTAATAAAATCAAGGCCTATGAAGAGCTTAAAAAGGAGCTCAGAGCTGGCTACCAGGCCTATATCATCTTACCTCTTATTGAGGAATCCGAAGCTATGGAGCTAAAGGCAGTTCTAACCTATGGTGAAGAATTAAAAGAGACCCTTTTAAAGGATTTCAAGGTTGGTATTCTCCATGGTAAGATGAGTTCCAGGGAGAAAGAAGAGGTCATGAAGGCTTTTAAAAGGGGAGAAATTCAGGTCCTCATCTCTACCACCGTTGTAGAGGTAGGGGTTGATGTGCCCAATGCTACAGCCATGATTATTGAACATGCCGAGCGTTTTGGCCTCTCCCAACTTCACCAACTCAGAGGCCGTGTGGGGAGAAGTGATAAACAGTCCTATTGTTATCTGATTGCCTATAAAGTTTCTCCTTATAGTGAGGCTTATAAGAGATTACAAGTTCTATGTCAAACCCATGATGGCTTTCAGATCGCTGAGGCTGATTTAAAACTTAGAGGGCCAGGAGATGTCTTAGGCACTCAGCAATCTGGTTTTTTAGAATTTAAGAGAGCAGATCCTGTGCGAGACATAGATCTCCTAATCAAAGCCAAGGAAGCAGCCTTTGAACTAATACAAAGATCACCAGATTTAAAGGAATATCCTGCCTTAAGGGAGGAACTTTTTAGACGCTGGGAAGAAAGACTTAAGCTATCAGAGGTTGCGTAAATGGAGGCCTTATGAAAGAAAATTTTAAAATAGGTATTATTGGTGGAGCTGGTAAAATGGGTCGCCTCTTTCAAGTTTTTTTTGAAAAAAAAGGCTATGAGGTTCTTATTTCTGACAAGGAAGAAGGTCTCAGTCTTGAAGAGCTTTTGGCCAGGGCTAAAGTTATTCTTCTCTCTCTACCTATGGAGGTCTTTCCCCAAATGGTTCAAAAAATATCCCCCTTTGTAGATGAGAGACACTGGATTCTTGATATCTGCTCCCTAAAGCTTGAGCCCTCTAAAACCATGAAAAAATATCTTAAAAAAGGGGAACTACTGGCAACCCATCCACTCTTTGGGCCTTACGAAGAGGACCTAAAAGGCAAAACTTGGGCAATTTATCCCCTAAGAGGCAAAAATCTCTATCGCTGGTTTTGCACCCTCTTAGCAGAAGAAGGGATAAAATGGGTAAAAATCTCCCCCAAAAGACATGACCAGATTATGGCCATTGTCCAGGTTCTAAATCACTTTTGGCTTGTCCTATTGGGTAAGGTCTTATATGACTGTGGTATAAGTCCTAAGGAAATTTTAAATCTCTCTACTCCGAGTTTCTTAGCACAGCTCCAGATTTTAAGTAGACTTGCTAAGCAGGATGCTAATCTCTATGCCCGCATTCAGCTTGAAAATCCCTTTGGAAAAAGAATTAGAAAATTATTATGCCATAATTGTAATTTCTTAGAAAAATCTCTTGACCCCAAAAACCCCGAGAGCTATTGGAGTTTTGTAGAAAATTTTAAGATAGCCCAAATTATCGCCAAGGAGCTTGAGGAATTATTTTCTATGAATAGCCCAAAGGAGAAGGGTGCCTCCTGTAATCATAGCTAAGCAAAGGATCTGTCCCATGGTTATAAAGCCAAAGAGTAAGGAAAAACTCTGCCCAGGTTCTCTAAGAAACTCAAAGAAAAAGCGAAGAATCCCGTAGAAGATCATAAAAAGGGCTAGTTTTGTGCCCTCTTTCCAGCTCTTTTGGCGAAGCCCCCATAGCACCAGGAAAAGCAAAAGTCCTGTTACCAAGGATTCATAGAGTTGCACAGGGTGACGAGGAATAGGCCCTCCCTCAGGAAAAATCATGGCCCAAGGAAGGGTAGTTGGTTTGCCATAGATCTCCCCATTGATAAAATTGCCGATCCTTCCAAAGAAAAGCCCAAGAGGGGCCGTAACCACAATTAGATCTGCCCAATAGAGAAAACTTTGTCCCTTCCTCTTGAGATAAATATAGCCTACAGTAAGTGCCCCTATCAACCCACCATGAAAGGACATCCCTCCTTTCCAGAGGGCGGGTATTTCCCAGGGATGGCTCAAAAAATAATCAGGATAATAAAAAAAGCAGAAGCCCAGCCTAGCTCCCACAATAAGCCCGATAAAACTATAAAAAAGTAAATTCTCCAGGATGGGGTAAAGCTCTCTTTGACCCCTCTCTTTAAGTTGATACCTGCACAGAAAGAGACTGACAAAGAAACTGACCACATACATCAAGCCATACCATCTGATTTGAAGAGGACCTATTTTAAAAATAACAGGATCAATTTTGGGATAGGTAAGCATCACAAAGGTCTTTTAGTAGACATTCTGGACATTTAGGCTTTTTAGCTTGACAAATTTTTCTTCCATGGGCCTGTAGGAGATAGGGAAAAATAAACCAGTCTTCCCTTGGGACTAACTCCATCAATTCCCTTTCTATTTTTTCTGCCTGTTTTGAACTCACCAGGCCAAGCCGCTGAGAAAGTCTACTCACATGGGTATCCACAGGTATCCCCTCAACCACCCCATAGGCATTGCTAAGCACAATATTAGCCGTCTTCCTGGCTACACCTGGTAACTCCAGCAATTCCTCCATTGTTCTTGGCACTTCACCACCAAATTTTTCTAAAATTATCTTACAAGCCTCCTGAATGTATTTAGCCTTTTGCTGATAAAAACCTGTGCTTTTAATATCCTCAGCAAGCTCCTCTAAAGGCACCTTAACAAAATCCTCTGGGCTACGGTATTTTTTAAAAAGATATGAGGTTACCTGGTTTACCCGCTCATCTGTGCATTGGGCAGAAAGTATGGTGGCCACAAGTAATTGCAGGGGATTTTCAAAATGAAGAGCTATTCTTGCTTCAGGATAGGCCTCTTTAAGCCTTCTAATTATCTCTTTGACCTTCTCTTTCAGATCCATTTGTAGCCCCCTGCTTGCACTCCATTAATTATACTCTACCCTTAAGTGTAAACAAGATTGTGAAGCTCTTGGTAAAATACTCTCTTAAATTCCTCTACATGAGGTAAAGGAGAAATTGAAAGACTTTCCTTCCCCAAAAAGACCTCTGCCTCTTCAAGAATTTCACTTTTTTTTCCTTCCAAAAGGGCAACCCCTTGAAAGAACATGACCAGTCTCTTAAGTCGCCCCCTGCTCTCAGTTGGCTCACCTTTCTCTAAGGCTTCCCTTCCCTCCCAAACTAAATCCTTCATTTTTTTTAATAAAGGAATTTGAATTTGCTTTCTAACCTGTTCATCTAACATAATAAATTCTAAAGCCAAGAATGCATAATCAAGGTGAGAAAAATCTCTATGTAAAAGAAGTTCTCTAAACCATTGGGCAAATTCTTTTCTCAAAGAATCCACCACATGATAGAACTCATGAGGTCTGGCCATAGTAGCCAAGGGATCCTCTGAAGAAAAAAGCTCTTTTTTAACTCTTTCCTCTTCATCGGTTCTGATTAAAAACAACAGAGCAAGCTTTAGATAAAGCTCATTCTCTAAACTGATTATTTTATCTTCTATAAGGAACCCTTTTTGTCTCCTATAAATTTGTGAAATATTTCGCATCCACTGTAATGTTCTTATTTTCATGGCAAATAAATATAATACCATTAAGAGAGAGGACAATAGATTGGTTACCTTAAAACATCTTTTTCTTCTGGAAGAAAGAAAAAAAGAAAGAGCTGTCTATAAGCTCTACTATTTTATTAATCACTATCAATTAGTCTCTTATGATCAATTTCTCGTGCTCGAGGACCAAATTATTAATGGAACGGATCCATCCTTTTGGTCTTTACTTAAGGAAGGCCTTGAAAAAAACAAGTTAATCTTAGCCAATCTGCTTTCTGAGCTTGAAGAAGAGGGATTTAAGACCTTAAAAGACCTTAAAGATCTCCCTCAGGGTTATCTAAGTAAAAGCTTTCACACGGTAGCCCACTTCTTAGACGGCTTTTTTGGTATTGATTCCTATTTTTATAATCTTGTAGAGGACTCCCATTGGGTTAGCCCAAGCCTAAAAAAAGCTTTAAACCTCAAGCCTAAAGACTACTATCTTCTTCCCTGTGAAGGAATTATAAATGAGCCAGAGAGAAAATTCGAAACCCTTATGCCTCGATCTTTTTTAAATAAACCTTAGGCCTAACTTTGGGCTTCTCTGATTTTTTCTCTCAATATAGCTACTGTAGGGACTGGGGTAAGCCTTCCAGCTTCGTCAAGAAAAAGTCTTCAGGTAAAATTACCCATGGGTAAAGGTTGAAGTTCTTCTCCATTAATAAGTATAGTTGGAGAGCCCTTAAAGCCGAGCTTTTCAGCCTCTTCGGCAGATAATCTTTTGTAAATAACTTCAGCTTCAACTCCTTCAAGTTCGAGAGCCTTAGCTATGTTTTCCCTAAGCTTGGGTTCACTGGTGCAACTCATATTCATGTAAACCTCTATTTTCACCCTCTCAGACATAATTTTTTATCACCTCCTCTACCCTCTTTCTAACCTCTTCAAGACTAACCTTTTTACTAATACTACCTTGAGCAAGCTCAGTTCTTCCTCCTCCTTTTATTTCTAGACCCTTAGCCAACTCCTTTAAAACTTCACCAGCAGAGATCTTTGAGCTCAGATCCTTGGTCACCATACAAAGAAATAGATTCTCCTTCTCCTTCTCCCCCACTAAAATTATAAGTCCTGATTGCAGCTTATTTTTGAAGAAATCTGCCCATTCCCTGAGCTCTTCCATCTTTTCAGCTCTGAGAGAGGTAACCAAAGTCTTTATACCGTTATACTCCCGCACTTCAGATAATTTATGCTCAAGCTCCCCAAGGATATTCCTACTCTTCAAGGTTTGAATCTCTCTTTTTAGCTTAGCCACCTCCTGAAGTAGCTCCCCAACCTTTAAGGAAACATCCTTAGGAGAAACCTTTAAAATTGTAGATAATTTATTAAATTCCTTTTCTAAATCCTTCAAATATTGATAACTTTTTTCTCCACATATGGCTACAATTCTTCTTATACCACTTGCTACGCTTGATTCGGAAAGGATTTTGAAGAGTCCGACCTCTCCTGTTGCCCTCACATGAGTCCCTCCACAGAGCTCAAGGGATACCTCATCGATTTTCACAACCCTTACGATATCTCCATATTTTTCTTCAAAAAAAGCAAGGGCTCCGAGGTTTTCAGCCTCTTCTCTTTTCAACCATTTAATTTCCAGGGGATAATTAGCAAGAACCCACTGGTTGACTAAGTTTTCAACAGATAAAAGTTCCTCCTCGCTAAGGGCATGAAAATGGGTAAAATCAAAACGAAGACGATTTTCTTCTACTAAGGATCCAGCCTGTCGCACATGAGGCCCAAGGACCTTTCTCAGAGCTGCATGGAGAAGGTGAGTAGCGGTATGATGGCGAGCAATCTGGAGGCGTCTCTCCCTAAGAACCTCAAGTTCTACCTCTTCTCCAGGGGAGAAAGTTCCTTCAAGGAGTCTAATCTTATGATAAATCACATCACCCACTTTCTGTACATCAAGGACCTCTGCCCTACCCCTTTCCCCAGTAATAAAGCCATGGTCAGCTACTTGACCTCCCCCTTCAGGATAGAAAGGAGTTAAATCTGTAATGAGATAGTCCTCAATTAGGGCAACCACTTTAGCCCTTGTCTTAAGCTCTTCGTAGCCAACAAAAAGGGTCTGCAGCCCTTCCTGAACCAACCTTTTTATTTCCTCTGGCACCTTTTCTAAGGTCCCCTTCCAGGATTTTCTACTCTCTTCACGGGCCTTTTCCCGAAGGGCCTCAAATCCCTGAAGATCAAGGGCCATTCCCATAGGCATTACATAATCTCTGACCAAATCATAGGGAAATCCATAGGTGTCGTAGAGTTTAAAGAGGAGTTCTCCTGGAATCACGGTAACTCCTGATTCTTTAAGTTTAGTGACCTCTCTTTCCAAGAGCTCTAAGCCGAAGTTCAAGGTCTCCTGAAATCTCTCTTCCTCTATTTTCAAAACTTTGACTATAATCTCCCTATTTTGGATGAGCTCTGGATAGATATCCCCATATTCCTCAAGCACAGGGTGAACAAGCTTAAATAGGAAAGGCTCTTTCAGCCCAAGAAGCTTACCAAATCTAATAGCTCTGCGAAGAATTCGTCTCAAAACATATCCTCTGCCCTCATTGGATGGAATAACCCCTTCAGATATAAGAAAAACTCCAGCTCTTAAGTGATCCGCAATAACTCTAAAGGCCACCTCAGTGTCTTTGTTTTCTTTAAAGGCCCTTCCTGTTAACTTGGAAAGCTCACTCATAATGCCTGCAAAGAGATCGGTTTCGTAATTCGAGGAAACACCCTGGAGAACAGCAGTGATTCTTTCTAAGCCCATACCTGTATCTATACTTGGTTTGGGCAAGGGTTTGAGAAGGCCACCTTCAACTCTATCGTATTGCATGAAAACAAGGTTCCAGATCTCTAAGAACCTATCGCAGTCACATCCAGGGGCACAATCTGGTTTACCACAGGAAAAACTTTCCCCCTGATCAAAAATAATCTCCGAGCAAGGGCCACAAGGACCAGTTTCTCCCATCATCCAGAAATTATCCTTCTCTCCCAGTCTGACAATCCGTTCCTCAGGCAGGGCAGCAATCTTTTTCCAGAGCCTTGCTGCCTCTTCATCTTCCCGAAAAACTGTAACCCAGAGTCTCTCTCTTGGTAAGGAAAGCTCTTTGGTGATAAATTCCCAGGCAAAGGCTATAGCCTCCTCTTTGAAATAATCACCAAAGGAGAAATTACCGAGCATCTCAAAGAAGGTATGATGCCTGGCAGTATAACCCACATTTTCAAGATCATTATGCTTTCCCCCTGCTCTAACACACTTCTGACAGGAGACAGCCCTTTTATAAGGCCTTACCTCCACCCCAAGAAAGACCTTTTTAAAGGGCACCATCCCAGCATTGGTAAAAAGTAAAGTAGGATCATCCTTGGGGATTAAGGGGGCACTTGGCACCACCTCATGCCCTCTTTCTTTAAAAAAGGCTAAAAATTTATTTCTTACATCCCTTCCCTTTAACATATTAATTCTCCCTTAAGGCTCTCTCTTTCTCAGTCAAATTTAACTATTCTTAAACAAATTGCAAGCCTCTCTTTGAGGCTAAGGGAGTAAAAGATTTTTTCCAATGAAATTGGCAAAGGATAGGTCTTGGCCTTAATACCTAACAGCCAGTCCAAAATTCTAAAGAAGCCTACATCCCCTTCATAAAGCAAAAAAATTATGGTATATTTAAAATGCTAATAACTAACCTCTATTTTTTCTATATTTGAGGGTATCTTTTGCTGAGGCAGGAATTTCAAAGGTTAATTCAGTTACTTTCAGAAAAGATAAAGACCTATTATGGTGACAACTTAATCTCTGTTGTCCTCTTTGGCTCACAAGCAAGAGGAACGCCAAGACCAGACTCTGATATAGATCTCCTCATCGTGCTATCAAGAGCCCCGAAAGGTAGACTAAAAAGAACGGAGGATTTTACAGAGCTTGAAGAGACCTTAGAGCCCTATATACAGAATCTGCGCAAAAAAGGTATCTATACTTATATAAATCCTGTAATTAAAACCAAGGAGGAAATTCTTAAGGGAAGTCCCCTTCTCCTGGATATGGTTGAGAATGGAAAAATCCTTTACGATAGGGAAGATTTTATGAAAGAAGTCTTGACTACTCTAAAGGATAAGCTTCAAAAGCTTAGGGCGAAACGTGTGTGGCACGGATCAAGCTGGTATTGGATCCTCAAGCCAGATCTCAAACCTGGAGAAGTTATTGAACTATGACCAGCCTTGATTTGGTTTTAAGTTATCTTGAGGACGCCAAAGAGGCTTTGAAAGAGGCTGAATTTGTCCTCAAATTAACAGAGAAAATCTTGTCCTTATCAAAATAAAACTTATGGAGGGGACTATGGTTGAGAGAACATTAGTGATGATCAAACCTGATGGCGTAGAGAGAAATCTTATTGGCAAGGTGATCAGTATATTTGAAGAGCATGGGTTAAAGGTTGTTGCCCTAAAAAAGGTGCGTCTAAGTAAAGAACAGGCTAAGGCCTTTTACATCGTCCACAAAGATAGACCCTTCTACGAAGACCTTACCAACTATATGAGCTCAGGGCCTATTGTAGCTATGGTCTTAGAAGGAGAAAATGCCATAAAAAGGGTAAGAGAAATTATGGGGGCAACCGATCCCAAAGAGGCTGCAGAAGGCACAATTAGAAAACTTTTTGCCCTTGACAAAGAGAAAAACACTGTCCATGGCTCCGATAGTCCCGAGTCTGCTGCAAGGGAGATCCCCTTTTTCTTTAGCGAATATGAGCTAATTGCCTTGAGCTAATGACAGAAAATGAGTGGATCTTTTATTTAAATAAATATCTCTATAAAGAGGACACAGTTCTTGCTGCCTACAATGAGGACTGTGCCGTAATTAAGCTTACTGAAGAGCGATATTTACTCCTCACTACCGATGCCCTGGTAGAGAATATACACTTTAATTTTACCTATACTGACTTTTATTCCTTAGGTGTAAAACTTGCTGTGGCCAATCTCAGTGATATTGCTGCCATGGGGGGTGAACCTAAGTGGGCCCTCTTGACCATAGGCTCATCAAAGGCCTTGGATCCAGCTTGGCTTGATCCCTTTATGGAGGGGCTATGTCTTACCCTGAATAAATTTGATGCCCATTTAGTTGGAGGAGACACGGTTAAAAGCCCCGTCTTTTTTGTTAATCTTGCCCTCTTTGGCGAGACGGATAAACCTCTTTTGAGAAGTGGTGCTCAGGTGGGTGATCTTCTTTTTGTCTCTAAAACACTTGGCCATAGTGCTGCCTTCTTGAGATACCTTAAGAAGACCCCTTTTCAGACTATACCTGAGGAAGTTAAAAAGGCCCATCTTCTCCCTGAAGCCCAGGTATCCTTAGGGAAAAGACTGAGATACCTTGCTAATGCGGCCATAGATATCTCAGATGGGCTCCTCTTAGACCTTCATAGACTACTTTTGGCCTCAAGCGTATCAGCAGAAATAGAGGAAAGTAAAATCCCTGTAGCTAAACATGCCACTCTGGAAGAAGCCCTCTCAGGGGGAGAAGATTATGCCCTTCTTTTTACCCTTCCTGAAGCTAAATTGATGGACTTAGAGAAAGTTTCCAGGGAATTAAATATAACCTTTTATTTTATTGGGAAAATAATTGAAGGAAATGGTAACATATATCTAAAGACCTCTGGGGGAGAAAGGAGGAAAATTACCCCCAGAGGTTTTGACCACTTTACTTCTCCACTTCTACCTTAATTACTTTTTTCTTTTCTTCTGGCTTCTTTGGAAGGGTAATTTTAAGAACGCCATCTTTATATTGGGCTTTCACCTTTTCTAATTCCACTTCAGTGGGGAGCTGAATAGCCCTCATAAAGCTACCATAAAAGCGTTCTACTCTGTAGTAATTTTCCTTCTTTTCTTCTGTCTCTCTTTTCTTTTCACCTTTGATGGTTAGAACATTGTCTACAACATTGATTTCGATATCCTCTGGCTTTACACCTGGTAAATCAGCTTTAATAATCACTGCATCCTCTGTCTCAGATACATCTACAGCAGGGGTCCACTCAATCTCAAACTTCTCTGGGAAGTAAGTTTTACCAAAAAATTCTTGCCATATACGATCCATCTCTCTCCTTAATTCAGCTAATGGACGCCAAATAGTTAGTTCTGCCATATCACCCACCTCCTTTGTTTTTTTTCTTTTATTTTAAAAATAAACATCAATTTTTTGATTTCAAGAGATAATATTTTGATTTTTAATGCAAAAAAAATCTTGAAAAAACTATTCCTGAATTTAACTTTTAAACTAAAATCAATATACCATAATAGGAGGCACAGAGATGAAACTGGAGAAATTTACCTTCAAGGCTCAAGAGGCTTTACAAAATGCCCAAAAATTAGCAGAAAGTCATAATCATACCCAGCTTGAGGCAGAACATCTTTTAAAGGCCTTAGTTGATCAGGAGGGAGGGATTATACCCATTATCTTAGATAGATTAGGTATTAACTCCAAAATCATCTCTTCGGAGCTTGATGAGATTTTGGAGCGCTTTCCTCGGGTATCAGGTGGTGCTTATCAATTATACCTCTCTATGGGAGCCAAACAGGTCCTGGATCGTGCTGAAGCCTTAGCTAAAGAGATGAGAGACGAATATATCTCCACCGAGCACTTATTTTTAAGTATCCTTGATAGTCCCACCAAGGCTGGAGATATCCTCAGGAAGAGAGGTGCCTCCTTCAGCTCAGCTAAGGAGGTAATCAACCAGATAAGGAAGGGAAGGCGCATAACCGATCAAAACCCTGAAGAACAGTATCAGGCTTTAGAAAAATTTGGTAGGGATCTAACGGCTCTGGCAAAGAGTGGAAAACTTGACCCTGTTATTGGTCGAGATGAAGAGATTAGAAGGGTTATGCATATCTTAAGCAGGAGAACCAAAAATAATCCTGTCCTTGTTGGGGAGCCTGGTGTAGGAAAAACGGCCATTGTGGAAGGGCTTGCTCAAAGAATAGTGGCAGGAGATGTGCCCGAGGTCCTCAAGAACAAACGGATTGTGCAACTTGATCTTGCTTCCCTTCTTGCTGGCACCAAGTTTAGGGGAGAATTTGAAGAGCGTCTTAAGGGAGTGATCCGTGAAGTGCAGAGCAGTGAAGGCGAGATAATTCTCTTTATTGATGAGATACACACTATTGTTGGCGCTGGTGCTGCTGAAGGAGCCATGGATGCAGCCAATATGCTCAAACCAGCTTTGGCCCGAGGAGAACTTCGCTGTATAGGTGCTACTACTATTGAAGAATATAGGAAATACATTGAAAAAGACCCTGCCTTAGAAAGAAGGTTTCAACCTGTCTATGTGGAAGAACCCACCCCTGAGCAAGCCATTGCTATTTTAAGAGGACTAAAGGAAAAATACGAAGTCCATCACGGGGTAAGGATCACCGATAACGCCATTGTTTCTGCAGTTATGCTTTCTCATCGCTATATCACAGACCGCTTTTTACCAGATAAGGCTATTGATCTTATTGATGAAGCAGCAGCTAAACTGCGTATTGAAATTGACTCCATGCCCACGGCTATCGATGAAATTGAGCGCAAGATAAAACAGTTAGAGATTGAAAAAGTGGCTTTGGAAAAAGAAACGGATCCAAAGGCCAAGGAAAGATATCAAAAAATTGTGGAACAGCTAACTGAACTTCGGAGAGAAGCCGAAGAATTAAAGGCTCAGTGGCTAAAAGAAAAGGAAATCATCCAGAATATTCGCAAACTTAAGGAAAAGATTGACCAATTAAAAATTGAGGCTCAACAGGCAGAAAGACAGGGAGATCTAAACAGGGTTGCTGAAATCATATATGGCCTGATTCCTCAGTTACAAAAGGAATTAGAACAGGAAAACCAGAGGCTTGCGGAGATCCAAAGGGGTGGCAAAAGTTTTCTTAAAGAAGAGGTAGATGAGGAAGATATTGCGGAGATCATTTCTAAGTGGACAGGGATACCGGTAAAGAGACTTCTTGAGAGTGAGAGGGAAAAACTCCTCAAAATAGAGGAAAGGCTAAAAGAGCGAGTGGTGGGGCAAGATCATGCTATTTTAGCTGTAGCTAATGCCTTAAGAAGGGCCAGAGCAGGGCTAAAGGATCCTAATCGCCCCATTGGTTCTTTCCTTTTCATAGGTCCTACAGGGGTTGGAAAGACAGAGCTTGCCAAGGCCTTAGCAGAGTTTATGTTCGATACAGAACAGGCTATGATAAGAATTGATATGAGTGAATATATGGAGAAACATTCTGTGGCTCGTTTAATAGGGGCACCTCCTGGATATGTTGGTTATGAAGAAGGGGGACAACTCACTGAGGCGGTGAGGAGAAGGCCCTATTCTGTGATCCTCTTTGATGAAGTGGAAAAGGCCCATCCTGATGTCTTCAATATCCTCTTACAGGTCCTTGATGATGGCAGACTCACCGATGGAAAAGGAAGAACAGTTGATTTTAAAAATACTATCATTATAATGACCTCTAATGTGGGAAGCCATTATTTTCAAGAGACCTATATGGATAGAAAAGAGATAGAAGCTCGTATCTTTGACCTCCTAAAAAGCACCTTTAGACCTGAATTCTTGAACCGGATAGATGAGATTATAATTTTTAACAATCTTACTAAGGAAGATATTATTCGTATTGTAGATATACAAACAAGATATCTCAACATTAGATTAGCAGAGAAGGGTCTTACCATTGAGTTAACCCCTAAGGCCAAAGAACAGCTTGCCCAAATCGGCTATGATCCAATCTTTGGAGCTCGCCCTCTTAAGAGAAGTATTCAACGCTATATTGAAAATCCCTTAGCTATTAAGCTTTTAGAAGGGGCCTTTAGCGAAGGAGATAAAATTCTCATTGATGTGGAGGAAACCGGAGAATTTGTTTTCAAAAAAGCCTTGTTACATTAATTTGAAAAAAAGGAGACTAAAACTTTGAAGGATTTAAGAGTTATCTTTTTTGGCACTCCTGAATTCGTTTTACCTGTGGTCAAGTTTTTACATGAGCAAGAGGAATTACTGGGAGTGGTTACGCAGCCAGATAAACCCAAAGGGAGAGGCCTTGAAGTCTCTCCCTCTCCTGTTAAAAAATGGGCTCTAAATCAGGGGTTACGGGTTTGGGAACCTACTAAATTAAAAGATCCACATTTTTGGGAAGAACTTAAAGCTTTGTCTTTAGACCTAATTGTAGTCTTTGCCTATGGAAAAATCTTACCCAAGGAGCTCCTTGAGATTCCACAAGGTGGCTGTTGGAATATTCATTTATCTCTCTTGCCAAAATACAGAGGGGCTTCTCCAGTGCAATGGGCCCTATTAGAGGGGGAGAGGGAAACGGGGGTCACCATTATGCTTATGGATGAGGGTATGGATACAGGTCCCATCCTTCTGCAAAGGGCTATCCCTATAGAGGAAGAGGACACTACCCCTACTCTTCTGGAAAAGCTTAGCCATCTTGCCGTTACCACTTTGGGTGAGGCTTTGGAGCTATACAAAAAGGGAGAACTAAAAGCTAAGCCACAACCAGAAAGGGGTGTTTCCTACGCTCCGCTCCTAAAGAAAGAAGATGGTTTTATAAACTTTGAGGAACCTGCCTTGAGGATTGAAAATAAATTGAGGGCCTTTACTCCATGGCCAGGTGTTTATACCAAGTTTAGGGGAAAGATTCTAAAGATTCATGAGGCCAAGGCCCAGCCTTTAAGTATCAAGAAAAAACCTGGAGAAATCCTTAAGCTTTCTCCAGAGGGAATCCTTGTAGCTACCAGTGATGGAGCCCTCCTTTTGAAAACACTTCAACTTGAGGGCAAAAAAAGGATCTCTGCCTATGAATTTGCCCATGGGCAGAGACTGAAACCTGGTGATCTCTTGACTTCTTAAAGGATTCTATAACAATTCTTCTGCCTTTCTCAATTCAGGGATTTTACCTTTGTGGAAATACTTCAAAAGAGGAGAGGCAATAAAGATGGAGCTATAGGTTCCAGCAATAAATCCCAAAGTTAAAGCTAAGGCAAAGTCCCTAATAACAATACCTCCAAAAATTAAGAGGGCAAGAGAACCAAAAAGGGTAGTTAAGGAGGTTATTATGGTTCGGGAAAAGACTTCATTGAGACTCTTATTTATAAGGCTATCAAAATCTCCTTTCACCTCTCCCCTGAGAATAACCTCTCGAATCCTATCAAAGATAACCACGGTATCTGTTAGAGAATAACCTGCAATGGTGAGAAGAGCTGTGATGAAGAGGAGATTAATTTCCAGTCCTAAAAGATAAAAAAGGGCAAAGACTACGATGACATCGTGAAAGGTAGCCAATCCAGCAGCAAGCCCGAAATAAAGATTAAATCTGAAGGTCAAATAGATAATAATACCCAAAACAGCGCCAAAGACCGCCAATATGGCTTTTTTTTGTAATTCTTTACTAATAAGCCCACCTATCTCTTCCTTAGCTATGACTTGAAAGCGATAATCAGGATACTTTTTCGCTAATCCAGAGGTGATTCGAGCTACATCCTCAGTTAAACTCTCTTTACCGCTTTTCATCTTTAAAATCAAAAGATTTTCTCCTTTAACATCCTGAAGAGTTATATCAGAATAGCCCAGATCTTTTAAGGTCTTTCTAATGTCCTCAAGATGAGGAGGCTTTTCACTTTTTAAATAAAGAATAGTTCCTCCAGTAAAATCAATACCAAGATTAGCCCTACCAGCTAAGGTCATAAAAAAGCCTATCAAACCCGCTACAATGAGCACTGTGGAGAGAAGGATAAATACCTTTTTATATTTCATAAAGTCAAAGTTTGGCCTTTCAAGTAAAGTCAAAAAAGAGATCTTTAAGTCTTTTCCTTTTTGATAGAGATATTCATAAAAGATCTTGGTGACAAATATGGCAGTAAAGAGATTTACTAAGATGGAGAGAGACAAGGTAACTGCAAAGCCTCTGATAGGTCCTGTGCCGAAGATAAATAAGATTAGAGAGGTGATCAAAACGGTGATGTGGGCATCAAAGATAGTCCAAAAGGCCTTCCCATATCCCTGGAAAATAGCTGAGTAGGAGGTTCTCCCAAGACGCAACTCCTCACGAATCCTTTCAAAAATAAGGACATTAGAATCAATACCCATGCCAATGCTTAGAATGATACCAGCTATACCTGGTAAGGTAAGTGTTGCCTGAAAGGCAGACAAAAGGGCTAAAAGATAATAAATGTTTAATAAAAGGGCTAAAACTGCAATAAACCCTGAGAGTTTATAATAAATAATGGCGAAGATAATCACTAAGGTTGCTCCGATTAATCCTGCTTGGATACCCTTTTCAATGGAGTCCTTTCCAAGGGAGGGCCCAATAGTTATATTTTGTAAGATCTTTACTGGAGCAGGAAGGGCTCCAGCCCTGAGGACCAAGGCCAGGTCCTGAGCCTCTTCCATGGTGAAGGACCCTGTAATCTGAGCCTCTCCACCTGCAATCTTTTCCCTGATAACTGGGGCAGACCTCACCACATCATCCAAAACTATGGCAAGCCTTTTACCCACATTAACACTGGTTATAGCTTCAAAAATCTTTGCCCCTCTATCGTTGAATTGAATCCACACATAGGGCTCATTAAAATTGGGATCTATACGCACCTGGGCATTTTTTAGGTAATCACCCGTAAGAAGGGTCTCTCTTTTGAGTATTATGGGGCTTTTCTTAAACTGGCCTGTTTGTCTATCCTTTTCTATCAAAAAATAGAATTCTGTATCTGGAGGTAAATAGGGCCTTAGAGCCTGTCTCCATTCTTCAAGGTTTTGAGGATCCTTAATACGCCCTTCCTTAGTGACCACAGAAATAAGGGTATTAAGATCAACCTTGGCCATGGCTTCGTCATCAACAAGTTTAAACTCAAGTTGAGCTGTTTGCCCAATAAGTCTTAAGGCTCTCTCAGGATCCTTAATACCTGGGAGTTGTATCACTACCTTATCCTTTCCCTGTTTAGTAATAATTGGTTCTGTAACTCCAAACTGGTCTATTCTATTTCTTAAGACCTCTACCAACTGATTCACCAAGTTGTCCCTAATGAAGCTCTCTCTTTCCGAAGAGAGAGTGAGCACCAAAACATAGGCCTCCTTTTCTCTTCTTTCGCTGGCAATAGAGAGCTCCTTGAAGCCACTTAAAATCTCCTTTTTGAAGGTATTCAGAGCCTCTTCATTAGAGAGTTTAAGCGTAGCTTTAGTATCCTCCCTTCTAAGCTCAAAAATAAGTCCTTTTCTCTCTAAGTTCTGCTTTATTTCTTGCAGATGATTTTCAAACTGATTTTGAAGAGCCTTCTCTAAATCTGGTTTTAAAACTAAATGAACCCCTCCTTTGAGATCAAGGCCCAATTTGAGTTGCCCCTGATAAATGTATTTAGTGAACCAAGGGGGAAGATCTGGAACAAAGGTGGGAAGAAGAAGTATAGCAGAAATCAAGGTCAAGAGAATTACCAAAAAAATCTTAAACTTTAGCATTCCTCTCATAGAGCTCTCCTTCTACGGACATTGCAATAATTTTTTGAAAACCCTTAAATTATTCTCTATCAGTTCAAGAAAGGTCCCAGGGGCCTCATAATCTCCTGACCAAGCTTCCAACACCTCTAAACCCTCTCTTTCAAAGAAACTTTTGTGTTTAATGAATTCCCTCTCGGTAAGAACTATTTTGGCAATCTTTTTTTCCTTAGCAAGGGTAAGTAGCTCTCTCAGTTTCTTGGAACTTATCTCGCCGTGATGGTGCCCTTTGATAAGGGGAATCTCTTTGATAACGGTATCTTTAAAGAGATAATAAAAAACGCTGTGGCCTAAGGAATAAAACTCCTTCATGGGGCATTTTTGAAGCTCTTGAAAATTTTCCCTTAAGTGTTTTAGCTTACCGAGGAATATTTCAGTCCTTTTTAAATAAGTGGGATATAAGGGCCTCTTTTTAAGTGAAGAACTCTCTAAAAACTCCTTCAAAAGCCTTTCCACTCTATTTAGGTCAAACCAGAGATGGGGGTCTTGTGTTTTTTCCCCAACCCGGGAGAGAGAAAAAATTTTCTCCGGAGAAGTTATTTTATAAACCCTTTGGGCCCAAGGTTCAGACCCCACTATGATCACAAATTCTGCCTTTTTGATTTTTTCCCACTCCTTAGGCCTTGGTTCCGCAAAATGAAATTCCCCTTTAGGAGGCTGGATAAGGTAGATAGGCTCTTCAGGAAAGAGCTCTTTCCAAATTTTATAAAGGGGATAGGAGGAAACTACCCACTCCTGAGTAAACGACCTCTTAGGAAAAAGGCTTAAGATAAGGAGTGCAGCAAGGAGAGAAACTAACCAACTCATTAAATCACCCCCAGTCACTTGGGAATTAAAGGTCATTTTACTAAGAAAAAAGGATCTTTACAAGTCTTTATAAAGCCTTAATTGATTTGGGACTGTAGTTATCCCTCCAGGGATAGATTGCGCCAAAATCTTTATCAAACGGGGCTATGTAACTTTTACGATGTAAAAATTGGTGAGTAACCACAATCTTTAAGGTGTATATTCTGGTAGTTGACAAATCTCTAAAAGGTTTTAAGTTTAGTGATTACTTACATTATTGTTTTTATGGGTAATAAGCCCACGGCTTGATTTTATGAATAAAGGCACAAAGGGACATTTTAATACCATTCTTCTTAGTCTTTTTATAGTGTTACTTATCCCCTATATAGCTTATGGAAAAAGGGAAATTACTCTTAGAGAGGCGGTAGAAAGGGCCATTAAGGCAAATCCCCAAGTCTCAGCAGCTTTAAAACAAAAAGAGGAGTTTTCTTTCCAAAAAAATATTATCAGAGCAGAATTTTTCCCTAAATTATATCTTAACTATTCCTTTGAAAGGCGGGATTTAGGTAAAGGAGCCCCTACGGTAGAGACCTCTCTCTTTGGCCCAACTCTCACCTGGAATATCTTTTCTGGTTTTTCCACCTATTACTCCTACAGAGAAGCCCTATACTATATTTCAGCCCAAGATGAACAAATCAAGAGCAAAATTTTAGAAATTGCCCTTGCTGTAACCAGGGCCTTTTTGGACTATTTTAAACAAAAGGCCCTTCTTGAGGCAGCCCTGACTGATCTTGAAGATGCCAAGCTCCTTGTAAAGCTTGCCCAGAAAAGATATGAAGTTGGCCTCTCCCCTTATGCTGATGTCTTAGATGCTGAGGCAAGACTCAAAGAAGCTGAATATAAAGTTACGAACTATAAATATTCCGCTGACATAGCTAAAGCTCGGGTCCTCCTTCTTCTGAACGAAGATCTAACAGCTCTTGAGAACTATGAATTCCTCCCCCTAAAGGAGGATGAGCTTAAACTCAGACCTTTTTCTGAACTCATCGAGAAGGCTAAAAAGTTAAGACCAGAGCTTAATTTCAAAGAAAAGGAAATCCTTGCTCAAGAAGAAAGAATAAAGAGTGTTAAAGGAGAATATTATCCTTCTATTGATCTATTTACCAGCTATTACAAAACTGATAAGAGCCTTTTTCCAGATAGAGATTATCAATTTTTAGCAGGTTTTAAGATAACCTTTCCACTCTTTACTGGTTTTTCAACCCCCTCTAAATTACAAAAGGAAAGGGCTACCTTAGAGAGAAAGGCCTTAGAAAAAAGGTCTTTAGAACTTCAGATTCAAGAGGAAGTTTTTATTGTCTATAACAATTTTCTTACTTCTCAAGAAAATCTAAGCTCAGCTCAGGCCTTACTAACCAAAATGGAAGAGGATTATAAAATTATGAAAAAAAAGTATGAAAATGGTCTTGCCTCTATTGTAGATGTAACAACTGTTTTAGCCAGACTGTCTCAGGCAAGATCTCAGGTTGCTGTCTCTAAATACGATCTTATATTTAACTACTTTAATATACAAAAAACAGTAGGAGAGATACCTGGGCTCTAAGATGCTCTCTTCTCGTTTAATTATTTTGCTTTTGGTCTCTATAACTTTTCTTCTAAGCTGTAAGAATCCACAGCCTAAAAAGGAAAAGGAACCTATACCTCAAAAAACAGCAAAAGTTGAAAGAGGAGAGGTCTTTCTTGAAGTTGCGGCAACTGGGGCAGTTAAACCCCAGGTAGGAGCTCAAGTAAAGGTGGGAGCAAGGATTTCAGGAAGAGTGGAGAATCTTTTGGTGAAACAGGGCGATTTTGTAAAACAGGGGCAATTAATCGCCGTAATTGAACACAAAGACCTCAAAAATCAGGTGGAACGCCTTGAATTCGAATTGAAACAGGCCATAAGTCAGTTAGAAAAAATTAAGGCTACCTATCCAGAGAAGATCAAGGCAAGTAAAAGGGTTATCTCTGCTTTACAGGCTGAGCTTGAACAGTTAGAAAGAGAAGCTAAGAGGTTACAAAATCTTTTCAAAGAGGGCCTTATCTCTAAAACGGAACTGGAAAGGATAGAGAAGGACAAAGTGGTAAAGGAAAACCAGATAGAGGCAGAAAAGGCTCAACTTCGTGCCTTAGAGGCAGAATTTGATAAGGAATTAGAGAGAGCTAAATCTCAGGTAGAGGCAGCAAGACGGCAATTAGAAGAGGCAAAGGTTAGGCTAAGTTATGCCTTTATCTATTCCCCTATAAATGGCTATGTCTCAGAGGTGACCACTCAGCAGGGTGAAACGGTGGTAGCAGGGCTTAATGCACCTACCTTTATTACTGTGGTGGATCTATCTCGCTTAGAGGTCCACTGTTATATCGATGAAACAGACATAGGAAAGATAAAGGCTGGTATGGAAGCTACCTTTCGGGTGGATAGCTTTCCAGATAAAGTTTTTAAGGCCAGGGTTAGAACTATCTATCCTGGAGCTATAATCAAAAATAATGTAGTATTCTATGATACCGTTCTTGATATCCTTACTCCCTATGAGAATTATCTTCGCCCGGAGATGACTGCCCAAGTGACCATTTTAGCAGGAAAAAAGGAGGGAGTTTTACTTGTGCCTTCAGGTGCGGTTAAAATTGACCCTCAGGGTAAGGCCTTTGTTATGGTAAAAGAGGGAGAAAAGTGGAAGAAAAGATTGGTGAAAACTGGCTGGGAAAGTAGAGGAAAGGTTGAAATCCTTGAAGGGCTTTCTGAAGGTGAAGTAGTAGGGGTGTGGTAACTTTTGACGGACAATCTGCTCAAGCTCGTAGATCTCAGGAAGACTTATCAAATTGGTAAGATTAAGTATGAAGTTCTAAAAGGCATAAATTTAGAGGTCAAAAAGGGCCACTTTCTTGCTATCATGGGACCTTCTGGAGGTGGAAAATCTACTCTTTTAAATATCTTAGGGCTCCTTGATAAACCCACTTCAGGAAGTTACTTTTTTGAGGGCAAAGAGGTAAGCCAATTATCCCCTAAGGAACTTGCTCACTTGAGAAACAGAAGAATTGGCTTTATTTTCCAGGCCTTTCATTTAGTGCCCTGGGCAACGGCTTTAGAAAATGTGCTCTTACCACTCCTCTATGGAGATAAAATAGACAAAGAAGATATTGGTAGAGCCAAAGCACTCTTACAAAGGCTTGGCTTAGAGAAACAAATAACCTTCAAACCAGCTGAGCTCTCAGGAGGTCAACAGCAAAGGGTAGCTATTGCCAGGGCGCTTATTAATAACCCCACCCTACTTCTTGCCGATGAGCCCACAGGAAATTTAGACTCCCAGAGTAGTAAAGAGGTCATGGATATCTTAGAGGAGCTCAATCATGAAGGCTTAACTATAATTATGGTTACCCATGACCCTGAAATTGCTAAAAGGGCAAAGGAAATTAAAATTCTTAAAGATGGTATCTTTATAGAAGAGTCATGAGTTCTCTTCTATGGAAAGACCTTATCAAGGAATTACTGGCTAATAAAGTTAATATTTTATTCATTATGCTTTCCCTCATCTTTAGCCTTACGGCCCTAAATACTATTTATGCTCTTGGCAAATCTGCAGAAAAACAGATCCTTGATACCCTTGCTAATCTCAATTTTGGTAAAGATGCCCTCCTTATCCTTGCAGGTGGCTCAAGGGTTATGGGCATAACCACCACCAGATCAGACACATTAAAATTAGAGGATGTCAAGGCCTTAGAAAAACTCCACTTTGTCCAAATGACCTCACCCTTTACCACAGGCCTGGTGGAAGTCTCCTACAAAGGAAAGGCTGAAAAACTAAGAGTTGACGGTGTATTACCCATATATCTGCAAGCCAATAATTGGAATACCTTTATGGGTAAATTCATAGATGATAAGGATGTAGAAACTATCAATAAGGTGGTAGTGCTTGGTTACGATATAGCTAAAAAATTTGGCCTAAATAGCCTTATAGGAGAGAAAATCAAGATCCAGGATCAGTATTATGTAGTTATTGGAATATTAGAGAAAAAGGGGTCCCTTGGGCACTTCCCTTTAGATGAGAGGCTCTTTGTTCCCTTAACTACAGCGATGAAAAGAATTTTTAATCAAGATTATATTAGGGGAGTGAAAGTTTTACTTGAGCCTGAGACAGAGATAGAGCCAGCAGTAAAGGAGATTAGAAAGATCCTTCGTCAAAGGCATGGGCTTTATGGTATAGCCCCTGATGATTTTAGAATAATTACACCCGATATGGTAGTAGCAAGGCACACTGCTACCTCAAAGACCTTAAGTGCCTTTTTGCTCGCTATTAGTCTAATTAGCTTAGTCATAAGTGGGGTCATCATCATGAACCTCATGACTGCAAGTGTGGAGGAAAAGGCGGGTATCATAGCCTTAAGGATAGCCCTCGGAGCAACTGCTCACCACATAATCAGGCATTATCTCTTTATGGCCCTATTTATAGCCCTGACAAGCGGCTTCATTGGCTGGCTTATGAGCCTCCTTGTTATGTATCTCCTTGCCCTTTTGACCCCCTTAAGACCTCTCTTTTCCTGGGGCACCTTTTTGCTGAGCCTCATATTCTCCACAGTTACCTGTGTCCTTTTTAGTCTTTTCCCTGCCCTCAAGGCCTCTCGTATAGACCCAGCTATTCTTCTAAAAGGCCTATGAAAAGGGTAGCCCTTAAACTTTATTTGGGAGGGGTCTTTTTTAAAAAATTAAGGCTCTTTCTATCTGTTCTTGGGGTAATCATTGGTGTTTCCTCTCTTTTCATTATGAATACCTTTGGTGAATCTGCTAAGGTGAAAACTTTGCAAGAAATTGAGACCTTTGGGCCTGACATCCTGATGATTGTCTCAGGGCAAGTGCGAGTTAGGGCAGGAAGAGCTATTCAAGCAGAACAGACAACCACCCTCAAATTAGAGGATGCCCAGGCTATAAGAAAAATATCGGGGGTTCAATTCATTTCCCCCTTTTATACGGGAAGTGTGATTGCCCGATATTCAGGTAAAACCATCTCCACAGTAGCTAATGGCGTAAACGAAGAATATTTAAAACTAAGAAAATTTGCTCTTACCCAAGGCAGAAATTTCCTCAAAGATGAAATTGCGGGCTACAAAAAGGTAGCTATTTTAGGATATAAGGTTAAAAGTGAACTCTTTGGTGAAGAGGACCCCATAGGGAAAACGATACTCATTCAGAAGTTGCCCTTTGTAGTGATAGGAGTACTTACTCCTATAGGAATTGATGCCAGTAACCAGGATCAGGATGATCAAATTTTAATTCCTATCTCTACAGCTATGTCTGCTCTCTTTAACGTGGATTATCTGACAGGTATTTATCTTTCTTTGTTATCTCCTCAGCTTATTCCTGAAGTGGAAAGACAAGTAGAGGCCCTCCTTTTAAAACGACACAAGGTCTCTCCAAAGGACAAGGATTTTAATCTCATTAAGGCGGAAGATATTTTAAAGTTTCGGAGAGAGGCCTCTTCCCTATTTACCTCTTTGGTGCAAAGTGTTTCCCTTTTATGCCTAATAGTGGGAAGCCTTGGAATTACAGCGATCATGCTTCTTTCCGTAAATGAAAGGAGAAAGGAAATTGGCCTAAGGCTTGCCTTGGGAGCTACTAAAAGAGATATCCTCAAACAATTTTTATGGGAAAGTATCCTGATAAGCCTTCTTGGAGGAGTTACAGGACTAACCCTCGGATTAGCAGCTATTTTCATCCTCTTACCTCTTTTACATTACCCCCTAATCATACCCTTCAAATCCATCCTTGTAACCACAGGGCTTACCATCTTTTTTGGCTTGCTTTCAGGGATCTATCCAGCCTATAAGGCAAGCAAAATAGACCCAGCCCTATTACTTAAGGGTATGTAAAAAGCTAATTCCTACCTTGAAAAGTTTTAGGGTCTTTTTAACTTTATAACTATGAGATTATATTATAGTTTAAACCAATTTTTCAAAAGGACCTTTGGAGAAAAGGTAAAGAAAATCCCTTTGGATGCTGGATTTAGTTGCCCCAATAGGGATGGCACAAAAGGGTATGGGGGCTGCATATATTGTGACGCAAGAGGCTCAGGCACAGGTCTACACCAAAAATACTCTCTTGAGGAGCAAATAACCCTTTTTTTAGAGAAATTTAAAGTAAGGGGCTATAGAAAATTTATAGCCTACTTCCAATCCTTTTCTAACACTTACGGGCCTATAGAAAAATTAAGAGAGGCCTATTCCTCTGTTAAAGCCTTTCCAGAGATTATAGGCCTTGCTCTTGGCACAAGGCCAGATTGCCTAACCCCAGAAATTATTGAGCTTTTAAAAGACTTTCAAGAAAATGGATATTTTCTTTGGGTGGAACTTGGGCTTCAGAGTAAACATGATGAAACCTTAAAGAGGATAAACCGAAGACACAGCTATGCTGACTTTTTAGAGGCCTATGAACTACTTCAGAGAAATTCTATTCCTGTGTGTGTGCACATAATCTTTGGCCTCCCTGGGGAGACAAAAGAGATGATGTTAGAGACAGCCTCTGATCTGGCTAAACTCTCTCCTTTTGGGGTAAAATTTCACGCCCTATACGTTTTGGCTCATACTCCCTTGGCTAAACTCTACGAGGAAAAGGCCTTTAGAGAACTCTCTCTGGAAGAATATGCCGAGCTTGTAGGAGAATCTTTAAGTCTCTTACCACCTGAAACCGTGATTCACCGCCTTACTTCTGATCCCACTGGTGAAGATCTCTTGGCCCCCCTTTGGCTTAAAGATAAAAGAAAGGTGCTGGCAACCATTGAAACTTACCTAAAGACAAAGGGCCTATATCAAGGGAAATATTGGAAACCTCAACAGTGAGTTTATTTATTTCTTTTTACTTGAATATTAACTATGACCTCTCTAACTCCCTCTACCCCTTTGGCGATCTCTACTGCCCTTCTCTTTTGTTCTTCCCTATCCACTATGCCAGTTAAAGTGACTACCCCATTTACTGTATCTACATCAATAGAAAAGGCCTTTATTTCTGGATCAGCTATGAATTTAGCCTTAATTTTAGCGGTGATTTCTTTATCACTCAGATAGGACTTTATACCCCTTTTACCTACCCGCAGATTATTTACCACCCTTTTAACCCCAGGAACTGATTGAGCAATGGCCACAGCCCTTTGAATTTCCTCTTCGCTATCTACTAAACCGTTAAGAGTAACTACCCCATTTACTGTATCAACATCGATCTTTCTTGCCTTAGTTATGGGGTCTTCAATTAGCTTGGTCTTAACCTTAGTAGTTATAATCGCATCATCTACCTGGGTTCCTACGCTACGAGGGTCAGTGGCTACCTTATAGCCCTCATAGGCACCACCTCCTACTAAAACCCAGCCACATCCTGACAAATTAATGAGCACAAGAGTGAGTGAGATTACCTTGAAAATTTTAAAAAAACCTTTACTTTTTCCGATAAATGAACTAAACTGTATCATAAAGGAGACCCCCTATGAAAATAGACTCAAAGGTCATATTAGATTTAAATTTTATCACACCTGAAGCTATTTCCAAGCAGGGTAATAAGGTTTTTGAGGATTATCTTAAAAATGCCCTTTTAGAATTAGAGAGAGCAGAAATTTTTCAACAAGCAGAGCGTGAAAAAGTTAAATTTCTTGCTGAGAGACTGGATTTTTCCTTAGAGCTATTAGAGAGGGTTGCTAAAATAAACTTTAACACTTCTACTTCCGCCACTATAGGTGATTTCCTTTTGGGACAGGCCTTAGAGATGGAAAAAATAGCAGAGAGCTTGCCTGAAGGGGCCTTAAAATCTCTCTTTAAAGAATCTGCCCTCTACCTTGGTATAGAAGCAGAAAAGATTAGGCAGGGCTATTATCAAAGTTAGCTCTTTTCTAAGGCAAGTCTAATTAACTTATCTATAAGAGTGTTAAAGGTATAACCTGCCACTTTTGCCGCTAAAGGTAATAAACTTGTCTCGGTCATACCTGGTATGGTGTTTGTCTCTAAGACATAAAGTTTTTCTCCTTGCAAAATCATGTCTGTCCTACTGTAATGCCTCAAATAAAGGCACTTATGAGCTATTAAGGCATAGCTTTGGGCTTTACGGGTAAGTTCTGGAGAAATCTCGGCTGGACAAATTTCTTGAGCCTTGCCAGGCGTATATTTAGTTTCATAATCAAAAAATTCAGCATCTGTCCGGATCTCTACGATGGGTAGGGGCTCATCTCCAAGGATACCTGCCGTTAACTCTCTGCCCTTGATGTATTCCTCAAGCAAGATCTCCTCATCCTGAGAAAAGGCCCTTTCTATCGCCCCCTCTAAAGCCCTCTCCTCTCTAACTAAAGATAAGCCTATACTTGAACCTTGCCTTGCAGGTTTCACTATGAGAGGATAGCCTAAGTCCTTAGCATAGGACCTCAATTCGTTAAGAGAAGTCCCTTTTTTGAAAATTTTTCCCTGAGGGGTAGGAAGACCAGCCTGTTGATAGAGGAGCTTTGATAAACCCTTGTGCATGGCAAGAGCACTTCCCAGTACCCCTGCGCCCTGATAGGGGATACCAAGCATATCGAGAAAGCCCTGAAGTGTTCCGTCTTCTCCACCTGGGCCATGGATTACTAAAAAGGCAAGGTCTAATTCCTTTGCCTTAGAAGCAAGCTTAAGCAGGTCCTTTGCAGGATCAAAAAATTCTACCTTATGACCAAGCTCTAAAAGTGCCTTTTCTACCGCCTTAGCGCCTCTGAGGGACACTTCTCGCTCAGAGGAGGTACCCCCAGCTATAAGAGCAATTCTCAAGCCACCTTTCCAAGACACTCTTTACCTCCTCTATCTTATTTAGTTTCACTATCTCCTCTGGCCTTACTTCAAGGTTTTTGAAAATTCTCCTTTCTAAAAGAAGGGTCATCTCCTCAAGGAGCCTCATCCTAATTAGGGCCTTTAAGGTCCTTCCATACCTCTCCCGCAAATCCCTAAATCTCTCTTTCAAAAGCACTATTTGATCATGTCTTACCCTCTTATCAGCATAAAAAACAAGCTCCTCTTCGCTAATAGGGGCCTTAGGCTTAGGGGCCTTTAAAAAAATATGGGCATAAATAATTTCTCCAATTCTCTCTTGCCCCAGATTAACCATCAACTTATACCCTGCCAAGGCATGATTTTCCCCTGTCTGAAGGCTGGAAAATTTTTTAATGTCATGAAGTAAGGCCCCTAAGGTAAGAGTTTTAAGATCAAGGGGTTCTCCCTTTTCTCTCAAAAGGCATCCTAAAAGGAGAGAAACTAAAGCTACCTTCTCAGAATGTCTAATTATGTGAGAAGGGACTCCCTCTTTTTGTAATAGTTCATAAGCCCACTCTAAGGTAAGCTCCATAATTTAGTCCCTCAAGAAAGATAAAATAAAGGGGGGAAGCAAAAAGGACTCCATCGATCCTGTCAAGAAGCCCACCATGTCCTGGAATAATGGCTCCTGAGTCCTTCTTCTCTACTACTCTTTTCACAGCAGACTCAAAAAGATCCCCGCAGGTCTCCCAGAAGGAGAGGGCAAGGGTCAAAATAAGGGCTAATTTTAGGCTCCAAAATCCCCAAAATCTATTTAACATTATCCCCACTAAAAGGGCCATCAAAAGCCCGCCAAAGAAACCCTCCCATGTCTTTTTAGGAGAAATCTTAACAAAAAAAGGTCTTTTCCCAAATAATTTGCCAGCTAAATAGGCCCCAGTATCTGTGGCAAAGACCACAGAGAAGAAATAGACAAGAAGCTCCCTGGGATACCCCTTAGCTATCCAAACTATGGGCATAAAACCAAGATAGAGATAGAAAAGCCCCACAAGAAAAGGGAAAAAAATATTCTTGTAACTCTCCTTTTCAAATAGGAAAAGGAAGGGAAAAAAGGCAAGAAATAGAAAGGCATGAAAGACCATAATTGAAGAGAGGTTGAGAGAAAAAAACAGAGAAAGGCTAAGTATAAGGGCTCCCCAGATTAGAAAAAAATTTTTAAATTCAAAAAGCCTAATCCACTCATACCAACAGAGCATAAGGCAAAACCAGGCTACAGCAAGAAGAAGAGAAAAATCCCCCTTAAGGATGAGCAAAATAAGGAGAGGAAAGAGAATAAGGGCAGATAAAACCCTTTTTAAAAAATTAAAATTCATAGATACGTCCAAAGCGCCTTTCTCTATGCTGATAATCCCAAAGGGCTTTGACAAATTCTTCCTCAGTAAAATCAGGCCAGAGCAGAGGAGTAAAATAAAGCTCTGTATAGGCTAATTGATAGAGAAAAAAATTAGAGATCCTCTGTTCACCACTTGTTCTGATTAAAAGGTCTGGATCTGGAAGTTCAGGAAAATAAAAAAACTTTCGTATCAAGTCTTCAGAAATCTCTTCTAAACTAATTCTATTATCTCTAACCTCCTTAGCTATAGCACGAATTATCTTCAAAATCTCTGCCCTGCCACTATAACTAAGGGCTAATACTAAGCACATCCCCTTAAAGGAAGCGGTCTCCTCTTCAACCCTCTTTATCTTTTCCCTCAAAAATTCGGGAAAATCTTCCCGATCTCCTATTACTTTCAAACGAATCTCTTTTTCTACCATTAAAGGAAGTTCTTTTTCTAAATATTCTGCAAGTAAGCTTAGGAGGGTTTCTACTTCCTGTTTAGGTCTTTGCCAATTCTCTTTAGAAAAGGCAAAGAGGCTTAAGTAAGGGATACCTAACTCTCTGGCCTTGATTATTATCCTTCTTGCGACCTCAACTCCCCTTTGATGACCAACCACTCGCGGTAGTCCTTTGCGTTTGGCCCATCGTCCATTACCATCCATAATGATGGCTACATGTTGAGGAAGCTTATGGAGATCTAAATCTGAAAGGTTTGCCCCAGAAGATTTGGACATTTAAAGGGTTAAAATCTCTTTTTCCTTCTCCACAAGGATTTTATCTATGGTCTTAATATATTCATCATGTATCTTTTGCACTTCCTTTTCCAGTTTATTATAGTCATCTTCGGAGATCTCTTTATTTTTTTTGGCAGCCTTAAATTTCTCTAAGGTCTCTCTGCGTAAATTTCTAATGGCAATCCGTGCCTCTTCTGCCATCTTATGAGCAACCTTCACCAGCTCTTTGCGTCTTTCCTCTGTAAGCGGAGGCACTACAAGCTTTAATGTCTTGCCATCACTTGTGGGATTAATCCCAAGATCTGATTTCTGAATAGCCTTTTCAATTTCCTTGAGTAAATTAGGATCCCAAGGTTGAATAGTAAGAATTTTTCCTTCCACTACGTTCACGGTAGCAATTTGAGTTATAGGGAGCTTTTGCCCATAGCAATCAACCTTAATACCCTCTAAGAGACTAACAGAGGCCCTGGAGGTGCGAAGATGAGAAAACTCTTCTTTCAAAGTATTAACCGTTTTCTGCATCTTTTTCTTTAGTTCCTCTATGACCTCCTTCATGAGGCAACCTCCCTTAATTCTTTATGAGGGTTCCTACCTTCTCCCCTAAAATAGCCCTTTTGATGTTGCCATAGCGAAAGATATTAAAGACAAGAATGGGCAGATGGTGATCCCTGGCTAAGGAAAAGGCAGCACCATCCATGACCTTTAGATTTTTTGAAATAACCTCATCAAAGGTTATTGTCTCAAATTTTTTGGCCTGGGGATCCTTTACAGGATCCCTATCATAAACCCCGTCAACTTTGGTTGCCTTCATTAAAACTTCCGCTTGTAACTCAAGGGCCCTAAGAGCAGCTGCTGTATCGGTGGTAAAAAAAGGATTCCCTGTTCCACAGGCCAAAATAAGAATACGGCCCTTTTCTAAATGGCTTATAGCCTTCTCTCTTATGTAAGGCTCAGCCACCTCTTTAACTTCTAAGGCGGACATTGTCCTAACTGGAATACCTTTCCGCTCAAGGTTATCCTGAAGGGCAAGGGCATTTATAAGGGTAGCAAGCATACCCATATAGTCGGCCCTGGCTCGATTAAAACCCTCCTTCTCTCCTGCTACCCCTCGAAAAATATTGCCTCCTCCAATAACAACAGCAATCTCTACGCCTAACCCATGTATTTCCCTAAGCTCTTCAGCAACTCTGCTAATTATCTCTGGATCTATGCCAAATTCTCGGCTTCCTAAAAGGGCTTCCCCTGATAGCTTTAAAAGTATCCTCTTATAAGCTATGCCCTCGTGCGACAAACCTACTCCCCAATCTGAAATCTGGCAAATCTTTTAATAACTATCTTTTCCCCAGTTTTGGCAATAAGTTCATTCAAAAGGTCCTGAATAGTAATCTCAGGATTTTTGATGAAAGGCTGCTCCAAAAGCACAGTTTCTTTGTAGAATTTTTCCAGTTTTCCTTCAAGTATTTTGGGAATAACATTTTCTGGTTTACCTTGCTCTCTCAACTGCTCTTCATAGATCCTCTTTTCCCGCTCTAAGACATCCTGAGGCATCTCCTCTCTACTTACACAGAGAGGAGAGGTAGCAGCAATCTGCATTGCTACATTATGGGCAAATTCTTGAAAATCTGGAGTTCTGGCCACAAAATCAGTTTCACAGTTTATCTCCACAAGAACCCCGATCTTCTTATTGGCATGGATATAAGCCTCTATAATCCCCTCTTTTGTCTCCTTCCCCGCCCTCTTGGCAGCAATGGCTAATCCCTTTTTTCTTAAAATATCCACTGCCTTCTCTATATCACCACCAGCCTCCTCTAAGGCCTTTTTACAATCACTAAAACCCGCAGCGGTTCTCTCTCTTAACTGTTTTACTAAATCTAAGGAAATCTGACTCATTTTCCCCTCCTCGTTATTAAAATTACTCTTTTTCTAATAACCTTTCTGCCTCTTCTTCAAGTTTTACCTCTCTTTCCTCTTCGGCTAATATCTCTTCAAGGATCTCTTCAGCCTTCTTTTCTTCAGCCTTTAACATCTCTTCCTCAAAGGACACCTCTTTATCAGCCATGGCAAGCATTTTTTCTTTATAGATTTCCTGACCCTCAAGGCAGGCATCTGCAATCTTAGAGGTAATTAATTTAACTGCTCTAATAGCATCATCATTTCCAGGAATAATGTAATCAATAAGGTCAGGGTCACAGTTGGTATCCACAATAGCAATTATGGGTATCCCTAACTTTCTGGCCTCCTTAACCGCAATTTCTTCCCATACAGGATCTACCACATAGAGGGCCTGCGGTAGAGAGTCCATATCCTTTATCCCCTCTAAATTTCTCTCAAGCTTTTTTTTAAGCCGCTCCATAATTAGGCGTTCCTTTTTAAGGAAACGTTCAATAGTACCATCGGCAAACCAGGTCTCAAGCCTTTTAAGTTTTTCCACGCTTTGTCTGATAGTTCTGAAATTGGTCAAAGTTCCACCAAGCCAACGGAAATTAACATAGGGCATGCCACATCTCTGTGCTTCCTCTTTAATAGCATCTTGGGCCTGCTTTTTTGTGCCAACAAAGAGTATTTTTCCCCCTTCAGCTGTGAGACTTTTAGCAAATTCATAAGCAACTTCAAAATATTTAAGGGTCTGCTGAAGATCAATGATGTGAATCCCATTTCTTTCCCCAAAAATAAAGGGCTTCATTTTGGGATTCCATCTTCTGGTCTGATGACCAAAATGAACACCTGCTTCAAGTAGTTGCTTCATAGTGATGTGACTCATGATAACTCTTTCCTCCTTTTATGGGTTTTTGTATTCTTCCGCCTGAAGTGGATTAAAACCAAACCCCTTTAAAAAGGGGCACCCTTCCTTCAGGCGTGCTATTTTCAGACTTAAACTAAGGGATAGACACTAACGTATTTTCTTCCCTTTCTCTCTTCAAACTTAACTACACCATCAATCTTAGCAAAAATGGTATAATCCCTTCCCAACCCCACATTGTTTCCTGGATGAAATTTTGTCCCCCTTTGGCGGACAATAATCTCACCAGCTTTCACCCTTTGTCCACCAAACCGCTTTATACCAAGACGCTTAGACTCAGAATCTCTTCCGTTTCTTGAAGATCCCCCTGCCTTCTTATGAGCCATAAATCTATACCTCCTCTTTAAGCCTTAATTTCTTTTATAGCTATAGTAGTATAATATTGCCTATGTCCCTTTTTTCTCTTATAACCCTTTTTGGGCTTCTTTTTAAAAACTATAATTTTTGGACTCCTTCCCTGTTCTAAGATTTCTGCAGTAACTACAGCAGAATCAACTAAAGGCCTCCCAATCTTAACTTCACCACCTTGATTAACCAGTAACACTTCTCTAATTTCAATAGTATCCCCAGGGTTACCCTCAATTTTTTCAACACGCAACTTATCACCAGGCTTGACTACATATTGCTTTCCACCAGTTTTAATGACAGCAAACACTTTAACCCTCCCTCCTGAAAAGATTTACCTTAAAATATAACAAATTTTTCCTTTGTCAAGCAGTTTTACACCTAATACCACAGCAAAGTGAAAAACTAATTGACCAAAGGTTTTTGTGGGGGTATAATGTAAGATTTAGGATTAGAAACGATTAGAAACTATTACTTATCATTTTAGGGGGTGCCAACATGAGGGGTATAAAAATCTTACTCTTTTTGTTTCTTAGTTTCTTTGCTCTCCTAACTTATGCTTTGGCCTCAAAGGAACCAATCAAAATAGGGGCCATTTTGAGTATAACTGGGCCTGCTTCCTTTATTGGAGAGCCTGAGAAGAACACTATTCTCATGTTAGCTGAACAAATTAACAAGGCTGGAGGTATTCAGGGGCGGCCAATCGAGGTAATCATTGAAGATTCCAAAAGTGAAGAGACCCAAGCGGTTTTGGCAGCCAAAAAACTCATTGAGAAAGACAAGGTTGTAGCTATTATTGGTCCTTCTACCACGGGAGAGAGTATGGCTGTTATACCCATTGTTACTCAGGCAAAGATCCCTATGATCTCCCTTGCTGCTGGAACTGGTATAACTGAGCCTGTTAGCGAAAGATACTGGATCTTCAAAACAGCTCAATATGATAGAAGTGCCGTTGAGGCCATTTATAAACATATGCAAAAGAAGGGCATTAAAAAGGTGGGTATCCTCACCATCGCTACAGGTTTCGGTGATCAGGGAAGAAAGGCCCTTTTAGAACTTGCCCCTAAATTTGGCATAACTATTGTAGCGGATGAGAGATATAAACCCAAAGATTCTGATATGACTGTTCAGCTTATGAAGGCCAAAAACGCAGGTGCTGAGGCTATAATCAACTGGTCAGTTGGTCCTGAACAAGTAATAGTGGTTAAAAACTGGCATGCTTTAAAGCTGGGCATCCCTCTCTACCAGTCTCACGGATGGGGAAGTAAGAAAAATATTCAGCTTGCCGGGCCTGCTGCCGATGGAGTAATAGCTCCACTTGGGAGAATTGTAGTCTGGGATAAGCTTTCTGATAAGCACCCTCAAAAAAAGATCCTTAAAAACTATGAAGAAGCCTACATAGCTAAATTTAAAACAGAACCTGGCACCTTTGGAGGTCATGCCTATGATGCTTTTATGATGGTTGTAGAGGCCCTTAAAAAAGTAGGGCCAGATCCTGCTAAAATAAGAAATTACATTGAAAACAACATCAAAAACTGGCCAGGGGTATCTGGAATATTTAACATGAGTCCCAAGGACCATTGCGGGCTTGATTCTACCTCCTTTGAAATGGTAGTGGTCAAAAAGGGAGATTGGGAGATACTTCCATAAAAAATGGAACTCTTCTTTCAATTCCTGCTTTCGGGTATAACGGTGGGGGCTATCTATGCCCTCATCGCTTTAGGTTTTAATATAGTCTATAATACAACCTCTATCCTTAATCTGGCTCAAGGGGAGTTTGTGGTCCTTGGGGGCCTGGTTATGTGGTATTTTTTAGAAAAGCTTCATTTGCCCTATGGCTTAGCCTTTATTTCAACCCTTCTTATTTCAGGTTTAATTAGCCTTATCATGGAAAGACTAACCATCAGGCCACTTATAAAAGAAGCCGATCCTATTCTCCTCATCTTGATAACCATTGCCTTTTCCATCCTTTTAAGGGGTATACTCATGTTTCTCTTTGGCAAAGACCCTTATGGATATCCACCTATTAGTGAAGGAGCACCTCTTCTCATTATGGGAGCTGTTCTCCAAAGACAAATCATCTGGATCTTAGTCTTTGTTCTCTTGACCATGTTATTCCTCTATCTCTTTTTTAATCAAACCATGTTAGGAAGGGCCATGAAGGCCTGCGCCCTGGCTAGGGATGCTGCTACCTTGATGGGTATTAAAACTTCGCAAATGGTCATGCTCTCCTTTCTCCTGAGTGGCCTTTTTGCAGGTCTTGGAGGTATCCTTATCACCCCTATCACTCTTATGGAATATGATAGAGGCCCTCTACTGACCATAAAAGGCTTTACCGCAGCTGTACTTGGTGGCTTAGGGAGTAATTGGGGGGTTATGGCAGGAGGCTTTCTCCTTGGGATCTTAGAGAGTTTAATGGCAGGCTATATTCATTCGGGATTAAAGGATGCCTTAGCCTTATTTTTGCTTCTTCTCATACTTCTCTTTAAACCTGCAGGTCTCTTTCAATCTGCTGAACAGGCAAGGCTTAGAAAACTATGAAACTAATTCTTAAAAATTCTTATCTTTCTGTCCTACTCTTTTACCTTCTTATAATTCTTTCGGGTTTTCTAAAGAGTGACCCCTATTTTGTCACTATCCTCATTTTTGCTGGTTTGAATGCCCTTTCAGCCTTAGGGTTAAGCCTACTTATGGGGCTTGCAGGGCAGATCTCCTTAGGACAGAATGGCTTCTATGGCCTTGGGGCCTACTTATCAGCCCTTTTTGCTCTTAATCTCAATTTACCTGTGCCTGTAGCTCTTCTTCTTGCCTCTATCCTTACTTCCATCCTTTCACTCTTTTTAGCCGTCCCAGCCCTTAGGCTTAAGGGCCATTACCTTGCCGTTGCTACCCTTGGCTTTGGTGAAATCGTCTACCTTCTCCTAAATGAATGGGGGCCTGGGGGACCTTCGGGTTTTGGCAACATTCCCAAGCTCTCCCTCGGGTCCCTCACCTTTGAGTCGCCCCTTTCCTATCTTTTCCTTGTTTGGACACTCTTTCTTATAGCCTTCCTATTAGCCCAAAATTTGGCTAACTCTACCTATGGGAGGACCTTAAGGGCCTTACATAGCAGTGAAACCGCTCTCAGAACCTTAGGCGTAAACTTAGTTTCTCTCAAGGTTAAGATATTTTTCCTTAGTGCCTTTCTTACGGCCCTTTCTGGGGCCATATATGCCCATTTCGTAACCTTTCTTAGTCCAGCCACCTTTTCAATCTTCTATTCCGTTTTACTACTTATGATGGTCATGCTTGGAGGAATTCATTCCCTCTGGGGTGCTCCCCTTGGGGCCCTATTTGTTACCTTCTTACCAGAGACCCTTCGCCCTTTCAAGGAATATGATATACTCCTCTATGGTCTCATTCTTACCTTAGGCCTCATCTTCCTCAGAAAAGGGCTTCTCTATCCCTTACAAAAGGGGCTCAAGAAATGGATATCCTTTTAGAGGTAAAAGAAATCTATAAATCTTTCGGAGGGCACGAGGTTTTGAAGGGAGTAAACCTAAAAGTGAGGGAAGGCACTATTCATGCCTTAATTGGTCCCAACGGTGCTGGTAAAACCACCTTACTTAATATTATTAACGGCCTGGAGAGTCCAAATAGGGGAAAAATTCTTTTTCAGGGTAAAGAGATTACCTCTACCCCTGTTGAAAAAAGAGCTAAATTAGGCCTTGCCAGAACCTTTCAACTACTGGAAATATTTTCTGGACTTAGTGTCCTTGAAAATGTAATGGTTGCCCTTTATGCCCAAAGGCCCTGGGGAATGTGGAAAAGTCTAATCTTAGGTGATTTAAATAAGAGGGAAAAGGAGATAAAAGAGGAGGCAGAAAGATATCTGGAAGAGGTTAATCTACTTCACAGGGCTAAGGAAGAGGCTCAGAATTTACCAGCAGGTGAGCAAAAGCTCCTTGAGATTGCCAGGGCCCTTGCTATCAACCCCAAAATACTCCTCTTAGATGAACCTGCCGCAGGTTTAAATAATCGGGAAACCCAACTTTTGGGTGAAACCCTAAGGATGATTTGCCAAAAAAGGGGAGTGACCATTCTTTTAGTAGAACATGACATGGACTTAGTTATGAGAATTAGTAATTTTATCACTGTGCTCAATTTTGGTGAAATTCTTGCTGAAGGAACACCCCTTGAAATTCAAAAGAATCCCCAAGTAATTAAAGCTTATTTAGGAGAGGAAACTTAGAGAGATGTTGATCCTAAAGGGTGTTGATGTCTTTTATGGAAAGCTTCATATTTTGAAAAAAATTACCCTTCATCTAAGAGAGGGGGAGGTAGTTGCCCTCCTTGGGGCAAATGGCGCTGGGAAAAGCACGCTCCTTAAAGCCATTATAGGTCTCCTAAAAATAAATAGTGGACAGATCCTCTATAAAGGAGAACCTCTTCATCCCCTTCCCCCAGAAAAGAGAGTATCTCTTGGCATTGTCCTTGTTCCTGAGGGAAAGGGTATCTTTAAACCTTTAACTGTAGAAGAAAATTTACTTTTAGGGGCCTATTCTAAGTATAGTTTTTTCCGCCGAAGAGAAATCAAAACCTATCTCCAACATATATATGATTTTTTCCCGATGTTGAAAGAGAGAAGAAAACAGCTTGCAGGAACCCTTTCAGGAGGCCAGCAACAAATCTTGGCCATAGCTCGAGCCCTTATGGCGCAACCACGCCTTCTTCTCCTTGATGAACCAAGCATGGGCATAGCTCCTAATCTGGTTAAAGAAATCTTTCAACACATAAAAAAACTTAAAGAAGAGCTAAAACTTACTATTCTTTTAGTAGAGCAAAATGCTAAGGCAGCCCTTAAAATAGCAGACAGGGCCTATGTTTTAGAGACAGGAAAAATCATCTTTGAAGGTGAAGCAAGGGCTATAGCAGATAATCCCGAAGTCCAAAGGGCCTACTTAGGAAGGGACTTAGACCGTGAAGTGCCCTTATAAAGGAGGTTTAGCATGAAAAATGACCTCAAGCTCATACAATTAGAACGCCTCTATGCAATTTTAAATCGTGTCTATAAGGAAGTTCCCTTTTACAGATCCCTCTTTAATAGATACAACTTAGATCCTGAAGAGTTTTCAGACCTTACAGAGCTCAAAAAATACCCTTTTACCACTCGTGAAGACCTACAAAAAAACTATCCCTATCAAATGTTTGCCGTCCCTTTAAGAGAGGTGGTAAGAATCCAGGCCTCTTCTGGCACCACAGGAGAACCTATTGTAGTTGGCTATACCAAAAATGATCTTACCCTCCTGGCAGAGCTTAATGCTAAGGCATTACAGAGTATGGGAATAACAAAAGATGATGTCCTTCAGATTACCTTTCACCACGGGCTCTTTGCCTCTGCCTTTGGTATCCAGAGCGGAGCAGAGCTCATCGGAGCCTCAGTTATTCCTATAAACTTAGAAGATCCTCGAAAACAGTTAAAAATAATGCAGGACTATCGCACTACTACCATGGTTTGCACCCCCTCTTATGCCATCTGGCTATCCGAGGTTCTCCTACAAACGGATATCAATCCTCATGCCCTCATGCTCAAAAGATTCATTCTCTGCGGAGAGCCCTTTACAGAGAAACAAAAAGAACATCTCCAGAGTCTCTTTAAGGTCAAGGTTTATGACCTCTATGCCGTCATGGAAATCTTTGGACCAGGAGTAGCCTTTGAATGTAGAGAGCAGAAAGGGCTTCACTTTCAAGAGGAACACTTCTATGTGGAGATTCTCCATCCAGAAACCTTAGAACCAGTTAACCCAGGAGAGTTAGGAGAAATTGTAATTACCACCTTAACTAAAGAGGCCTTCCCTCTTATAAGATATCGCACTGGGGATCTTACCATCCCCCTTAAAGAAACCTGCCCCTGCGGATCTCCCTATTTATTGACCACGCACATTGTAGGACGAAAGGATGATTTAGTTATGCTTAGAGGAATAAAATTTCATCCAAGCCAAATAGAGCTTCTTTTAGAGGCTGTGACTGGAGAAAAGCTTCCCTTTCAGATCCTCCTCTATAGAGAAGAGGGGATTGAGAAGGTGCTCTTACTTGTAGCTTTAAGCGAAAACCTCTTTACAGACTCCTTTAGCGCACAAGAAAACCTCAAAAAAAACTTAGAGGAGCGCCTATATCTTGAGTTTAACCTCCCCATAAAGGTTAAGTTTGTGGAAGAGGGGTCCTTTGAGAAAAAAAATGGAAAGATTTTGAGAATAATTGATAAGAGGTAAGCCATGGGATACATCGTTGAAATGGGAGAACTCTTCTTAGCAGGAAACTATAAGCGTGAGCGTCTTGCCTTTGTTAGAGGACAGGGCACAAGGCTTTACACTGAAGAAGGAGAAGAGTATCTTGACTTTACTGCAGGAATTGCAGTCTGTAACTTAGGACACTCTCATCCTGAATTAATCAAGGTCCTTACAGATCAGGCTCAAAAACTTTGGCATACTTCTAATCTTTACTACACAGAGCCTCAAGCAAGGCTTGCCAAGGCCTTAACTGAGCTTACCTTTGGTGAAAAGGTATTTTTTGCTAATTCTGGGGCAGAGGCAGTAGAGGCTGCCCTTAAATTAGCTCGCCGTTACGCCTACGAAAAATTTGGACCACAAAAGTATAAATTCTTAGCTCTCCACAACTCCTTTCACGGTAGAACCATGGGGGCTCTCTCAGTTACTGGCCAACCTAAATACTGGGAGGGCTTTACACCACTTCTTGAAGGGGTGATCTTTATTCCTGCCAATGACCTTGAAGCCTTAGAGAGGGCTATGTCTGAAGAGATTTGTGCGGTGATCTTAGAGCCCATTCAGGGAGAGGGAGGTGTATATCCCCTAAATCGAGATTTTCTGCAAAAGGCAAGGGAGCTTTGCAATAAATATAAAGCCCTCCTAATCTTTGACGAAATTCAAACTGGTATAGGTAGAACAGGAAAACTCTTTGCCTATGAGCACTTTTCTATTGAGCCCGATATCCTCTGCACCTCTAAGGCCTTAGCCAATGGTTTGCCCCTTTCAGCTATCATTGCCCGCAGTGAGGTCATGTCAGCCCTAAAACCAGGCACCCATGCCTCAACCTTTGGTGGAAACCCTATAACTTGCGCCGTCGCATTAAAAGTGCTGGAAATGGTCTCAGACCCTAATTTTTTAGAAGAGGTTACCCTCAAGGGTAAGGTATTCAAAGACAAACTTATATCTTTGGCTAAGGACTGTTCTAAAATAAAAGAAATTAGAGGTCAAGGTCTACTCTTAGCTATAGAGTTTGGTGAAGAGGTCTCACCCATCTATGCAGCCCTTTTACAAAGAAAAATCCTTACCACCACTCCTAAACCAAATATTCTTAGGCTAACCCCACCCCTTATTGTGAGCTATCGAGAAATTGACTTTTTTGTGGAGACTCTTAGAGAAATCCTTTTGTAAAGGGAACCCTCGAGGGAGGTAAGCCCTCGAGGATAAAAAATTCTTACTGCTTAGGAGCCTCTTTCTTGGTTTCGGTGCTAGCGTTTTCAGCCTTTTTAGGAGCCTTCTTTACCTTTTTCTTTTCTACCTTCTTTTCAGTCTTGTTTTCAGCCTTCATCTCCTGCTTCATTTCCTGTTTTTGTTCCTGCTTCTTTTCTCCAGCAGGAGCACCAGCCTGCTGAGCTAAAACAGGAGATACAGCTAAACCAAGAGCAACCATTACACCAAGCACCTTCTTTAACATAACCCTTCCCTCCTTTTAGTTTTTTTTGTTTATTATATATACAAAAACTATGCCTAAAAAACCCTAAGAATTTCTCTTAAAAACACCAAAAAATCGACAAAAATGTATCAAATAACTTACTAATTTTGTCGTTCCCCTGCCGATAATAGATTATAATCATACATTAAATAGATTTTCCATGCTATTATTTAAGAATTTTGAAAATCAATAGACTTAAACTTAGATAATTAATTGGTAGTTAATCCTTAGAGAGGGGCAGAAAAAAAATTCTGCCCCAGAGGAAACTAAGAAATTACTTTTTCTTCTTTTCTTCCTTCTTCTCCGTCTTGTTGTCGGTCTTGTTGTCCTTCTTTGCCTCTGCCTTAGGCTTATCGGCAGGCTTGTCAGCCTTGCCTTTTTCCTGAGCCATAACTGGAGATACAGCCAAACCTAAAACTACAAGTAATCCAAGAAGTCTCTTCAACATAATTCACCTCCTCCTTAATTTTTTCTTTATAAATTTTTTACAAAAAATATGCCTAATTGAAGGGGAGTTAAGTCCAGAAAATAAGAGCCAAGAAGAGACAAAATTGTCATTTCTATCCGACAAATGTGTAGCATATACCCCACAAAATAGAAATAATAGAAATAGACTTAACACAGAAGGAAACTAGTTAGTAAAGGACAAATTTAGAGAAGTAAAAGGTCAAATTTAGGAAATTTTTCTTAGAGCTCTTTTAAAATCTCTAAAACTCTGTGTAGGCTAAAGGGCTTAAAGAGAACAAAAT